>CAUDZT010000116.1 GCA_958453935.1 uncultured Collinsella sp. | reverse complement strand
GCATGCTCGGCCGCGGCCTCGTCGCCAAAGTAGCGCAGCATGTATTCGCGCAGGCAGCCGGTGGTGTTGCAGTAGCCCTCCATCTGGCTGAGCAGACGATATCGATTTTGGAGCGCCCACGCGCGTTGCTCGTCGTCGAGCGCCTCGTCGGCCGCATCGCCGCGGTCGATTAAAAAGCGGCGCATGCGAAAATCGTTGCCGTTCCACAGTAAGTGGCAGCTGGCCGGATCGCCATCGCGGCCGGCGCGGCCCGCCTCCTGGTAGTAGGCCTCGATGCTCTCGGGCACGTTGTTGTGGATCACGTAGCGCACGTTGGGCTTGTCGATGCCCATGCCAAAGGCGTTGGTGGCAACCATCACCTGGATATCATCGTCGATAAAGGCGCGCTGGCTTTGGCGGCGGGCGTCGTTGCCCATGCCGGCATGGTAGCGGCCAACGCGAATGCCGCTGGGGCCCAGCGCCTCGGCAAGCTCGCCTGCCAGCGCATCGACCGTCTTGCGGGTCGAGCAATACACGATGCCGCTCTCGCCCGAATGCGCAATCAAATAGTCGCGCACCCACGCTGCCTTGGCCTTGTCGCCCATCTCCTCGCAGCCAAAGTAGAGGTTCTTGCGATCGAAGCCCGTCACCACCGTCGCGGGATTTTGCAGGCCGAGCATCTGCTGAATGTCCGCGCGCACACGCTCAGTCGCCGTAGCGGTAAAGGCCGCCACGATGGGGCGCTGCGGCAGGGAATCGATGAACTCACGAATCTGCAGGTAGGCGGGGCGGAAATCCTGGCCCCATTGGCTCACGCAGTGGGCCTCGTCAATGGCCACGAGCGGCACGCCAATGCCGCCGTCCGCCGCGGCCTCCTGCGCAAAGGCTAAAAAGCGCGGCTCGAGCAGGCGCTCGGGCGCCACGTACATAAGTTGGTAGCGGCCCTCGCGCGCCCGCTTGAGCACGGTGTTTTGCTGGGCCGGAGTAAGGCTGGAGTTGAGATAACTGGGGCGCGCACCCGCCGCGAGCAGCGCGCGGGTCTGGTCCTCCATAAGCGACAGCAACGGACTCACCACAAAGGTGATGCCGGGAAGCATGAGCGCGGGCACCTGGTAGCAAATGGACTTGCCGGCGCCCGTGGGCATAACGCCCAGCGCGTCGCGGCCGGCAAGGATCGCATCGACCATGCGATCCTGCCCCGGGCGAAACGAGGTGTAGCCAAAATAGGCGCCGAGCGTGTCGAGCGCCGTCTGCTGCATGCTATCGGTCATGGTTTCCTAACGTCCAAGTCATCTGCCGCCGATTATACGCCGCCACGCGGACCAGTGCCGCACGGCGGCCAGCCACGACATGGGTAGTCATTGGGGACGTTCTTAAACGACTAGTCAAACAAGAATATCCCTAACGACTACTCATTTAAGTCTGTCCCCAATGAGTGCAATGACTACTCCGCCGCAGGTAGAGGACGGACAGCGAGCGACGTCCAGGGCGAACAAGTTGGCATGAAAAAGGCAAGGCATAGACCTTCTGGTCATGCCTTGCCTTTTGAATGACAAATTGTCGCCCTGGGCGGCGCGCAGCGTCGGCCCGTTACGCGGTTTGGTAAAACCGCGTAACTTACATCACCATGACGTAACGGCTACCCACGTAGTACTGCTTACCCATCAGGACCGGCTCGCCATTGGGGCCGATAAAGCCGGCACGCAGATTGAGCAGTGGATCGTGCGGAGCAATGCCCAACTCGGCCGCTTGCTCGGCGTTAGCGCGAACGGCCTCGACCGTACGGTAGCCAACCGAGACAATCGGCGTTCCGCCAACACGCTCGACCTCGGCAAAAATCGACTTGTCCTCAAGATCGGCCGTCAACAGCTCACGGTATGTATCAAACGGCACAAAGATGTTTTCCTCAAAGATGGGCTCGCCGTCGGCCGTACGCACGCGCTTAATGTGCAGTAGCAGCGCGTCCTTCTGCAGGCCAAAGAACTCCATCTCGTTTTGACGTGCCGGCACAATCTGGCGATCGACCACGTGTGCACCCGCCTTCATGTCATTGTCGGCACACAGCGCGGTAAACGTCTGCAGCGTCGAGGCGTGGAACTGGCGGTTGATGTGCGGCGTGGAGACAAAGGTGCCGCGGCCCTGCTGCTTAACCAGGTAGCCATCGGAGCACAGCTCCTCAACGGCGCGACGCACCGTAATGCGGCTTACCTCGTACTGCTCGGCAAGCTCAAGCTCGGACGGGATACGCTCCTTGGGTGCATAAACACCTTTCTCGATCGCATCCTTGATTTCGTCGTAAATCTGCTGGTAAAGTGGTGCATTTTTGGGTGCGGGCATATCTGATCACTCTTATCAAAATAGCGAAATAACTAATACGTATATAACGTCTTTTTATATGTTATCTCAGTTTGATAAAACGATACACCACATACAGCAAATCCTTACTTGCCGTCGTCCTGCTGCAGACTGTCCTGCTCGCTGAGGCGCGCCTGCCTGCTGGCCATGCGCGCGGGCTTGTCGGGATCGGGTACGGCCGTGGGCATGGGCTCGTCGACATGACCGCCCCACCAGCCGCCCAC
>CAUDZT010000115.1 GCA_958453935.1 uncultured Collinsella sp. | reverse complement strand
CCAGACCAATCGCCGAAAGGCGCGTGCCGGGCTTGAGCTCGGCATAGATGATCTTGGAGCGTAATGCGTTGTATGCCTGATCTTGCAGGCTCTGATAATGCTGGTGTTGTTCCATAAAGCCCTCGAATGAAGCTCACGGTTTGTCGAATATCACCACGTAATACTATCGCATCCCCCATCCCCTCAATTGCGGTGAAAGAGGGGGTGCTCACGTCGCCAGCACCGCAAGAGCAAGCGGTGGCATCCCGAAACCCGGGACACCACCGCTATTTTGCTATCGGATGGCGCAGAGACGCCCCTCCCCACGCACCAAGGGGTTGACTAGAGCTCGCAGGCGACCTTGTAGCCATCGCCGATGGCATCGCGAATGTTGCCGCACTTGTTGGCATCGCCCAGCACGTGGGTGGCAACACCGGCTGCGGCCAGGTCGTCGGCCAACTTGGTGTTGGGACGATAGCCCATGGCAAGTACCAGCGTATCGGCATCGGCGATGGTTTGGATCTCGCCGTCCTTCTCGTAGCTGATGGTGTCCTCGGTAATCTCGGTCACCTTGGCCTCGGTCAGCACGTGAACGCCCTTGGAGAGCATGCGCGTGATGAGCACCGCGCGACCGGCACCGCCCTCGTTGGCGGCAAGCGTCTTGGTCATCTCGATAACGGTGACATCGCGATTGGCCGGCGAAAGGTCGTTGACCAACGGGGCCAGGTAATCGGCCGTCTCGCAGCCAACGGTGCCGCCGCCCACAATGACGATCTTCTTACCCGGGAAAGCCTTGCCACCCAGCAGGTCGTCAGCCGTCATAACCTGCTTAAAGCCCTGCATGAATGCCGGAGCGATGGGCTCGGCGCCGTAGGCCAGGACAACCTCGTAACCCGCGTAGTCGCGCTGAATGTCCTCGGCCGAGAGCTCGGTGCCAAAGACGCACGTGACGCCGGCCTCGGCCAGGCGACGGTACTGATACTTGATCACGCGGGTGAGTTCCTGCTTTGCCGGCGGAACGGCTGCGATGCGCATCTCGCCGCCCGGTTCGTCCTGCTTATCCACGAGCACCACGTTATGACCGCGCTTGGCGGCAATGTAGGCTGCCTCCATGCCCGCAGGACCAGCACCAACAACCAGTACGTTCTTGGCCTCGGCGGCAGGCTCGTAGCCGGCCTCGTCGCGCTCCACGTCCGGGTTGACGGTGCAGGAGATGCGCTTGCCAAACATGATGCCGTTCAGGCAGCGCAGGCAACCGATGCAGGGACGGATATCATCGGCATTGCCGGCAGCGGCCTTGTTGCAGAACTCGGCATCGCACAGATTGGCGCGGCCCATCATGCAGATGTCGGCAGCGCCGTCCTCGATCAGCTCCTCGGCAATCCATGCCTCATTGATGCGGCCGACCGTGGCGACGGGAATGTTCACATGCTTTTTGATCTCGCGCGAGCAGGCGGCGTGCGAGGCCTGCTGCGTACCGGCGGCGGGAATCGCGGAGCCGCGCTTGATGGTAGTGCCGCCCGACACGTGGATCATGTCGACGCCAGCCTTCTCCAGGCGACGCGAGACGTAGATCATGTCGTTGAGGGTCAGACCGCCATCGGTGTACTCGTCGCCCGAGATACGGACGTCGATGATGAAGTCCTTGCCGCAGCGCTCGCGAATCTCGGCGATGACCTCGAGCAAGAAGCGCATGCGGGCATCGAGCGAGCCACCGTACTCGTCGGTACGCTTGTTATAGAGCGGGGTCAAAAAGCCGCCGAGCATGCCGTGGGCGTGCGCCGCATGGACCTCGACGCCGTCGACACCGGCCTTCTGCATGCGCACGGCAGCGTCGCCAAACTGATGCGTGAGCTCGTGGATCTCATCGACCGTGATAGGGCGCGGCGCCTCGCGGGCATAGGACGGGCCCACAAAGGACGGGGCGACGAGGCGCGGCGTGCCCGGAATGTTAAAGGCCATGTAGGCGGGGTGGAAGAGCTGCGGCATAATCTTGCAGCCATACTCGTGGACGGCCGCGGCGAGCTTTTCCCAGCCAGGGATAAACGTGTCGTCGTAGCAGCACATGTCACCCGGCAGATAGGTATAGGTAGGCTCGACCGTCACGACCTCGGTGATGATGAGGCCCACGCCGCCCTTGGCACGGGCACGGTAATGATCGACCAAGTCGTCGGTCACATAGCCATGATCGGCCAGGTTGGTGGACACCGGCGGCATAAAGACGCGGTTCTTGACCTCGGTCGTACCGACCTTGATCGGACTAAAGAGCATCGGGTAGGCGGAGGACTCCATACAGGGTTCCTTTCGTTTGGGCCGCTCGGCGGCAGTTGCTAACGTACTTATCGTATCAGCAACTGCCGTATCCGAAGTAATGCATTCCCAAACGCTGGTCGGCTAATGAATACCGCGGCTCAAATCTTCGGCAATTTTATCCACGCCCTTAAGCGCGGCGCACGTCTTTTTGTTGGAGCAATGTCCCGTGCAAACGCCACCTTGAGCGCAGTCGGCGCAGGTGCCCTTGCGATAAATGCGCACGCACACGGCGACAAACGCAATACCGATAACAGCCAGTACAACAATAT
>CAUDZT010000114.1 GCA_958453935.1 uncultured Collinsella sp. | reverse complement strand
TGAAAGGTTTTGCCATGAGGAAACATATTCGCACCTCCCTTACCCTGCTTATAGTGGCCCTCGCCGCCGCAAGCTTTATGCTCATTCTGCCAGGCTGCGCCGGCGGCTCCAACGACTCGCCTGGCAAACCCGATGCCGTGGGCAATCGCTCTGCTGACGGAGCAAGCGAGGCGACCCAGGGCGACGTCGTCAGCACGGCCATGGTTGCCTACGCCAACGGCGATCAGGTGCTTTTCGTCGACCAGGAGACGCAGACTCCCTACATTCCTACGGAAATTGATGATGCGACCATCATCGTCGACGGGCAGCAGACCGACGAAGAGGCCTTGGTGGCGGGTAATATCGTGCAGGTCACGGGCAACGGCATCATGCTGGAAAGCTACCCGGGGCAGTATCCTGGCATCACTAAAGTCGAAGTCATAGAAACCGGCAGCCCCGCTGATGCCGAGCAGTACGCCGACATCGTGGACACCGTGTTCGCGGCGCCCGACCAAAGCCAAGTGCCCGTCGGCAGCCTCAGTTACAAGACGGATCAGGCCGACACCTCCGTCGTTTTGAATCCCTACGAATTCGATTGGCAGTGGCAAACGGAAGACGGCCAAACCAGCACGTCCCAGGTTGACGGCTCCGCCGCTGACGGAAACGGAACCCTGAACGAAACGATCGTCGATGCGCGCATCCCTAACGCTGTCGATGCATTCGTCGCTTTCTCAGTGAATCCCACGTCATTGGAAATCGAGCGTCAGCCCCTGGTGAAGGGCGAAACCGCCAAGATTGACCCGCAGAGCGATGGCGAGGACGTACCTTGCACCTTGGGCGACGACGGCACTGCGGCCCTGCGCATCGAGCCGAACTACCTCTACGAGGTGAAGGCGACGTTCCCCCAGGGCGAGGCCGAGTACGCGTTCTACACCATAAACTAACTCGTCCCGTTCAAATGACGACGGCCCGGCTGAATTCCCCAAACAGGGAGACAGCCGGGCCGTCGTCATGCTCACCGAGAAACCGGCGTTAGTCGAGACGCCGTAAGGCCGCTTGGCTCTTGCCGCCGCGTTTGGCCACATAGAGGGCCTCATCAGCTACCTGATATAAGTCATCGAAGGTGACGGAGGTGCGCGTACAGACCACAGCGCCGATCGAGATAGAAGGCTGCAAGTCTTCGGGCATGTCAGCCGGACGCGGGTTGCGCGCATAAATGCCACCGGAGAGCTGGGCGAGCACGCGCTCCAATGCCGGCCCTGGCACGAGGCCTGCAGCGAACACGGCAAATTCGTCACCGCCGAGGCGAGCCACGACATCGTCCTTGCGCATGTTGCGCCCGAGGAACGCGGCAATCTCTTTCAGCATGCGGTCGCCCTCCGGATGGCCGAAGCCATCGTTCACTTGCTTGAAGTTGTCCACATCCACGAGGAAGAGGCTGCAACCGTGCGAGCAATCCTCGCTGGCCAGGGCCTTCTCGATGCGCGCCATAGCCGCCTCGCGGTTGAAAACGCCCGTGAGCCCATCCAGCTCGGCCTTCTTCCGCAGCGTGGCCTCGCGCATAACCATATCGTGGGTGTCCAGAAGACGACCCACATGGCGAACGGGACAACCGACGCCGTTGAACAGCACGAAAGACTGGTAGCGGCACCAGATGGGGTCGCCCTCCGCATTGGGCAGCGAGGTTTCCATATCGATGAAGTCGCCTTGCGCAACGATGTCGCGGATGCGCTCGATGTCGTGCACCTCCAGATCGATAGAGCATTCTTTGTCGCAACGCTTCTGCAAAATGAGGTCGTCCGACTGCGGCTCGCGGTTGAACCGCGCCTCGAAATCGCCGAAGATCTCGCCGGTCTGTGCCTGGCAGTCGATATCGAAAATGACGTCGCGCGAGAGCACCGTGAGCATTTCCACCCGCTCTTCAGCCCGTTCCGGTTTGCGCTGATAGCTCATCTTCTCGGTGATGTCGATGATGGTGACGTAGAACCAGGCCTGCCCCTCGTCGTCCACCACGTAGCGGCCGCGGTCATCTACCCACACCTCGGCGCCGTCGGGACGGTTCAGCCGGTAGGTGACTGCGTCAGTGTTGCCACACTTGATTTGAGAGGTTATCTCCTCGGTGACCCGCTGACGATCGTTCGGGTGCACCATGCCGATGAAGCTGTTGCCCGTAATGGAGCAGAACTCTTCGTAGGTGGCGCAGCCGAACAGCTCCAGCACGTCGCGGCTTACGTAGTCGATCGTGCCGCCCTCGTCATCGGCGCGATAGCGAAACAGGCCTCCGGGAATGCGGTCGAGGAACTCCTGGGATACCTCATCTTCAATCGTGCACCCGTCATGAGAACCGAGCTTGCCCTCGGTCACCCGATGAAAGACCGTCATAACCAGCCCCTTACGTACCTCTTACCAATGGGAAGCCGCCAGCCGCGACCCCCCACGTCTCATTGCTCCCCCACGATCATACCACCGCTAGCGCATCCGGAAACCCCTTGCTGCAACAACTCCTCCCTCATATGTAATTATTTGCTGCGAGAAGGGGAGCCAACGGCGCACGCTATCGCCAGCCCGCAGCGAGCATCACTGCTTCGAGAAGCGCTGCTATACTGACGACGCAGTATTGACGGGGTACCCCTTACGCGTACCCCTTTCG
>CAUDZT010000113.1 GCA_958453935.1 uncultured Collinsella sp. | reverse complement strand
GGTGGTGAGCGTCGCGAGGGCGCTCGTGGCAACGGTGGCCGCAGCGGCGCCGGTCGTTCGAATGAGTCGCGCGATCGTCGCGACCCGCGTGCCAGCCGCGATCGTCGCGATGACTGGCGCAACTACGACGACACCCGCGATGAGCGTCGTGGCGGCTATCGTGGCGGGCGTGGCGGCAACCAGGCCGGCTCCCGCGGCGGCCGTGCCGGCGGTCGCGATAATCGTGGCAGCTATGGCAACAGTCGTGGCGGCAAGCGCGGTGGCAGCTCCCGTCGCCCCGGCGACGGCGGCGGCAAGCGCAAATAACATACGCATCGCCCGCTAGAGCGAGGTGAACCAAGGGCCCCGAGCAACTACGTTCGGGGCCCTTTTGTTTGCCGTATCCGATCGCTAGTTCAAATGTGATTTCCTCGGGAATGCATCTAGAGGATGCCGTGGGCTTGTTTCCTGCCATGCAGCAATGGGTCCTATGGGGTGCGCCGTGCATTTTTTGGAGTATTCTGCAGTTCGAGTTGTCTGCATATGATTCGACGTCGCCAACGGTGGCCTTCGGATATCCCTAGCGAGCGTTCCGAGTCAGATTTCGCCGTTTTCCGGAGCAGGGGGGGCGTCATTCTCGCCATGTCGGGACTTAGAATGATACGGCGCCCTACAGTTTTGCCCACCCGCGGCGGTGCTGGCGCGGTCACGTTGCAGAATACTCCGTTTTTTGCACGGGCCAGGATGGGGTACCTCAGGAGAACGCGGCGGTATCCCGTAAATATATACAATCTGTACCGTAATTTATACAAAACGAAGAGGCAGACAGCGTAGGGTGGGTGCATTGGGGTGCCTGGCGCACCAAAACGGGGAGCTCCCCCCCATGCGCCGTATACTCTGTCTGAATGTGAAAACGGCTTGACGCGTTGCCAGGCGTAGGGAGAGGGTGCCTCGATGAGCGTATTCGAAATTGTGTTTAGTCCGACGGGTGGAACGCGGAAGGTGTCTGGCCTTGTGGCCGGGGCGCTGGACAATAATACCGTTACCGTCGATCTGACCGATAGCGGGCTAGATTTCAGCGCTGTCTCGATGACTGAGGACGACGTGGCCGTAATCTCTGTGCCGGCGTATGCCGGTAGAATCCCGGCTGTGGTGGCTGACCGGTTGGGCATGGTGCGCGGCAACGGGGCTCGGGCTGTTTTGGTTTGTGTATACGGAAACCGCGCGTTTGAGGACACGCTCGTAGAGCTGGAGGACGTTGCGAAGCGCGCCGGATTTAGGGTGGTTGCAGCTGTTTCTGCTATTGCTGAGCATTCCGTTGCTCGTCAGTTTGCTGCTGGGCGACCGGACGCGCAGGATGCGGCGCAGCTCGCAGAGTTTGCGCAGCAAATTCAGCAAAAGCTGTTGGCTGAGGATGCGTCCGAGCCCTCTATCCCCGGCAATCGCCCTTATAAACAAGCTGGAGGTCGCCGTATGGCACCCGAGGCAACAGAGGAATGCGTCTCCTGCGGTGCATGCGCCGCGGCGTGTCCCGTTTGTGCTATCGACAAGGGCGACCCCAAGCGAGCAGCTGACGAGGCGTGCATCTCCTGCATGCGCTGCATCGCCGTATGCCCGCGAGGCGCTCGCAAGCTTGATCCCAACAAGCTATCCGCTGTTTCCCAGATGCTGAGCAAGGCTTGCGTCGTGCGGAAGGAATGCGAGCTCTTCATCTAACGCATGCGAAATTGCTGCAAGGAGTGTCCCTGGGTGCCGGCAGAAAAGGAACGTCCCTAAGTGCCGCTTAAATACCGTTTATCGAAGAAAAAATACCGCTCACCGGTCATAATGATTATTCTGGCTTTGGGCTTGTCTACAATAGCTCACGTAAAAAGAAATGCGGAAGGTTACCGAGTCCCTCGGACGTGGGCCTAACCAAAGTCTTTGAACGAGTGTGTCTCTATGGATGCATTCGCTTGATTTTGGTTGGGCTATATTTATGAAGGGACATGCCACCATGGGTTTCTTTTCTCGCCTGATGGGCGGTTCGGATGAGCAGAAGACTGCAGCTTCCGAGTTCGAAATCCTCGCTCCCGTTTCCGGCGAGCTTGTTCATCTAGAAAATACCAATGACCCCGCTTTTAGCAGCCGTGCCGTGGGCGATGGCGTTGCCGTGGTTCCCCAAGAGGGAACGGTGTGCGCTCCTGTTTCCGGCACCGTCGCGGCGTTGTTTCCGACTGAGCACGCGCTGGGCATCATGTCCGACGACAGCTCTGCTCAGGTGATGCTGCATATCGGAATCGACACTGTTAAACTTGAGGGCAAGGGCTTCCATGCGCTTGTTGCTCAGGGTGACCATGTCGACGCGGGCCAGCCCCTCGTCGAGGTCGATTTCGACGCGGTCCGCGCCGCTGGCTTCGACCCCACGGTCTTCGTTATCGTGTGCGAGCGCTCGGAGAACTCGACTCTTCGTGAGCATGCTTCCGGCCCTGTTGCTGTTAAAGAGCCTGTCGTCTGGCTTTCCGAGTAAATTCTTGTGGTGGGTACCGTGGTTATCAAGCGAGTTTTCAACAATAACGTCGCAATGGTCACTTCGGACGATGGCTCCGAGCTCATCGTCATCGGCCGAGGCCTCTGCTTTGGCCGCCATGCCGGCGACGCTATCGACGAGGCGTCGGTCGAAAAGACCTATGCGCTGCAGGAGGGAACTTCTCAGGATTCGCGTACGATTGACCGCTTGGCACATCTTTTGGAGTCCATCCCCACCGTCAACCTCGTGATTTCCGAGGACATCGTTCAGATGCTCCGTCGAGAGCTCAATGTTGATATCAACGACAAGATTCTCATTGCTCTCGCAGACCATATCAGCCTTGCTTTGGAGCGCGAGCG
>CAUDZT010000112.1 GCA_958453935.1 uncultured Collinsella sp. | reverse complement strand
GTTTGCATAGGCGCTCACCGTTTTAAGAAACGTCGGCGTAACGCTTTCCTTGTATTCGACTGTAGGGCTCTCTCTAACAACCATATGCACAACCCCCTCGTTTCGTACTATTCATGACCGTATTATAAGACGAAAACCGTTTGCGTACTGATTTATAGAAGACGAAAACGGCTTTCGTCTTGATTTGCGTACGGAATTAAGACGCATAATTTCACTTTCGTATGGCTCAATGCCGGACGCAGACTGTTTTCGTCTGTCAATACGTCTGAAATCCAAACGAAAAGAGCCCCGAGCTCGTATGAACTCGGGGCTCTTTGTGCCGCACATCTATGAGAGGAAAAATTCGATGCGTACGGGCGCTACCCCATGAAGCCGCCCTGGGATGGCGGCAACCTCGCCGTTACCCGTCTGATGGGTGTGCTCAAGGCATCCGTTCCCCTCTTTATCGACGTAACGGGCAAAAAATAGTTCGTCGAGGAGACCATCCGCACGCACCACGGTGTGGCCGACGCCATTGAGACGCGCAACCCCACCGCCGCTCACGATGCGATGTATCTGCACCTGGTCTACAACCGCAATATGATTGCGGAAGGCACACAAACAAAAGGCATTTAAGGCTCGACAATAATCTTTCTTTGATAAAACGCAGGCAGCGAGCGCTTGCGTTTTATCAAATGGTGCAATGGGGTCAGGTTTACATGCATCAACTTAGCGCAAAGTAACCTGGCCCCCATGCGCCAAGGGGTTGACTAGAGTTCGCAGGCGATCTTGTAGCCATCGCCGATAGCGTCGCGGATGTTGCCGCACTTGTTGGCATCGCCCAGCACGTGGGTGGCAACACCGGCTGCAGCCAGGTCGTCAGCCAGCTTGGTATTGGGACGATAGCCCATGGCAAGCACCAGTGTATCGGCACCGGTGATGGTGTGGACCTCGCCGTCCTTCTCGTAACTGATGGTGTCCTCGGTGATCTCGGTCACCTTGGCCTCGGTCAGCACGTGAACACCCTTGGAGAGCATGCGCGTGATGAGCACCGCGCGACCGGCACCGCCCTCGTTGGCGGCAAGCGTCTTGGTCATCTCGATGACGGTGACATCGCGGTTGGCCGGCGACAGGTCGTTGACCAGCGGGGCCAGGTAGTCGGCCGTCTCGCAACCGACGGTTCCGCCGCCGACGATGACAATCTTCTTGCCCGGGAAAGCCTTGCCGCCCAGCAGGTCATCGGCCGTCATAACTTGCTTAAAGCCCTGCATAAAGGCTGGAGCAATGGGCTCGGCGCCATAAGCCAGGACAACCTCGTAGCCCGCGTAGTCGCGCTGAATGTCCTCGGCCGAAAGCTCGGTACCAAAGACGCACGCGACGCCGGCCTCGGCCAGGCGACGGTACTGATACTTGATCACGCGGGTGAGCTCCTGCTTTGCCGGCGGAACGGCCGCGATGCGCATCTCGCCGCCCGGCTCGTCCTGCTTATCCACGAGCACCACGTTGTGGCCGCGCTTGGCGGCAATATAGGCCGCCTCCATGCCCGCGGGACCGGCACCCACAACGAGCACGTTCTTGGCCTCGGCGGCAGGCTCGTAACCGGCCTCGTCGCGCTCCACGTCCGGGTTGACGGTGCAGGAGATGCGCTTGCCGAACATGATGCCGTTCAGGCAGCGCAGGCAACCGATGCAGGGGCGGATGTCGTCGGCGTTGCCGGCAGCGGCCTTGTTGCAGAACTCGGCATCGCACAGATTGGCACGGCCCATCATGCAGATGTCGGCAGCGCCGTCCTCGATCAGCTCCTCGGCGATCCAGGCCTCGTTGATGCGGCCGACGGTGGCGACGGGAATGTTGACGTGCTTCTTAATCTCGCGCGAGCAGGCGGCGTGCGAGGCCTGCTGGGTGCCGGCGGCGGGAATCGCAGAGCCACGCTTGATAGTGGTGCCGCCCGACACGTGAATCATGTCGACGCCGGCCTTCTCCAGGCGACGCGAGACGTAGATCATGTCGTTGAGGGTCAGGCCGCCATCGGTGTACTCATCGCCCGAGATGCGGACGTCGATGATAAAGTCCTTGCCGCAGCGCTCGCGAATCTCGGCGATGACCTCGAGCAGGAAGCGCATGCGGGCGTCGAGTGAGCCGCCGTACTCGTCGGTGCGCTTGTTGTAGAGCGGAGTCAAAAAGCCGCCGAGCATACCGTGGGCGTGCGCCGCATGAACCTCGACGCCATCGACGCCGGCCTTCTGCATACGCACGGCAGCGTCGCCAAACTGATGCGTGAGCTCGTGGATCTCATCTACCGTAATGGGGCGCGGCGCCTCGCGAGCATAGGACGGGCCCACAAAGGACGGAGCGATCAGGCGCGGGGTGCCCGGAATGTTAAAGGCCATGTAGGCGGGGTGGAAGAGCTGCGGCATGATCTTGCAGCCGTACTCGTGGACGGCGGCGGCGAGCTTTTCCCAGCCAGGGATAAACGTGTCGTCGTAGCAGCACATGTCACCCGGCAGATAGGTATAGGTAGGCTCGACCGTCACGACCTCGGTGATGATCAGACCCACGCCGCCCTTGGCACGGGCGCGGTAATGGTCGACCAAATCGTCGGTCACATAGCCGCGATCGGCCAGGTTGGTAGATACCGGCGGCATAAAGACGCGGTTCTTGACCTCGGTCGTACCGACCTTGATCGGGCTAAAGAGCATCGGATAGGCGGAGGACTCCATACAGGGTTCCTTTCGTTTGAGCCGCTCGGCGGCAGTTGCTAACGTGCCTATCGTATCAGCAACTGCCGCATCTGCAATCATGCATGCCCAAACGCCGGTCGGCTAATGAATACCGCGGCCCAAGTCTTCGGCGATTTTGTCCACGCCCTTAAGTGCGGCGCACGTCTTTTTGTTGGAGCAATGCCCCGTGCAAACGCCACCCTGAGCGCAGTCGGCGCAGGTGCCCTTGCGGTAGATGCGCACGCACACGGCGACAAACGCAATACCGATAACAGCCAGTACAACAATAT
>CAUDZT010000111.1 GCA_958453935.1 uncultured Collinsella sp. | reverse complement strand
GGCCGGTGGGAGCAACGCTACTTTACGACCAAGATGTCGCAGTCCGTATTGCGCAGCAGGAACGTCGAAATCGAGCCCAGTAGCGCGTACTTAATTGAGGACAGGCCGCGGGCGCCGCAGAGCACCAGATCGGGCTTGACCACGTCGAGCATCTCATCCTTGAGCGTCTCGCGAATGCGGCCGGTACGAATCATGACCTCGACCTCGGGAATGTTGGGATTGGCCTTGGCCTCCTCGAGCTGCTTGGCGATGGAGTTGTTAAAGGCCTCCTCCAAGCCGTTGACCAAGTCGACCGGATAGGAACCGGCGCTCTCGAGTGCGGTGGAGTCGATGACGTGGCCGATGATCAGCTTGGCGCCGTTGTTCGCGGCGACCTTGATGGCGCGTGCGAGCACAAAATCCTGCTGCTCAGTACCGTCGAGTGAAACAAATACCTTGGTGTAGCCCTCGTTCATGGTTTCCTCCTTGGTCTATCGCACGGGCGCGGGGCTCGTGCGTCGGGCGGGCGCGGGTGCGTTGGCCGCCGGACACTTTATCTTGTTGCAGTTATACCCAAGGATTTCGGTTTGACCGCTCGCAATTCTGTGAACGGGCGAGTTTTTTGGTAAGGGTAGGCGCAGGCGCACCGCCAACGGTTGATAATGGGACATCGCCCGCATCGTCCGCAGAACATCTACCGGCGGGTGTCTAACGAGGGGGTCCCTTTGGATATTATCGAGCTTCTAAAATCTGCCTTCATGGGCCTTGTCGAGGGCATCACCGAATGGCTGCCCGTTTCGTCGACGGGTCACATGATCTTGGTGGACGAGTTCGTCAAGATGAACGTGAGCGAGACGTTCTGGAATATGTTCCTGGTCGTGATTCAGCTCGGCGCCATTCTGGCTGTCTGCGTGCTGTTTTTCCACGAGCTCAACCCGTTCTCGCCCAGCAAGGGTAAGGAGGGCCGCCGCGACACCTGGGTGCTGTGGGGCAAGATTGTGCTCGGCTGCATTCCTGCGGCGGCGATCGGCCTGCCGCTCAACGACTGGATGGAGGAGCATTTCTACAATGCTCCCGTCGTGGCGCTGGCGCTCATTGTGTACGGCGTGCTGTTTATCGTGATCGAGAACTGGCGCGCGAGCAAGCGCGAGGAAATGGCCGTTGCCGGTTCGTTTGGTTCGCGTGCTGTGGTGTCGGGTGGACGTCCTGCCGGTGCGCACTTTGCGGCGTCCGCCGCGGCTACCGCCGAGGATGAGGACGATGACGATAACCTGGACTTTGGCTCCATCACTACGCTCGAGGACCTGAGCTGGAAAACTGCGCTGGGTATCGGCTGCTTCCAGGTGCTTTCGCTGGTGCCTGGTACGTCTCGTTCCGGTTCTACCATCATCGGTGGCCTGCTTTTGGGCTGCACGCGTTCGGTGGCGTCTAAGTTCACGTTCTTCCTGGCTATTCCCGTTATGTTTGGCGCAAGTGCGCTCAAGCTGGTCAAGTACTTCATCAAGGGCGGCACATTCGGCACCAACGAGATCGCCATCTTGGGCGTGGGCTGCGTTGTGGCCTTTGTGGTTTCGCTCATCGCCATCAAGTGGCTCATGGGCTTCGTTCGCCGTCACGACTTCAAGTGCTTCGGCGTCTACCGTATCATCCTGGGCATCGTGGTGCTTGCGTACTTCTTTGTCCTGGAGCCCATGCTCGGCCTGTAACTTGGTTGACGCTGCACGGCGACCGGAGCGACAACTTGTCATTCAAAGGGGGTGGCATGACCAAAAGGTCTATGCCGCCCCCTTTTCATGCCAATTTGTTCGCCCTGGCCGCCGCTCGCTACCGTTGCCATGACATCGGTGGCTCCGTGATTGGTACATTGGGGTCAGGTTTCTTTGCACCAACGTGGTGCAGACTAACCTGACACCTTTGCGCCAAATTCGCTGGGGTGGGCCTGACGGCGGCGCACGGAGTCGTGGTGTGATTTGCGTCGGTGTCCGCGCGGCTCGGTATACTGATACGGCTCAAACTATGGCGCTGCCCGCAGGCGCGCCGTCCGTCAGATGAGGAGTCGCCCATGACCCAGCCCCTGCCCTGGGAAAAGAACACTGCCGCGCCCGTGTCGCCCGCGCCGGAGCCCGTGCCGCTCGATGCGTACACCGTCCCCGCCGCGCCGGAACCCGAGCTCGTTCCGCTCGACATCTACGACGCCCCGGCTCCGGCGCCCAAGCCCGCCAAGCCGTTCGTCGATATCGATAGCCTGAACCCCGCCCAGCGCGAGGCGGTCCTGACCACCGAGGGCCCGCTGCTGGTCCTTGCCGGCGCCGGCTCGGGCAAGACCCGCGTCCTGACCTTCCGCATCGCACATATGCTTGGCGACCTGGGCGTTAAGCCCTGGCAGGTCCTGGCCATCACGTTTACCAACAAGGCCGCGGCCGAGATGCGCGAGCGTCTGGCAGCACTCATCCCCAGTGGCACCCGCGGCATGTGGGTGTGCACCTTCCACGCCATGTGCGTGCGCATGCTGCGCGAGGACGCCGACCTGCTGGGCTACACCGGTCAGTTCACCATCTATGACGACGATGACTCAAAGCGCATGGTGCGTGACATTATGCAGGCGCTCGGCATTGAGCAAAAGCAGTTCCCCATCAACATGATCCGCAGCAAGATTAGCTCGGCCAAAAACGCCATGATTGGGCCCGAGTACATGCTCAAATCCGCCGACAGCCCCAACGACAAAAAGGCCGCACAGGTCTATATGGAGCTGGAGCGCCGCCTGCGCGCCGCCAACGCGATGGACTTCGACGACCTGCTCGTGCGCGCGCTCGAGCTGCTGCGCACCCGCCCCGAGGTGCTCGACAAGTACCAGGAGCGCTTCCGCTACATTAGCGTCGACGAGTATCAGGACACCAACCACGTCCAATACGAGATCGCCAACCTGCTGGCCGCCAAGTACCAAAACCTTATGGTCGTGGGCGACGACGACCAGTCCATTTATAGCTGGCGTGGCGCCGACATCACCAATATCCTGGACTTTGAGAAGGACTTTAAAAACTGCAAGACCGTCAAGCTGGAGCAGAACTACCGCTCCACGGGTCATATCCTGAGCGCCGCCAACGCCGTGGTGCG
>CAUDZT010000110.1 GCA_958453935.1 uncultured Collinsella sp. | reverse complement strand
TAGGCGGTGTAATAGGCGGTCATGGCCTGCTTATAGGTGGCACTTTCGGCGGTAAAGGCATCGTTAGCGAAGGCCTTAGCGTAGGTGCTGTTCTCGTCCTTCCAGGTGCCCTTCGAGCTATCCCACTCGTCACCGGCAAGGTTGATGATGTAATCGGCGTAAACCTTGCTCGCGGTGTCCTCGTTGCCGCCAGAAGGCTCGGTCGGAGCGGTCGGCATGCTCGCGGAAGCATCGCCCACCTTCTTCTTGTAGAGCTTCTGCAGCGTCGCGGACTGGCGGACGATCCGCTTGGCCTGGTCCTTGGACACGCCATACTGCTTGGCCATGGTGTCGTAGTCCGAGGTGCCGATAGAATCCTCGGCGTACTTCTTCATCTCCTTAGAAGAGACGGTAATGCCCTCGTCCTCGGCAGCATCGAGCAGAATCTTGTTGCGCACGTAGGACAGGATGACGTCGGCAGAGGGGGCGGTGTAGTTGCCGTTGCTATCCTTGACGGTATCGAGGCTGTACTGGCTCTCGATGGCCTCGCGCGCGGTGATGTCGCTCTTCTTGCCGTTATAACTATAGCTTGCCACGGTCGAATCGAGCTGGTCCTCGGTCAGGGTCGACGAGCCGACACCCTTGCCGCCAAAGCCGCCATTGCCAATAAAGAAGCCGACCACCGCAGCAATCACGATGGCGACCACAAAGGCGGCAATCATCGTCTTCTTGTGCTTAGATGCATGGTCGTCCGCATCGGAGTCGTCCGCATCCTGTTCCTCGGGCATGAGGTTCTCGTCGGCGGCGTCCGCGGCGATCTTTGCCTCCAGGCGAGCGTCCTCTTCCTCGGCGGTCGTGCCGGCAGCAATGTGCTCGGCAGACGTACCGGCGACCAGATCGATCTTCTCGTCCTCGTCACCGTCGGGGCCTTCGCCGCGCTCGATGATCTGGATGCCGTCGATCTCGTCCTTCTCGTCCTTCTTTTGAATCAGACCCATATCGGTTACTCCTTGTTAGGAAACATAGTCCCCAATAGAATACGCCCGACAGAGCGCCGGGCGTATTGATTCTTAGGTTATACGCAAACACTTAAGTACTATTTGGGCGTTTGCAGTGTGCATGCCTTAGGCCAGGTGCGCGATAACGGCATCGGCAAAGGCCTGCGTGCCCACAGCGCCCTCAACGGAGCCGGTCTGGGCACGACGCACGTCACCGGTAACCTGCTCGCCCTCGTCGAGCGTGGCAGAGACGGCGGCACGAATGCGATTGGCAGCATCGTTCTCGCCCAGGTGGTCGAGCATCATCGCAGCAGAGAGGATCTCGGCCGTGGGGTTGGCGATATCCTGGCCAGCGATATCAGGCGCAGAGCCGTGCGTCGCCTCAAAGATGGCGCAGTCGGCACCGATGTTGGAGCCGGGGGCCATCCCTAAGCCGCCCACCAGGCCGGCGCACAGGTCGCTCACGATGTCGCCGTACAGGTTGGGCAGCACCAGGACATCGAAGTCGTTGGGGTTCTGGACCAGGCCCATGCAGGTGGCGTCGACGATCTTGTCGTTGAACTCAATGTCGGGATAGTTGGCGGCCACCTCGCGCGCAACGCGCAGGAACAGGCCGTCGGTCGCCTTCATGATATTGGCCTTGTGCACGGCCGTCACCTTTTTGCGGCCGCAGCGGCGGGCATACTCAAAGGCGTACTCCACAATACGGCGGCTCTTGGCGATAGAGATGGGCTTGATCGAGATGGCGGAATCGGCGGCGAAGGTCTTTTGGCCCGAACGCTCGACAAGCTGCGAGAGCTCCTCGACCTCGGCAGCGCCCTCATCGAACTCGATGCCGGCGTAGAGGTCCTCGGTGTTCTCGCGCACGATGACCAGGTCGACGTCGCGGAAGCGCGAGCCGTCGCCCGGCTGCGACAGGCAGGGGCGCACGCAGGCGTACAGGTCGAAGTGCTTGCGCAGGGCGACGTTAACGCTGCGGAAGCCCGTGCCGACCGGCGTGGTGATGGGGCCCTTGATGGCAACCTTGGTCTCGGCGACCGCATCGAGCACATGTTGGGGCAGCGGCGTGCCAAACTCGTCCATGACGCCGGCACCGGCCTCCTGGACGTTCCAGTTGATCTGGACACCGGTGGCCTCGACCACGCGGCGCATGGCCTGCGTAATCTCGGGACCGATGCCGTCACCGGGAATCAGGACTACATCGTGCGCCATAATCTGTTACTCCTCGTCTTCGGCGTCGTCAGATTTTTTAACGCTAGCACGCTTCTTCTTTTTGGAGAGATCCAGGCCAAAACGTTTAACAAGCATTTCGCAAATCTCGCTCGAACGGGCCTTGAGATAGCTGCCCTTACCGTTCTCGGCATCGAACTTAAGGCGCAGCGCAAGCTTCTCGGCAACCTCGGCGTCGATCTCGCCCTGGCAAAACTCGTACAGGCAACCGAGCATATCGCGATACTCAAGGTCGCCGTGGTAGCACTGGATGGCCTCGTCCAGGATGGGCCAAGCCTCGCGCGAACGCTCGACACTCGTGGCGCCCCACACGCACAGCAGGCGGAAGGCGGCATAGCGCAGCGTGGAGGAGATCTCGTCGAACAGTGCGGTCTCGGCGCCCTCAAAGGCATCGCCCAACTGCTCGGGGCAGGTGGTGGCGAGCGCCGTCAGGGCATCGAGGGCCTCCCAGCGGGTCTGCGCCTCGGGGCGGTCGAGCGCCTCGATCAGCGCGGGTACGCAGGGCACGACGCGCTGCGGATCGCGCTCGGCAAGCAGGTGCAGCACGCGGGCGGCAAACTGGCGGATGCGGCGCGTGGGGCAGCCGAGCTCCTGGACCAGGCGGTCGACGGCGTTCTCGTTCTCCTCTGCCAGCTGGAGCTGTGCCAGCTCCTCGTCGGTGAGCTGTTCGTCTTTATTTTCTGCCATAGTTACCTCTTCTTACTATTTCTTAGCATGCTTGCCAGCACCCTTGCTGTCATCGGTGACCGAGATGAGCTGTCGGTCGGCCGCGCCATTGCGACGTGCACGGCGGCGTTCCTCGGCATCGCCCGCGTCGGCGGCGGCGCGGTGAGCCTTGTTGACGTTAAAGACCTCGTCGTGCTTGCGCCACGGGCCGACGGACTCGCCAAAGCTCATCTTAAGGCCGGCGATAAAGCCGCCGAGCCAGC
>CAUDZT010000109.1 GCA_958453935.1 uncultured Collinsella sp. | reverse complement strand
CTCGCACGGAGAGCACATTAAGTGCTCTCCGGCTCGTGCGGAACTCGCGATCGACCTTATATATTTGCCCTCCCCGGGGCTCCCGCACAACGGGCCCTCGGTTGGGTTCTATCCCTTTGGCAGTCGCTTCGCTTCTGCCCTACTTTGCTGGTATGACGGTTTGGCGTTGGATCGGTTCTTTCTGATATCTGCTGGTTGCGGCTCTTCTTTTGGGAGGAGTCGCTTTTTTGTTGCTAGGAGGTTGGCCCGTGGCTGATGGGGAGAATCGTTCTGAGCTGCTTTCCACAGATTGGAATCTGGAGTGGATGCGTCTGCAAGCTGATCGGCGGCGGGCTGACGATTCTTTTGAGTGGGATAAAAGGGCTCGGCATTTTCGGCCGTTGGAGACTGCCCCTTATGCTCGGGATTTTATAAAGCTGCTGGCGCTTGAGCCCAGCGAGTCGGTACTCGATATGGGGTGCGGGGCTGGGTCGATTGCTATTCCGCTTGCTCAGGCTGGGCATCCTGTGATTGCTGCTGACTTTTCCCCTGCTATGTTGGGCACGCTTGATGCTGGCATTGAGTACTATGGACTCGAGGATCGCATTACACCGCTTGAACTTGCTTGGGATGATGACTGGGATTTGGTTGGACCGGTCGCGAAAGCGGTAGATGTTGCCTTTGCCAGTCGTTCTGTCACCACGACCAACCTAAAAGGCGCGCTTGCCAAGCTTGATCGAACGGCTCGTCGGCGTTGTGCTGTCACGATGGTCGCCAACTCCAGCCCGCGCTATGACCTGCACCTGATGAACGCCATCGGTGCCTCGGTTACCTGCAGTAATGGCTTTGTGTATGCCTTTAATATCCTCATTCAGATGGGGGCGCTGCCGCAGGTTACATACTTTGAATCGCCCCGTCGCGATACTTTCGATAGCCTTGAGGCGGGCGTGGCGGACTTCTCCCGCATGCTCGAGCACGGTAACGAGGATAAGATCGACCGTCTGCGCGACTACGTCGCTCAGCATATGATTGAGAATCCCCGTGCTGGCGAGCCGGGGTCCAAAGGAGTGCCGCAGGGACGCTACATGCTCGACCACGTCCGCAAGGTCCGTTGGGCGTTTATTGCATGGGAGCCGGTCTCTTCGAGCCGTCCATAGACCGCTTTCGGCCGCAGTACACGTCCGCCTGTAACCCGCGCTGTTCTCCCGCTCGGCATCCGCATTCTTTTTGAACTGGGCAAACACGCCCCACACCGCGCCGTTCCTGCGCTATCGTGGGACAGCTCACGTAGATTAAGGCCCCATCGCGGGGCGCCCCATAACATAGAAAGCGAGAACCCATGGCACTGACAGGAGCCCAGGTCAAGCAGCTTCGCAGCATGGCCCATCACCTCAACCCCGCCATCATCATCGGCAAGTCCGACATCAACGAGGGCACCGTCGAGCAGACGGTCGCCTACCTGGAGAAGCACGAGCTCGTTAAGTGCTCCGTGCTGGACGGCTCCAGCCTTTCTGCCCGCGAGGCCGCCGAGGAGCTCGCCGAGCGCTGCCACGCCGAGGTCGTCCAGATTATCGGCCGCAAGTTCTCGCTGTATCGCGAGTCATCGCGCAAGGACATCGAGAAGATTAAGCTCGTCTAAGAGCCGACGATCCGGCGAGCCAGCATACATCAAGCTTGCGAGCGTCCGAGCAATTCGGACGCTCATTTTTTATCGCTCGACGAGCACGCGGTTGAGCCTGCCCTCCACCAAGCGCTCGTACAGACGCCGCGTCTCGGGCTCGGGCACGCCATTGACCTGCTCCCTCAGGTGATGCATATGACCACTGTACAGCTCGACGATATCGCGTCGTCGCCCCGCCGCACCGTAGACGCGCATAGCGCAACGCACCATGTCCTCGCGCGCCGTCTCTTGCCGCAGCCCCGACTCCACCAGCCATACCGCCGACTGCAGGTCGTTTTCTTCTAGAGCGGCATTCGCGCCCCGAATCATGCAGTCGATATACTTCGATTCCATAATGCGCCGCATACGCAAAAAGTAGGTGGGATTACAGCCATTGGGAACATACAACGGGCCGGCGTAGAGCTGCTCGATCTTAAGGCACAGCTCGACCAGATGGGGCCCGCGCGCGCCCGTGCGATTTCCCAAAACTTCGCGGCTTATCTGATCAAATAACCGCACGTCGGTCTTGACGTAATCGCCGTTAAGCCCAATGCACTCGTTTTGAATCAGCACACACGACTTGCCGTCCGGTGTCGGCCCCAAGGCCGAACGCAAGCGCGATATCGTCGAGTACAGATTGTTACGAGCGCTATTGAACTCGGCATGGGGCCACAGCTCCATAGCCAGCGTCTCGCGGTCGACCAGTGTATCCATGCCCAGCGCAAGTCGCTCGGCAAGCGTCGCCGCTTTCTTGCGGCGCCACATCTTATCCGTGATGGGAAACCCGTCGCGCTCGGCGCGAAACGCCCCAAACATGCGGATCTCGATATGGCCAATCACATCGACACCCTCGGCATCGCCGGCCTGGAACAGACGCTCGCCTTCGCCCTCAAAGTCGTCACGCAGCGAATACCGCGACAGCTCGCGCACCGGGAGCTTCTTTCGAATTCTAGCAGCCGGCTCACCCAGACAATGCATCGCAAGACGCGCAAACAGCCGATACGACGGATCCAAAATCCCCGGGCGGTTCATGGACATCCAGGCTGCAAGGTCGCTATCGCGGCCCGCGGAGGCCAAATGCAGCGCCACCATCCAAGCCTCGGCACCACCGACCTGCGTCCGACTCAAATCGAGCAGCTCTGCCTCTTCGCGCACCGATACCATCGATGTATTGCGTAAGTACGCCGCGCGCTCTAGCAGCAGCGCGTTGTCGCGTATGTATCCAATCGATTCCTCGGCAAGCCTAAGCACCTGCACCGCACGGAATTTGGCATTGACCGGACGCCCCTCAGCCAACGACTGCCAGCCTTCTAGTATCAAGCCAAACAACTGGACTTGATTGTCACGCACACGCACGGCAAAACGGTCGAGCTCATTGAATGCCTGCTCGTCGGTCACCGGCATGCCGGCAAACAGGCGCCGCGCCGATAACACCATGCGCACCCAGATGGCGAGCGCTCGGATTCCACGCGCTTCGAGTGCCTCGAGCGTCAGAGCCATCTCGTCATCACGCTCGTCAGTCCCCGCATACGACCCATCAAATAGCTCCGTCAACATGCGGTCCGCGCGCACAAACGTCCCCGCGATATCG
>CAUDZT010000108.1 GCA_958453935.1 uncultured Collinsella sp. | reverse complement strand
CCACCCGAGCATTGAATGAGGCTCCAACGCAAGTTGGGGCCTTTTTTCATATAGGCACACAAGGTCAAAGGCGGCACCATGATCCTCCTGGTCGACAAGATCGAAAAAAGCTTCGGCGCACGCGTCCTCTTTAGCGGCGCGTCCTTCCAGATCAACCCCGGCGAGCGCTTCGCGCTCGTGGGCCCCAACGGCGCCGGCAAAACCACCATGCTTAAGATCATCATGGGCATCGACAGTCCCGACTCTGGCCAGGTCCAGTACGCCAAGGACTGCCAGGTGGGCTACCTAGAGCAGGAAACCAACCTGGAGCACAAGGACACCACCATCCTTGCCGAGGTCATGGCCGCCGCCAAGGAAATCCGCCGCATGGGCGAGCGCGCCAACGAACTGCAGGCCCTGATCACCGAGCTCTCCGAGCAGGGCAAGGACGTCGACGCACTCCTTAACGAGTACGGCCAGGTCCAGGACCGCTTTGAGCACCTGGGCGGCTACGAGCTCGAGAGCAACGCCCGAAAGATCTTATCCGGCCTCGGCTTCAAAGTCACCGACTTCGAGCGCCCGTGCTCCGAGTTCTCGGGCGGCTGGCAGATGCGCATCGCGCTCGCCAAGCTCTTCCTGCGCCACCCCGACTTGCTGCTTCTGGACGAGCCCACCAACCACCTGGACCTCGAAAGCGTCCAGTGGCTGCGCGGCTTTATCGCCAACTACGATGGCGCCGTGCTCATCGTCAGCCACGACCGCGCCTTCATGGACGCCTGCGTCGACCACGTCGCCGCACTCGAAAACCGCCGCGTGACCACCTACACCGGCAACTACAGTAGCTACCTCAAGCAGCGCGAGGATAACCTGGAGCAGATGCGCGCCAAGCGCGCCGCTCAGGAGCGCGACATCGCCCACATGCAGGTCTTCGTCGACAAATTCCGCTACAAGCCCACCAAGGCAGCCCAGGCCCAGGAGCGCATCCGCAAGATCGAGCAGATCAAAAAGGAGCTCGTCATCCTGCCCGAGGGCCACAAGCACATCGAC
Source organism: uncultured Collinsella sp. (assembly GCA_958453935.1). Lineage (GTDB taxonomy): Bacteria > Actinomycetota > Coriobacteriia > Coriobacteriales > Coriobacteriaceae > Collinsella. The sequence goes on along the minus strand of CAUDZT010000108.1, from coordinate 2,235 downwards.
TTTAAGTTCCCCGACCCGCCGCGCTCCGGCGACATGGTCGTGGGCCTCGAGGGCGTGTCCAAGTCCTACGGCGACAAGCACATCTACAGCGATATCGACCTCAAGCTCTACCGCGGCGAGCACGTGGCGCTCGTCGGCCCCAACGGCGCCGGCAAGTCCACGCTCATGAAGATCCTCGCCGGCCTGGAGCCGCCCACCACCGGCACCCGCGATCTGGGCACCAACGTCGGCGTCGCCTACTATGCCCAGCACGCGCTCGAGGGCATGACCGAGTCCAACACCGTCCTGCAAGAGATCGACACCGTCACGCCCAAGTGGACCGTGCCGCAGCAGCGCAGCCTGCTGGGTGCCTTCCTGTTTAGCGACAACGACGCAATCGAAAAGCAGGTACGCGTCCTCTCCGGCGGTGAAAAGGCGCGTCTGGCCCTGGCAAAGATGCTCGTGGCCCCCGAGGCGCTCCTGTGCCTGGACGAGCCCACCAACCACCTGGACATCGACTCGGTGGACATGCTCGAGAACGCCCTGCAAAACTTCCCCGGTACCATCGTGCTAATCAGCCACGACGAGCACCTGGTACGCGCCGTGGCCAACCGCGTCATCGACATCCGCGACGGACAAGTCACGGTCTACGACGGCGACTACGACTACTACCTCTACAAGCGCGAGGACCTCGCAGCCCGCGCCGCCGCCGAGGCGTCCACGGAGAGCGCGCCGGCCACGACCAAGTCCGCCAAGGCAAGCGCCGCCCAGGCCGACACCCCCGCCGCGGCGCCTAAGCCTGCCGAGGGCAAAAAGACCAAGGAGCAAAAGCGCGCCGAGGCCCAAGCCCGCGCCGCGCTCAATAAAAAGCTCAAGGGCGTGCGCAACCAGCTCAAGAAGATCGAGACGGAGCTCGACAAAAAGCGTGCCCGCTATGACGAGCTTATGGAATTGATGGCAAGCGAAGAGCTTTATGCCGATCAAGACAAGTTCAACGCCGCGCTGGGGGAATATAACGGCCTTAAGCAAGAGCTACCCAAGCTCGAGGACGAATGGCTGGAGCTTTCCACCCAGATCGAAGAGGAGACCGCGCGTGAACTCTCGTAAGGCCGCTGCCGTGGCGATGAGCATCATCGCCATCGCCTGTCGCATCTGCGGCATCTTTATGAGCGCGATGACCGTGCTGCTGTGTTTTAGCGGCCTCACCGCCAAGCTGCAGATCGTGGGCTTTGTCGTCGAGCTTTCGCGCGCCCTGCCGAGCGCCATCGCCGGCTACGGCGTCATCACGTCGCCCTTTGGCGGTGTGTTCCGCTTGGATTACGCCATCGTCGCCGTGATCCTGTTTGTGATCGACTACCTGCTCACGCGCGCCTCGCGTCGCGTCCGCTAGAGGAGCGCCATGTCCAGCAGCTACATCATGAACCTGCTCGCCAGCGCCGTCGCCGTCATCGTGGGCATCGTGATCCACGAGAGCGCACACGCCGCCGCGGCCTGGGCGCTCGGCGACAAGACGGCCCGTTCGCGCGGCCGCGTGTCGCTCAACCCGCTTAACCATATCGACCCGTTTGGCACCATCATCCTGCCGCTGCTCATGCTCGCGGCCGGCGGTCCCGTGTTCGCCTTCGCCAAGCCCGTGCCGGTCTACCTCAACAACCTCAAGCACCCCAAGCGTGACGAGGTCCTGGTGAGTGCGGCCGGCCCCGCATCGAACATCGCACTCGCGTGCCTCGCGGCCGCCCTCATGCACGCAACGTACGGCAACCTCTACACCAGCATGTCCTTTGCCGTAGCATCACAGATCATGAACTTCGGCACCACCTTTATCGTGGTCAACCTGTCACTCGCGTTCTTCAACCTCATCCCGATCCCGCCACTCGACGGTTCGTCGATCATCGTGCCCTTCCTCAAAGGCAAGGCGCTCAACAACTACTACCACCTGCAGCAATACGCCATGCCCATCCTCATCATTGTGCTGTACCTGCTGCCTATGTGGACCGGCATCGACGTGATCGGCCGCTATTTCGACGTTACCGTGTATCCGCTTGCTGAGCAGCTGCTCAACTTCGCAATCGCCGGCATCTAAGGTAAACTTACAGGTCGACCGTGCAAAACGGTCGTAATATGCACCCAAACCGCGCCGCGAAGGCGCCGTCAAAGGAGGTCGAAGATGTCGTATCGCGTGTCGACGCAGGTCTACAGCGGACCGTTCGACCTGCTGCTGCAGCTGGTAACCCGCCAAAAAGTAGATATCGGCGC
>CAUDZT010000107.1 GCA_958453935.1 uncultured Collinsella sp. | reverse complement strand
CTGTTCGTGCGGAACTCATATCGAGCAAAGGTCCGGGGCCTCGCTACGGGGCGGCCAAGTTGATGTAGCTGAGATGCAGCATGCGGTCTGCTCACTCCTCGAAGTTCTTAGCGGAAATAATTCGAGCTGCAGCTGCGATTTACTTGCGATGGCGGTTGAGCCGCAACCCAGTTTTTATTGGACCTCGAACCCTATACTCGATGTTCGCTTCGTTCATTGAGTTGCCTTTTGCATGAGGCCGGGACATATCGTTCCGCCCGCAGTTTCGCAGGCCAAAGGCCGAGAATGTTTGAGGACGGAATGATATACTCCAGACCCCCCAGGAAGGTTACTTATGAACTACGCGAACATTAAGTATTTCGACATTGCTGATGGGGAAGGCGTCCGCACTTCTCTGTTTGTGAGCGGGTGCCGTCGTGGGTGCAAGAATTGCTTTAACTCTGTTGCGTGGGACTTTGCTGCGGGCGAGCCCTTTGATAGCGCCGTCGAGGACAAGATTATCGAGAGCCTCGATCATCCCTTTATCGATGGCCTGACGATTCTGGGCGGCGAGCCTATGGAGCCCGAGAATCAGGCGGGGCTCGTTGATTTCATTGAGCGCGTGCGCGCGGCTTACCCGATGGAGTCGGGGAAGACTATTTGGTGCTTTACCGGCGATGTGCTCGAGGAGCTTATGCCGGGCGGTTGCCATCATACCGAGGTGACGGATCGCATCCTTGCCTGCCTTGACATGTTGGTGGACGGCCCGTTTGTTCAGGACCTGTACGATATCTCGCTGCGCTTTAGGGGTTCGAGCAACCAGCGCGTGATCGATATGAACGCTACGCGCGCCCGTGCTGAGCGCGAGGGCGTTGCGCTTTGTGATGCGGTTGAACTTTGGCGTGATGATCCGGTCTATTCGACCCATACTATGTAGCTTGTGGTCGATGCCGGAGGGTGTGGTACCATAGCGCGAACGTGAAATCGGAAAAGTGAGGCCCAGATGGTCGATCAGGAAAAAGTCGAGGCCGCCATTAAGCTGTTGCTTGAGGGCATAGGCGAGGACCCAACTCGTGAGGGCCTGCTGGAGACCCCGGCGCGCGTTGCCCGTATGTATGGCGAGATCGCCGGCGGTGTGGACCAGAGTGCCGAGGAGCACCTGTCCAAAACCTTTGCCGTCGCTTCGAACGATTTGGTTATCGAGCGCGACATCACGTTCTACTCGCTGTGCGAACATCATCTGCTGCCGTTTTATGGCAAGGCCGCCATTGGTTATATCCCTAACGGTCGGGTGGCTGGGCTTTCCAAGCTCGCCCGCACGGTTGAGGTTTATGCCCGCCGTCTTCAGCTGCAGGAGCAACTGTGCGCACAGGTTGCCGATGCCCTCATGGAGTATCTCGCTCCCCAGGGAGCGATTGTGTTGATGGAGGCCGAGCATATGTGCATGACGATGCGTGGCGTGCAAAAGCCCGGCACCAAGACCGTGACGCTCGCTCGCCGCGGCGTCTTTGAGACCGATCCCGCGCTCGAGGAGCGTTTCTTTAGGATGCTGGACCGCTAACCATGAGAGTCGTCAACGACTTTACATCGAAGACCGATGAGGGGACGTCGCGTCGCGGCTTTATGGCTTCGGGCCTGGCCCCCTTTGGTGCCATGCCTCGCATTGATTACATTTGTGCCAACGGGCTGTTCCGGCGGCACCTGGGCAACATCGTACAGTTGGAATCGGGGCGCATCTTCTGCCGCCACGGTATTGACCATCTGCTCGATGTCGCGCGCATTATGTGGATCAAGAATCTCGAGGAGCAGCTCGAATTTGACCGCGAGGTCATCTACGCCACAGCACTTCTTCACGATATCGGCAAAGATGAACAGTATGAATCGGGTATATCCCATGATGTTGCAAGCGAACGCGTCGCTGATGCGATTCTCGGCGGCATGCCCGATGACGTGGCGTTTGAGCCGGCCGATGCCGCAGCCATTAAGACGGCCATTCTGGGCCATCGAAAGCTGCGCGTGAACAGCCAACCGCTTGAGCGTCTGCTCTATGCAGCCGACAAAGCGTCGCGCGCCTGCTTTGCATGCCCCGCGCGCAATGCTTGCAACTGGAGCGATGATAAAAAGAACCTGTCGATTCGCGTGTAGTTAGTTTGCGCGGTCGGGGTTCTAAACGAAGGAGACGATCGCGTTGAGTAACAAGAAACTGCCCGAGAATGCAACCAAGACCGAAGGCGCCGAGCTCGCCCGCCGTGGAAGGGGCGAAATATCCACCGCAACGGCGGTGCCTCACGTGAGCTATGACGATCTGCGCCATGCCGATCGTATTGCCATTGACGGCCTTGAGGTTTTTGCCAACCATGGCGTGTATCCCGAGGAGAACGCGCTGGGTCAGAAGTTCATCGTTTCTCTGGTGCTCTATGCCGACCTGCGCGCGGCGGGGGAGCACGATAACCTGGATGCCTCGATTGACTACGGCTCGGTGTGCCACGATGTTGATGGCTATCTGCGCGAGCATACGTTTAAACTCATCGAGGCGGCAGCCGAGGGGACGGCCCAGATGCTGCTGCGCCGTTATCCCTCGCTGCTTGGTGTGCGCATAAAGCTCGATAAGCCGTGGGCTCCTGTTGGCCTGCCCCTGGCAAGCTGCGGCGTCGAGATCGAGCGCGTGCGCTAGTCGACGCTAGAGCTTGTTGAGGGGTGGCTGCTTGAGCCGCTGAGACAGTGCTCTATTGTTGGGACAGTACGTGTCGAGCAGGGCGTGAAAGCGCTGATTGTGGCTCGGCTCGAGCAGATGGACGAGCTCGTGGGCGACAACCATGTCGAGGCATTCGACAGGGTAGGCGGCGAGCTCGCGCGCGATACGAATGGCGCCGGTTTTGGGTGTGCAGGAGCCCCAACGCGTTTTCATGCTGCGCACGGAGACGCGGGCCACGGTGACGCCCATTGCGATTTCGTACGCGTGCACGATGTCGCGTAGCGCTGCGGTGACCTCGGACGCGTAGAGCTGGTCGATGTGGGCTTGGAGCTCGTCGGACGTTAGGCCGTCGAGGATTGCGCGCCGCTTGGCCTGTGGGCTTTCGTCCGATTCGTCGGTACCCATAAAACTTGCGAAGGTGGCCTGCTTGGGTCGCGGTGCGGGCGATGCAAAGTTGTGATCGAGTGCGTCCTGTACCGTGATGGGCTTGCCCCAAAGTGCAATGATGGACGATGGGCTGAGCGGCTCTCGCGCTGTTGCCTGACGTTGCTCACGTTGGGCAAGTCGGCTGATAATCCAGGCGCTGTTGCGCTTCACAAACGCTTCGATGCGCTCGCGGCTGGCGCCGAGCGGTGCGCTGGCGTGGACCTCGCCGCTCGATGTGACGCGTAGGTTAAAGTTCTTGACGCGCTTTTTGGTAACGACGACGGGGATGAGCGTTCCATCCGGTCGGGGTACGGAAATCGTAAATTGCTGCGTCAAAAGCGGTCCTTTGGATTGGGGACGGG
>CAUDZT010000106.1 GCA_958453935.1 uncultured Collinsella sp. | reverse complement strand
TAAACTGTTAAAGCAATTTTGATTGATTGGTATGTCCGAGGGGGAGCATGTTCACTAAAGTCCTAAGGTCTTTTGGTATGCGTGGTCGAGTCCTTACGCTGGATGCTCCCATCTCGGGCGACGTCATTCCGCTCTCCGAGGTAAACGATCAGACGTTTGCCACCGGCCTTTTGGGCCAGGGCGTTGCCATTCAGCCTACGGGTACGCGTGTGATTGCGCCGGCAGACGCCAAGGTCGAGGCCATTTTTCCCACGGGTCACGCCGTTGCGCTCAACACGGTCGATGGCTTGGACGTGCTCATCCACGTTGGTTTGGACACTGTTCAGCTCGAGGGCAAGCACTTTACTGTACATGCGCAAGTGGGTGACATCGTCCATAAGGGCGATGTGCTCATCGAGTTCGATCGCGAGGCAATTGCTGCCGAGGGTTACGATGTGACGGTTCCCATCTTGGTGTGCAACTCCGTTGAGTTCTCGAGCATCAAAGGCTCCGTTGGCGAGCATGTCGAGGAGATGGACCAGCTCATCGTCGCGCGTGAGCGCTAGTCGCTCCGCTTTGCCTTTAGCCTACAATTCAAACACGTTTACGGAGGGCGCCCTTGAAACAGGGCGCCCTCCGTGGCAAGATGGGATTTGTCCGAAGCTAAACAGCTTTGGGTCACCGTGGACGGGCAGGGGCCTCGACGCGGGTAGACACGAGACACATACATTACGCGACCTCGCCCTGGTGGCCGCACACGTTGGTTGCGGCCGACGCGGGCCGCGGGCAAGTGCTTGTAAGGGGAGCCTTGCCTCTCTTGTACGAGAAAGGACGCGTAATGAAGATCATTAAAGCTAAAGACTACGAGGATATGAGCCGCAAGGCCGCCAATATCATCTCGGCCCAGGTTATTCTCAAGCCCGATTGCGTGCTGGGTCTTGCCACCGGCTCCACTCCGATTGGCGCCTACAAGCAGCTCGCCGCTTGGTACAAGAAGGGTGACGTCGACTTTGCCGAGGTCAGCACCTACAACCTCGACGAGTATCGTGGCCTTTCGCACGACGACCCCCAGAGCTACCACTACTTTATGCGTGAGAACTTCTTCGATCACATTAACATCGACCTGAACAACACGCATGTGCCCGATGGCTCCAATCCCGACGCTGCCGCTGCCTGCTCTGAGTATGACAAGATCGTCGCTGCTGCCGGTTACCCTGATCTGCAGCTGCTCGGCATCGGTAACAACGGTCACATTGGCTTCAACGAGCCCGATGATCACTTCTCCAAGGGTACGCACTGTGTCGACCTTACCGAGAGCACTATTCAGGCCAACAGCCGCCTGTTTGACAGCATCGACGACGTGCCTCGTCAGGCCTACACCATGGGCACTCAGACCATCATGTATGCCCGCATGATCCTGGTTGTCGCCAATGGCGAGGCCAAGGCCCAAGCCGTGCATGACATGTGCTTTGGTCCGGTTACCCCCGAGTGCCCTGCCTCGATCCTGCAGCTGCACACCAACTGCGTTGTCGTTGCCGACGAGGCCGCCCTTTCGCTCTGCGAGTAGCGAAAGCCTATCACCTCGACATAGCTTTGCCGAAGGCCTCCGCTTTGCGGGGGCCTTTTTTCTGAGTGCACGCCGTGTGCTTGACGAAAACCTTGCCGCGAACTTGACGGGTGCGTCTGGTGCAGCATGATTCATTCCATAACAGATACTATGCATAAATGCTATGAAAAGGTCGCAGACGGTAGCTGGCGCTAGGTGAGTTGCGCAACACAATTGAACAGCGCTCATTTAAGGTAAACTGCCAAAGGATGGGACAAGCTGGCAAGCGCATTGACCTGCGCAAAGACTGATTGGTTGGGGGATAAGTTTCAATCGGACCACGCTGAACAAAAACTTGCCATTTGCGTACCAGCAAACATCCTAAACCGTAGCATCGCTCTATTCATCTAGCGATACATATGGTCTAGCGTTACGGTGTCCATGTGGTCGAGTTGAGGAGCGGGCATGGTTAACGATTTGGGCAATACGGACGACCTCGAGCTTATGCCGCTGGGCAGTAGCTATATGGTGCGGCGCGATCGCTTGATGAACGAACTTATCGCCAAGGGCCGAAAGGCCGGCATCGTAGTCCTCTACGCGCCTGATGGCTTTGGGAAAACCTCGGTGCTGCTGCAGTATGCCCAAGAGGTTAAAAGCGATCCGACGCGAGGTCCTGTGCGGATCATCGAGGCAGACCGCGCCATTGGGCGCGAGGTGTTTATGCAGCTCGAGGTCGTTACCGAAGAGCTTAAGGACAAGCCGCACTCCCTGATTGCAATCGATAACGTGCCTAACCTCAGCCAGAGCGAGACCGAGGAGCTGATCGACCGAATCCGAACCCTGCGTGCTATGGGGGTTGGGGTCTTTATGAGCTGCCGTCCTTCGAATCGCCAGCTGATTCACGGACTGGGCGATTCGATTAAAGTCAACGCGCAGATGCTCAAGGTGCATGCCTATGAGTATTCGGCGTGGGCATCGGCGTTTTCGATCAGCACGTCGCTCGACTTCTATCAGCTTACGCAGGGCGTGCCCGAGCTCGTCTCGGCTATGCAGTCGGGACTATACGGGCAGGGAGACGTTGCCCAGATGCTCGAAAACGAGATCGTCAATATCTACGGTGCGGCACTTGTTGATCTGGCGTCGCTCGAGAACAACGCCCTGTTTAGTGTGGCATGCTTGATGGTCTTAATGGGTGAGGGCAATATTTCGGAGCTCGAGGCTTGCGGTGTTAGGCTTTCGGCGATTGACCAGTCCTATCTTGTCCGCGATTATCCCATTTTTGGCGTTGATCCGGCAGACCGGCGCTTTACCTGCTTGGGTACCGAGGACAACGCACGCCTGCGATTGCGCAAGCTGGTCGCCGAAATTCGCCCCGAACTCGTTGTGCGGGCGGCGCGTATATTGATTAAAGCGGGGCGCTGCGATACCGCGATGGACCTCGCCGACGCGTTTTTGGACCGCAGTGCGGTGTTGGAGCTTGCCGGGCAGTATGGGGTCGATCTGGCCCTGACGGGGCATGGAGGGGATGTCTGCCGCGCGGCGCTGGGAAAGACCGAGGCAGATGACCGGGCCTCGGAGCCGACGCCTGACGAGGCGCTCGGCATCTATCTGGCGGCGGTGAGCGTCTCCAATACAAAGCTTGCGCGGTATATGGCCTCAATTATCGAGCGTGCGGGCGAACAAGCGATTTGCGAGCTCGATCCCGTGTCGTGGAAGGTGGCGCACGCGTTTACGGCCGCCTGTTATGGAGATAGTGGTCTGGGGCTTCCGGCAAGCCATACGGCGTTGGAAAGCGAGGCGTCTTGTGCCGCACTCGACATGCTGTCCGCACATGTCGAGATAAAGCATAGGCTGACCGAGCGGGCGAAGGGTGGCGAGATCCTCGCGGGGCTCAAAACGGATAAAGCCTACGATTGTGAGCTCGATATCGCGGGGACGTTTGTGCGCGCGGACCGCATGTTGACGGAGCTATTTGAT
>CAUDZT010000105.1 GCA_958453935.1 uncultured Collinsella sp. | reverse complement strand
ATCCCGTATCGCAGTGCCTATTTCGCGCGAGTGCGCAGACGCTGTCGTCATAGGCGCTTTCTGCGGCATTGCTGCTTGCCAGCGTGATGCGCGCGGCGAGATGCACCAGGGATGCGGGCAGGTTGTGGACATCGTAACCTTCGGCGGCAAGCGCCGTCGTGGCGCGGGGGTCAGAGAGGTATCGCATGAGGTCCGCAGGGCGGTACACATAGATGAGCGCTCCGCAGGGGCGCCAGACCAAAACGCTCATATGGATTCCGAGTGGCTGGAGCTCGCGGTTGCATTGGGCTATGACGGCGAGCAGGCGAGAGCGTCGCTCTTCGATATGGGCGGCGCTGGGTTTTCCGTTTTGGTTGGCGTAAACGCCGGGATAGGTAAAGAGCGAAGCCGGCTTGATACCTGCGAGCGTAGGGGAGCAGTTGCGCACGACAGCCGTTTGGTATGTTGGGATGTCAATGGTTCGAGTCACGATGCTCCTTTCGGGTCCCCAGTTGTTAGCCTAGGAAAACTTATACAAGAAAGTAAGCCTTGGTCAACTATAAAGTTTGAAGAGGGAAACTAATTGACCGAACGGACATGATTTTGGAGTAAGATGGGACACCCCACGGGGGTATCTCTGAAATGGACCGTAAGGAAGGGGAGCGTATGAGCAACTTGCTCAACCCAGCAAATATCATCGTGCTGGGCGTGATTGCTATCGGTATGTTCTTTGGGCTGCGCCGCATTGCGGCGTCGACGCATGGAAAGAGTTGCTGCAGTGATGGCGCGAGTGGTAAGAAGGCCAAGAAGGTAGTAGTTGCGGATACCGATCCGTCCCACTATCCCTATAGTGATGAGCTGCTCATCGGCGGCATGAGCTGTGACGGCTGCGCTCAGAACGTAGCCAATGCCCTCAATGCGCTGGATGGCGTGTGGGCAACGGTGACGTATGCGGACCACACGGCACGCGTGCGCTCTAAGCAGCCGGTTGATCGTGGTGTCCTCGAGACGGCCGTGAAAGACGCGGGCTACTACGTCATGAAGCTGTAAGCGTCGCTCTGGATGCGCTTCCTTGGCTAGGCTCGTCCGCGCAGCTCGATGTCTTGGATGTCGTCGAAGTCGATGGCGATGTCTCGGAGCTTGAGGAGCTTGAAGGCGGGGAGCGCCTCGTCGAGGATGCCGGTGCGGCTGCGATAGCCGTATGTATCGTAATAGGTGACACGAACCAAGTCGCCACGTTTGAGACCCTCGAGTTTTTTAGAAAGCACGAGGGCTTTTTCTTCTGTAAGCTCACGTTTTGACTCGACGGTGATTTCCTGCTTGCGCACGAGTTCGTAGTATCCCGTGAGGGCGGCAAAGGGCATAAACTGCGCGGCGCGGTTGGCGCGCACGGCACCGTTGGCAGTGAGCTTGGGGTCGGCGGCGCGGCGCCTGCCCTCGGGGTCCGCCAGGCGCTCGAAGGCGGTCGGCGGGCGCACGGGCTGTTGTTTGGGTTTAGGCACGGTGTCCTCCAACTTGGTCGTTGCGTTCGCGCGCGGTGGCGCCGGCGGTAAAGCTTAATCCCTTGACGAGCGCGTTCTTGCCGTACTTGCCTTTCACGGCCAGGACGGCGCGCGCCAGGTCGCGCTCGCGCTCATCGGCCTCGATATCGCTGAACAGATCGATGGTGGTAAATTCCTCGGGCATGAGGTTGCCAAATCCAAGGTTGATGCGCTTGACCGGTCGTTTGGGATCGACAGTCTGCGCCCAGAGCTCATCGAAATAGCCCATGATCTTCTTAAACGAATTGGTACGCTCGGGCAGCTTTCGCGAGGCGTTAGAGTGCGCAAAGAGTGAGACATAGCCACCGCGCGGTTTGCCGCCATGCTCTCCCACAAAGATGCCATCGACTGCCTGCGCTTCGCGCACCAGGCGACGCCGTTCGTCATCGCGCTGGACGGGCTTGGGCGCACGGGGCGCGAGCTCGGGGCCGGCGGTTGCGGTGGGTTCGATACTCGATGTGCTCGAGCGCAGGTGCCCGCATCCGTCCACATACTGCGCTGTACCGCTGGCGTCGAGGCGGCGTATGTCGGCGCGTTCGCTCGCGTAGCCCACAAAGAGCGAGATGCTGTCGCAGACCACGTGCTTATCGACCAAGTCCAACACGGCACTGTCGACCATCTCGCGCAAGACGGTATAGGCCTGTTCGTAGGCATAACCCTTCGAGAGCACCTGTCCTGTGGTGGTCGAAGTTGCTTGCGGGCGATAGGCTTGGATATCGGCGATGGTTGTCGGCTCGCGCCCGAAGGCGTGGTCGATGAGATATTCGGCATTGACGCCGAGTTCGTCGTAGAGCAGGTTCTCGTCGAGTGCGGCGACGCCCATCAGGTCGTAGACGCCGTATTTCTCGAGACGGGCCGCCACGCCGGGGCCGATGCCCCAGATGTCGGTGATGGGGCGATGGGGCCAGATCTCCTTGCGAAAGATCTCGTCGTCGAGTACGCCAATGCGGCTGGCTACGTGCTTGGCGGTGATGTCGAGCGCCACCTTGGCCTGGAATAGGTTGGGGCCGATACCGACCGTCGCCGTGATGCCGGTGCGCCCCAAGACCTCGTCGCGCAACATGCAGGCGAACCCTTCGGCATCGGTGTGATAAAGGTCCAGATAGGGCGTCACGTCGATAAAGCACTCATCGATGGAGTAGACGTGCACGTCCTGGGGGCTGACGTATTCCAGATAGATACCGTAGATTTTCGCCGACACCTCCATGTAATGCTGCATGCGCGGTACGGCCGTGATGTAGTCGATGCCATCGGGAATCTCAAATAGGCGGCAGCGATTGTGAATTCCTAAGTCCTTCATGGCCTGCGTGATGGCGAGGCAGATGGTCGTGCGTCCGCGCGATTCGTCGGCAACGACTAGGTTGGTGGTGAGCGGATCGAGCCCACGGTCGACGCACTCGACGCTGGCATAAAACGTCTTGAGGTCGATGCAGATATAGGTGTGCTGCTCGTGCGCCATCCGTGTCCTTTCATCAAACACATGTTCTTATCGAATACCTGTTCGATAATACCCGCTCGTCCGGACATCGTCAAAACCTGTCAAAAAGGGACTGGTTTGTTTTGGTAGGTATGGTCGTGCGGTTGGATTGGGTTTTAACGCAGCTCTAAAGAGTGCGAAACAGCTCGGAAAACCTCGCTTCGTAGCATGGGCCTAACGATTGATACCGCCTATACGCACGGAAAGGTTGTGGAAAAGATGGTCAATTATGGGTTTGGTATGCCGACGCGCCTTGTTGCGGATGGAGACGTGGCTCGCTGGTGCGGACGATTGGTCGCTCACTACGGAGGCACCAAGGCGCTGGCTGTGCTGGGCGGTGACAAGCATACGCGCGATGAGCTTGTTTCGGCGGCACTCGGCTCGCTTGATCGAGCTCTGCTCGAGCGCGTGCTGTTTCGTTGCGGCTCGGTTGAGGGCGACGGGGGAGACGAGCTGATCGACGAAGCCGTGGCCCTGGCGACCGACGAAGGCGTGGACTTTGTCTTGGCGATTGGCGATGCCGATACTGCTGGCTTTGCACGCGAACTCGCCCGTCGCATGGCGGCGCTCGATGCCGGCGAAGACGGTTTTGTCCCTTATGGATGCATTGTCTCGGAGGGCAAGGTGCCTGCTGTCGTGGGTACCGGTGAGGTTCCCGTTTTTGCCATTATCGCGCCCGAACTGCTGGAGGGCATCGGGTCTCCTCTGCGTGAGTTGCTCGGTA
>CAUDZT010000104.1 GCA_958453935.1 uncultured Collinsella sp. | reverse complement strand
TCAGGCTCGTCCGCATGCTCCAGCGAGCTTATGGGCTTTGCGCCTAGTAAATCGCTCAGGCGAACGCGCGCTTCGCGCGAGCGGTCCAGGTTGGTGTGAAGCGAGATGATGCTCACGCCGCAACGAGCTGCCTCGTACAGTGCGGCGCTGCATTGGGGGCGTGTGGAATCCGACGGACAAAACGCCTCGGGCGCCTTGATATAGATGGGATGATGCGTTAGCAGCACGTTGGCGCCGGCCTCCTGGGCGCGGTGCACATTGGCTTCGGTCGCATCGAGTGCGCAGGCAACACCGGTAATCTCCGCGGCAGGGTCGCCGACGGAGAATCCTACATGGTCCCAACTCTCGGCATCGGTCTTGGGATAGCGTGCCAGCAGCGCGCGCTCAAGCTCGGCGACGATCATGCGGCGCCTACGATCGAGAGCAGCGTCTGGGCAAACTCGTCCAGATCGTCCGGATTCACGCGGTCGTCAAAGGAAATGCGTAGTGCGCCCAATGCCTGCTCGCGACCGATGCCCATCGCGCTTAAAACATGGCTCGGGTCCATGCTGCCACTCGAGCATGCCGAGCCTGCCGACACCTCAAAGCCGGCGGCGTCGAGCTTGATGATGAGTTCCTCGGAGTCCATGCCGTCAATGTAGATCGATACCATGCCGGGCAGACGGTCGGCTTGTGCGTAGTCGCCCATGGTGGCATGAATACGCGGATGAGCCGTAAGCGTGGCGTAGAGCTTGTCGGATAAGGTCTGCAGCGTTGTGCGCTCCTGGGCAACATTCGGCAAAAGCGCGGAAGCGGCAGCGGCAAAGGCCAGCTGCGTGCGCAGGTCTTGCGTGCCGGCACGACGTCCGGCTTCCTGTCCGCCGCCAAAGATGCGCGGGCGCAGCGGCGTGCGGTTCTTAAGGTAGAGCGCGCCGGATGCCACGGGGCCACCGATCTTGTGCGCGGCAACGGTCATGGCGTCAACTCCCAGCTCGGTGACATCGAGCGGAATATGCAGATACCCCTGGATGGCATCGGTGTGGAACAGGGCGCCAACGGTATGCGTGGCCGCGGCAAGCTCGCGGATGGGCTGCACCACGCCGGTCTCGTTGTTGGCAACCATGATGCTCACGAGCGCCACGTCGTCGCCTAGCAGCTCGACAAGCGTGGCAGGCTCAATGTAGCCCATGCGGCAGGGCTGCACCAGGTCGACGGTAAAGCCGGCGGCACGCAGCAACGGCAGGTTGTCCAGAATCGAATCGTGCTCGATGGCCGAAACGATTACACGATCGCGCTTGCGATCGCGCTGACGAGCGCCCTCGGCAAGACCGAGCAGCGCCAGCTGGTTGGCTTCGGTGCCGCCGTTAGTCAGTACAATCTCGGACGGGCGGACGCGCGCGCCAAAGCTGCGGGCGATCTCGCGACGTGCAACCTCCAGACGCGCGGCAGCCTTGCGGCCGAGCGAATGCAGCGAGTTGGGGTTGACGCCGGCAAGCTCGCTGTCGTCGTACTCGCGCTGCGCAAGGAGCGCCTCGGCGCGCATGGGCGTCGAGGCGGCATAGTCAAGATTCACGGGTATGCGGTTTTGACCTGCGGTCATAAGGGTTTATGCCTCCTGTGCGGCCTCGTTGCCCAGCTTCTGCAGCAGCGCAACCTTGGCAGCGGGATCATCGGACTTAAATACGGCAGAACCGGCCACGAGCACGTTGGCGCCGGCCTTGACGACCTCGGCAATGTTCTTGGAAGAAATGCCACCGTCGACCTCGATGAGGGGCGAAACGCCGTGACGCTCGCACATGGCCCTGAGCTCGTGGAGCTTAGCGATGGTGCCCGGGATAAAGCTCTGACCGCCAAAGCCCGGGTTCACGCTCATGAGCAGCACCATATCGACGACGTCGATGATGCTCTCGAGCACGCACACGGGGGTGGCGGGGTTGAGCACCACGCCGGCCTTAACGCCGCGCTGTTGCAGGTGCGTGAGCGTGCGGTGCAGGTGCGTGGAAGCCTCGTAGTGCACGGTGATCATGTCGGCACCGGCGTCGGCGTACCAATCGACCGTCTCGTCGGGGTTCGTCACCATGAGGTGCGCGTCGACCGGTACATCGGTGGAGCGCTTGACGGCCTTAAGGATGTCAACGCCAAAGGTGAGGTTGCCGGTAAAGTGACCGTCCATAACGTCGAAGTGCACGTAGTCGGCACCGGCGATCTTGTCGAGTTCGCCCTTGAGGTTGGCCATATCGGCCGAGAGGACGGACGGAGCGATTTTGATGGAACCCATGGTAGTAGCCTTTCTGCGCTAGTCGGTGAGTCCGTAGAACTCTTGTGATGGGACGCGGTCGGTGAGAATTTCGAGCGCCCTATCCAAAGTAACACCGTTGTAGAGCGTTTGCTCCACGGCAAAGGTGAGCGGAATGTCTACGCCCAGTGAACGGGCAAGCTCACTGACGCTGCGGGCCGCGACGGCGCCCTCGACCACCATATGCGTACGTGCCTGGTACTCGGCGAGCGAGACGCCGTGGGCAAACTCGTAGCCAAAGGTGCGGTTGCGCGAATGCTCGGAGGTACAGGTGGCGATGAGGTCACCCATGCCGGCAAGTCCCATGCAGGTTATGGCCTGCCCGCCGCGGGCGTGCACCAGGCGGCTGATCTCGGCCAGGCCGCGCGTCATGATAAGGGCGAGCGTGTTGTCGCCCGCGCCGGTACCGGCGGAGATGCCGCACACGATGGCGATGACGTTTTTCATAGCGCCGCAAACTTCGACACCGGTCATATCCTGCGACAGGTAGATGCGGAAGGCCGTGGACAGCAGCAGCTCCTTAAAGGTCTCCCCTACCTGCGTATCTTCGCTAGCGATGACGGCGGCAGAAAGCCCGCCGCGGCAAATCTCCTCGGCATGGTTGGGGCCCGAGAGGGCCGCCACACGCCGCTCGTTGCCGATTTCGCTGGCAATGACCTCGCTCATGAGCAGGCCGGACTCGGGCTCAATGCCCTTGGTAAGGCAGAGCACCGGGGTGTCGGCGGCGATGAAGGGCGCTGTCTGATGACATACGCTTCGCAGGTGTGTGGAGGGCACGGCAAAGATGATGGCGTCGGCGTCGTCGAGCGCCTGCGCCAGGTCCGTGGTTGCGACGACGTTGCCGGGCAGCTCGTAGTCCGCCAGATACCTGGGGTTGCGATGCTCGCCGTTAATGCCGGCGGCCGTCTGCTTGCTATGGGCCCACATGGTCACGCGCTCGGCTCGCGCGGCGGCAAGGCCGGCGACGGCGGTTCCCCAGGAGCCGGAGCCAATCAGCGCAACATTCATGACTCTCTCCTACTTATCGTCGGGTTCGGTGACGCGCTTGGTAAACGAGAGCTTGGACTCCTTACCGCACATGAGCTTTTTGATGTTCGCGCGATGGGCCCACACCACGGTGATGCCGATCATCGCCATGCAAAACTTAAGGCCCAGGCTGCTGTACGGAAAGACCGCGCAGGCGGCGATGGGAAGGCCGATAGCCGCGGCAAGCGAGCCCACCGACACAAACTTGGTGATGGCAACGGCCACGATAAACATGCCCAGCAGCGACAGGCCAATGGGCCAGTACCAGGCGAGGATGACACCCAAGCCCACGGCGATACCCTTGCCGCCATGGAAGTTGAGGTAGGGCGAGAAGATATGGCCCCACACCGCTGCCAGGCAAATGACGCCGAGCATCCAATCGCCGGGGGCTCCGGGCGCCATGATGCTTACGGGGAAGCCATAGCCCAAGTCGGCA
>CAUDZT010000103.1 GCA_958453935.1 uncultured Collinsella sp. | reverse complement strand
CTCGTCCTTGGTGATGGACTTGCGGTTTTGCGTGTAGAAGCTCGCGATCTTGTTGCCGTTACAGTCGACGATCTCGGTGGGCTCGCTCACCAGATACGCGTTGGCGTCGGTGTAGTCGGGCAGATCGGACAGCCAGCGGTTGACGTTACCGACCATGCCGATGCCAAACGCCACGCCCGCAATCAGCAGAAAGCCCAAAAACGAGAGCAGGACTATGGGCAGGGCGTGCGTCTTTGAACGGCTGTGTCCCTGTCGTTGGCGAGGACCCATATATTGACCTCCAGGTATGTCGTGCCAGACGGTGGATGTGCCGTCGGGGCAGGATGGACATAAGTTATTACACGATAAACCAAACGGGGCGCGCGAGGCCTCGTGTATGCTGGAAGACGGCATTTTTCAGAGTGAATGCATACCTTGGTAAGGAGTTTGTCGATGGCGATTCGGACGATGGGGCCGAGCGGACAATACGAGACTGGATTGGATGTTGTCAGTGCGGCGCTGCCCGAGCTGCTGGCGCCGGCGGGCGGACTCGACCAGATGCTTGCGGCTATCGCCGCGGGTGCCGATGCCATCTATGCGGGGTTGGGCGGCTTTAACGCCCGTGTGAGCGCCCATGGCTTTACGGATAGCGAGTTTGCGCGCGGCTGCGCCGTGGCGCATGCCCATGGCGTGCATGTGTACGTAACGCTCAACGTGTTCGTGTTTGACGATGAGTTGTCCGACGCGGTGGCGTTGGGAGCTCATGCACTGGAGCTGGGCGCCGATGCTCTGATTGTCGCCGATGCCGGGTTGGCCTGCGCGCTGCGCGCGGCGATTCCCGGGGTCGAGATTCACCTGTCCACGCAGGCGGGCGCTCATAGCGAGGGTGCCGTGCGGCTTGCCGCCGATGAACTGGGGGTCGAGCGCGTGACGACGGCACGCGAGCTGACGGTCGACGAGATTGCGGCGCTATGTGCCACGGGCGTGCCCATCGAGGTATTCTGCCACGGTGCGATTTGCATCGGCTATTCGGGGGCGTGCGAGTTCTCGGCCCTGCGGCGTGGGCGCTCGGCGATGCGCGGCGACTGCACGCAGCCGTGCCGTCTGGCGTACGACCTAGTGGACGAGGCGGGGCAGAGTGTTGTTGCCGTCGAGGGAGACCGCCTGCTTTGTCCGCGTGACTATCTGGGTATCGCGCACCTGCCCGAGCTTGTTGCCGCCGGCGTGGCATCGCTCAAGATCGAGGGACGCATGAAGAATCCCGATTACGTATTCAACGTGGTGAGGGTGTGGCGTCGGGCACTCGATATGCTGTGCGACGGCGCGTGGGACTCCGGTGCCGTGGAAGAGCTTGAACGCGAGCTGGGAAGGTCGTTTAACCGTGGGTTTACCGATGCTTACCTGCGGGGTCGTTCGGGTGCCGAGCTCATGAGCTTTGAGCGCGCGATCAACCAGGGCGTGCGCGTGGGGCGCTTGGTCGCTGTGGGCCACGAAGAGGTGACCGTTGAGCTCGATGCCGCCGTGGCGGCGGGTGACACGCTCGAGATTCGGTTCTATCCGGGTGTCGACGCGCGTCCCGATGTGCCCAAGCGCTGGCCGCAGGTGCCCTGCCCGGTGGATGCCGCAGCGGGGAAGCGCGTCGTCGTGCATTGCAAGCGTAAGGTGGACGCGGGCTGCGAGGTCTATCTGATTCGCAGCGCCGGCGTGTTGGATCAGACGACGGCGGTGTTGGAGCGCATGCGGGCCGAGGCGGATGCGATTGCGCCCGTTGCGCGTGCCGTTGAGGTGCTGCCCTTTGAGGACGCTGCGGTGGATGGCGGCGCGTCGACGGAGTTGGCGGGGTCGGCGGGGCCGGTAAAGCGCGAGGATTTTGCTCGTATGGTCTTTGCCTGGGAGCTGATGGATGTGGGTCCGCGCGATGAGCGAGATCTGTCCGATACAACGGTGGTGCTCGACGAAGTGTGCCGCGCGGGCGACGCCGAGCGGACTCGGGCGCTTATGCAGCGTGCCGGGCGCGTCGTCTGCCGCAATCTGGGACAAGTGGCGATGGCCCGCGAGCTGGGCACAACGTTTGACGTGGCGGCGCCGGTGTTCTGTGCCAATCGGGCCACGCTTACCTGGCTGCGCGGACTCGGTGCGGGGCGGGTGTGCTTGTCGGCCGAGTTGCTCGGCAATGATGCGGAGCGTGTTGCCGAGCTTGCCGCTTGCCCCGGTGTCTTGGGGCCTGTCGATGCCGACCGTCCCGAGCTTATGGTGTGCGAGCACTGCTTGCTGACTGCCGAGGGCGCCTGCGTCACGGATGCGACGGGGCAGGTCCGTTGCCGTGACTGCTCGCGCCGTCAGCGGGCGCACTTTTTGGTCGAACGTGACGGCACGCGTTTGCCGGTCGTTATCGACGCGTGCGGCAGGACGAGGATTTTCCTGTCGTAGGTGTTCGGCCGCGCCGTTTTGGTTATTATGAGTGGGTTTATGAACTTCGAGCACCGCCGTATCCGGTGAGGGTGCTATAGCAAAAGGAGGATACCCAATGCTGTCTGTCGACGAGCAAATGCGTATCATCACCTCGGGCGCAGCGCAGATCGTCCCCGAGGCCGACCTTCGCAAGAAGCTTGAGAAGGGCGAGCCCCTCAACATCAAGCTCGGCGTCGATCCCACCAGCCCCGACCTGCACCTGGGCCATGCCGTGCCCCTGCGCAAGATGCGTCAGTTCCAGGACCTGGGCCACAAGGTCACCCTCATCATCGGTAACGGCACCGCACTGATCGGCGATCCTTCGGGCAAGAATTCCACCCGCCCGCAGCTTTCGCAGGAGCAGATTGAGGCCAACGCCGAGACCTACGTGAGCCAGGCCATGAAGATCCTGGATCCCGAGAAGACCACCATCGTGCACAACGGCGACTGGATCCTGTCGATGGATCTGGCCGGCCTGCTGCAGGTGTGCTCCAAGTTCACCGTCGCCCGCATCCTCGAGCGCGATGACTTTACCAAGCGCTACCAGTCCCAGACGCCGATCGCCCTCCACGAGTTCCTGTACCCCGTGATGCAGGCCTTCGACTCCGTTCAGATCAAGGCCGACGTGGAGATGGGCGGCACCGACCAGCTCTTCAACCTGCTCGCCGGCCGCGAGCTCATGGAGAAGATGGGCATGGAGCCGCAGATCGCGCTTACCATGCCGCTGCTCGAGGGCACCGATGGCGTGCGCAAGATGTCCAAGTCCTACGGCAACTACATCGGCCTGACCGATGCTCCCAAGGATATGTTCGGCAAGACGATGTCCATCCCCGACGAGATGATCGGCAAGTACTATCGTCTGGCCAGCTCGCTCACCCCGGCCGAGGTCGACAAGATCGACGCTGCCCTGGCCGACGGTTCCGCCGATCCCTATGAGCTCAAGCGCGCGCTGGGCCGCGACCTGTGCGACACCTATCACGGCGCCGGTGCCGGTGACGAGGCTCAGGCCGAGTTCGACCGCGTGTTCAAGGAGGGCCAGCTTGCCGACTTCCCCGAGAAGCATGTCGAGCTGACCGTCAACGACGAGGGCCAGATCTACCTCGCAGGCCTGCTTAAGGACCTGGGCCTTTCGGCGAGCGCCGGCCAGGCCCGTCGCGACATTGACGGCGGCGGCGTCAAGATCAACGGCGAGGCGGTGGCTCCCAAGAGCTACAACATCGACCCGAGCGCCCTCAAGCTGGGCGACACCCTCTCAGTAGGCAAGCGCAAGGGCTTTAAGTTGGTCTAGCAAGTAGGTCAACCTAACATGTGCAATAGGGCCGCAGCCGGAACGATTCCGGCTGCGGCTTTTTTGGCACTTGGGGACGTTCCTTTT
>CAUDZT010000102.1 GCA_958453935.1 uncultured Collinsella sp. | reverse complement strand
CAAAAAGCCGAGGTCTCAACACGAGGCCTCGGCTTTTTTATCGAACAAATACTTAAGATTTGGGACAAACAAACCTGATTAATTTGTCCCGCGTGCGGGCGCTAGGAGCGGGTTTCCATCTTGGCGTGGCACTTGGGGCAGGTGACGCGGATCTTGCCTTTGCCCTTGGGGACGGAGAGCATCTGGCCGCAGTTGGGGCACTTGAGGTATGCCGTGGTCTTGCGACCCTTCCACATCTTCTTGGCCGTGCGCTTGGCGCGCTCAAAGTCTTCCTTGCTGGTGCCGGCCGCACGCGAGGCATTTGCCGCTGCGGTGCCGCCGCCCAAGCTGGCGACGAACTTGCCCAAGCCGGAAACGTTCGCGGTCGCGGCGACAAAGGCAGCGTTTTCCTTGCGACGTGCATCGATATTTTTGGACAGGCCGCGCAGCACGCCAATCACGATAACGGCGATGGCGATCCAGCTGAGCCACTGGATGCGGGCTATCGATCCGATCATCGCGATGACGATGCCGGCAAAACCCATCACGATGGTGAGTTCATCGGCACCATTGCGGCCCTTCATAAAGTCATTCATGCAAATTGCCTTTCGTTCGATATGCTGCACGCCTTTATACCCGATTTAGAGCAAGGGGGATAGGTCAATCTGCACCAAGCTGGTGCAAACATACCTGTCCCCGATGCACCAAGAAGGTGCAAAGCAGTCCGTCCCCAATGCCCCAATTACTTGGAGAGCTTGTCGACGACGCGTTCGATCTCGGCGAGCTTGGCGGCTTTGAGGTCTTCGTCGCCCGATTCGATTGCCGAAGTCACGCAGCCCTCGATATGCGCCTTGAGCACATCGGCGTTGATGCGCGCGATGAGCGCCTGCGTTGCCATGAGCTGCGTGGAAATATCGACGCAGTAGCGGTCCTCCTCGACCATCCGCAGGATGCCGTCGATCTGACCGCGTGCCGTCTTGAGCATGCGGGTCACCGATTTATGGTCTGCCATCATGGCGGGTCCTCGTTTCTGGTCGGGGTACGCGTGGGTCGTTACGCGGCGGTTACGGACAGGGCGTGGAACTTCTCGCCGGCGCCCTCGACGGCGGCGGCGAGCTGCTCGGCGGTCACGGTGTCGGCGCACTCCACCTGGACGGTCTGGGTCTCGTGATCGGCGTCGGCGTCGGTCACGCCTGCAACGTTGAGCAGCGCGGTCTCGACGGTGGCGTCGCAGTGGCCGCACATGAGGCCGGAAGTCTTGATTGTGTAACGCATGGGTATTCCTCTCTGTTATGTCGGCTTTCCCAGGCACCCGACCTTGACCTTCAAGCCGTCGCTCGCGTACCAAAGTACGCGTCGCTCCTCTTTCAGGTCAATCTCGGGCACCTGGAAAACCCGTTCTAAATGGACTTAATGGTGAGCCTATTTTGCCACTTTCGGCTTAAAGGTTCGCAGGCGTAGAGCGTTGCTTACGACGCACACGCTCGACAGGCTCATGGCCGCAGCGCCAAACATCGGCGAGAGCTGCCATCCGGTGAGCGGGAAGAACACGCCCGCCGCCAGCGGAATGCCGATGCCGTTGTAGAACAGCGCCCAGAACAGGTCCTGCTTGATGTTGCGGATCGTGGCGCGCGAAAGCTCGATGGCGCGGGCGACGTCCATGAGGTCGCTGCGCATGAGTACCACGTCGGCGCCCTCCTTGGCGATGTCGGCGCCGGTGCCAATGGCAAGGCCCACGTCGGCGCGCGCCAGGGCGGGGGAGTCGTTGATGCCGTCGCCCACCATGGCGACCTTGCTGCCCGCATCCTGCAGTTCGCGCACGTGGCGTTCCTTGTCGGCGGGCAGGACGTCGGCGATGACCTGCGCACGGTCGAGTCCCACACGGTGGGCGATTGCTTCGGCAGTGACGCGGTTGTCGCCGGTGAGCATGCGCACGTCGACGCCGAGCTTGCGGAGCGCGGCGATGGCCTCGGCGCTCGTCTCCTTGACCTCGTCAGCCACGGCGATGGTGCCGGCAAGCTCGCCGTTCTTGGCAAAGAACAGCGGTGTTTTGCCCTCGGCGGCAAATTGCTCGGCAAGACCCGCGGGCACGGTAACGCCCAACTCGTCCATCAGGCGTACGTTGCCGGCTGCAATGGCGTTTTGTCCCTCGCGCGCCGTAACGCCTCGTCCAGGCACGGCGGCAAAGTCCTCGACCATGCGCGCGACGATTCCGCGCGACTCGCACTCGGCCATAATCGCCTCGGCCAGCGGGTGCTCGCTCGAGCGCTCCAACGCGGCGGCCAGCTTGAGCAGCGCCTTTTCGCTCATGGCGGGCGAGCCGTCAACGCGCGTGGCCACCACAATGTCGGTCACGGCCGGCTTGCCGCGGGTGACCGTGCCCGTCTTATCGAGCACCACGGTGCCCACGCTGCGCAGATTCTCCAGCGCCTCGGCGCTCTTAAACAGAATGCCCATCTCGGCGCCCTTGCCGGTGCCCACCATAATGGCGACGGGCGTGGCCAGACCCAGTGCGCACGGACAGCTGATCACCAGCACGGCCACGGCGGAGGTGAGCGCCTCGTTTATGCTGCCGGTCAGTGCCATCCACACCGCAAAGGTTGCGGCCGAAATCACGAACACCACGGGCACGAACACGCCGGCGACCTTGTCGGCCATGCGGGCGATGGGCGCCTTGGTAGCGTTGGCGTCCTCGACGAGCTGGATAATCTTGGCGAGCGACGTATCGGCGCCCACACGCGTGGCGCGGAAGGTAAACGAGCCCGTGCGGTTGACCGTGGCCGCATTGACAGTGTCGCCGGCGGTCTTCTCCACGGGAATGGATTCGCCGGTGAGCGCGCTTTCGTCCACGGCCGAGCTGCCATCGAGCACCACGCCGTCAACGGGGATGGACTCGCCGGGGCGCACACGCAGCACCTGGCCGGGCAGAATGGCATCGACGTCGACGGTGGCCTCGATACCGTCCTCGGCCACGACGGTCGCGGTCTTGGGTGCTAAGTCGATGAGCGCCTCGATAGCGCCGCCGGTTTTGGACTTGCTGCGCGTCTCGAGGTATTTGCCCACGGTGACGAGCGACAGGATGGTGCCGGCGCTCTCAAAATATAGGTTGTCCATGCTCGTCATCATGGCCTCGTGCACCTGACCTGCGGCTAGCTGGTCGGCCATGATGAACATGGCGTAGAGCGACCAGGCGATGGACGCGGTGGCGCCCACGGCGATGAGGGCGTCCATGATAGGCGCGCCGTGCGCGAGCGATTTAAACCCATTGATAAAGTACGCGTCGTTGACATAGACGATGGGGATGAGCAGGACGAGCTCGGTGAGGGCGAGCGTCATGCTGTGGGCATGGTCGGTGAAGACGCCGGGCAGTGGCCAACCGAGCATGTGCCCCATGCCTATGTAGAACAGCGGGATGAGGAAGATGATCGAGACGATGAGGCGGGTGCGCATGGCAGAGGCGGCGGCCTCCAACTTTTTGGTCGGTGACTCCATATGCGCGGCGCCGGACCTGGCTTGCGCACTTCCGCTTTGGACAGCGTCGGTGCCCGTGCTGATGGGCGAGGCCGAGTAGCCCGCGCGGTCGACAGCGGTGCAGATGTCGTCGGAGGTGACCTGCGCGGGGTCGTAGTCGACCATCATGGAACCGGCGAGCAGGTTGACCGCGACGCTTTGGACGCCGTCGAGTTTGCTCACGGCGCGATCCACATGCGCCTGGCAGGCGGCGCATGTCATGCCGCCCACGTCGAACTTATCTTGAGCCATGGTTTCTCCTTTCTGCAGTTCGGTGTTGGAATTGTTAACCTGCCGATACTATACACCCATACCCCCCTGGGGGTGTCCAGTGGGGATGAAAATGTATGACATTTCGCTACAGATGCGGGTGGCTGCTCAATCGTTGGCAGCTCAT
>CAUDZT010000101.1 GCA_958453935.1 uncultured Collinsella sp. | reverse complement strand
GTGCCCGTCAACGACGGCTGCATCGCCTACGGTCAGGCCGCCATCGCTCGCGCTCGCCTCGCGCAGACAGCATCGCGATAGGCGTTTTGCCAGCCTGCGCGCCGCCGTCTCACAGGTGTAACGCGTTTGCTCGTGACTCCCGCGAGCGCTACCATCAACTGATGGGTAATTAGGCGCCTATCCAGCGCAAAACGTATAAAAGGGGAACATTATGTGCCTTGCCGTTCCCGGTAAAGTGGTCAAACGCGACGACGACCTTAAGGCGACCGTCGACATGATGGGCATCGAGCGCCCCGTTTCGCTGCGCCTCGTGCCGACGGCACAGGTAGGCGACTATATTCTCGTGCACGCCGGCTTTGGCATTCAGATTGTCGACGAGCAGGAAGCCCAAGAGACACTCGAGCTCGTCAATACCATGACCGAGCTGGCCGAAGAGGACCAGCTCGCCACTAACCCGGCCGAGGCATACTAGTGGCGGCGGCGCAGCCGGTTCGCTCCGGTATCGACTTTTCGGCATTTCGCGACCCCAAGCTGGCTCGCGAGCTCATCGATCGTATTCATGAGCTTGTCGGCAACCGCAGCATCAACCTTATGGAAGTCTGCGGTACGCATACCGTGAGCATCGGTCGCTATGGCTTTCGCTCCATTATGCCTGCCGGGCTCAAACTGCTGAGCGGTCCGGGTTGCCCCGTCTGTGTTACCGCCAACCGCGATATCGACCATGCAATCGCGCTCGCCAAGATGGACGGCGCCATCATCACCACCTTTGGCGACATGATGCGCGTGCCCGGGTCGTCTACCTCGCTCGCCGCGCAAAAGGCGGCGGGGCGCGATATTCGCATTGTGTACTCCCCGCTCGATGCACTCGATATCGCCGAACACAACCCCGATCGCCCGGTCATCTTTATGGGCGTCGGCTTTGAGACCACGACGCCCACCATCGCCGCCGCCATTTTGGAGGCCGATGCACGCGGACTCCAGAACTTCTCGGTCTATTGCGCCCACAAGACCACGCCGCCGGCGCTGCGCGCCATCGCCAACGATCCCGAGACCACTATCGACGGCTTTATCCTTCCGGGACACGTCGCTACCATCACGGGCCTGGCACCCTTTGGGTTTTTGGTCGATGAGTTCGAGACCCCCGGCGTAGTCACCGGGTTTGAGCCGGTCGATATCCTGCAAGGTATCTGCATGCTGGTCCAGATGGTTGTCGAGAAAAGGCCGGCGATCGACAACGCCTACCGCCGTGGCGTCAACGCTGACGGCAACCCCGTAGCGCGCCAGCTGGTCGAGCAGGTATTTGAGCCGTGCGACACCACGTGGCGCGGACTGGGACCGATTGCCAACTCGGGTCTTTCCATCCGGCCCGAATTCGCGCGCTTTGATGCCGGCGCCCGCTTTGACGTACCCATTGAACCGACGGTCGAACCACGCGGGTGCCGCTGCGGCGACGTGCTGCGCGGCGCCATCACGCCGAGCGACTGCCCGCTGTTCGGCCACGCATGTACGCCCGAACATCCCGTCGGACCGTGCATGGTGAGCTCCGAAGGCAGCTGCGCGGCGTACTTTAGATACCGCGACTAGCCCGGACGCCCCCGCGTACCGGCACCACCCACGATTGGAGTTTTCGATATGTCCCGTAATGCCACCGATAGCACTGTCCTGCTGGGCCACGGCTCCGGCGGCCAGATGATGAAGCGCATTATCGATGAGGTCTTTCTGGATGCCTTTGGGTCGCCCGAGCTGCTCGCGGGCAACGATGCCGGCGTCGCTGCGCTGCCCGCAAGCGGGCGAATCGCCATGTCGACCGACAGCTTTGTGGTAACGCCGCAGTTCTTCCCCGGCGGCAATATCGGCCGCCTCGCCGTATGTGGAACCGTCAACGACGTCGCGACCTCGGGCGCCAACGTACGCTACCTCTCATGCGGCTTTATCCTCGAAGAGGGCTATCCCATGGACAAGCTCCGCCAGATCGTTCAGACCATGGCCGAAACGGCACATGAGGCAGGCGTGAAGATTATCACCGGCGACACCAAGGTGGTCGAGCGTGGAGGTGCCGACGGCGTCTACATCAATACCGCCGGCGTGGGCGAGGTGCCCGCAGGCGTGACGCTCAGCGGTGCCAACTGCCGGCCCGGCGACGCCATCCTGGTATCGGGTACGCTAGGCGACCACGGCATCGCCATCATGAGCCAGCGCGAGGGCCTGGCGTTTTCGAGCACCATCGAAAGCGACGCCGCACCGCTCAATCATCTGATTGCCGACGTGCTCGCCGCCGCCCCCGACACCCGCTGCTTCCGCGACCCCACGCGCGGCGGTCTGGCATCCACGCTCAACGAGTTTGCCCAGGCCAGCGGCGTTGCCATGGAGATCGACGAGGATGCTGTGCCCGTGCGCCCCGACGTGCAGGCGGCATGTGCGATGCTCGGCTACGATGTGCTGCAGGTAGCAAACGAGGGCAAGATGGTTGCCGTGGTGCCGGCCGAGCAGGCCGATGCCGCACTGACGGCCATGCGCGCCGCGCGCTACGGCGAAAACGCCGCGATTATCGGTCGCGTGCTGCCGCTTGCCGAGGGCGCCCGTCCCGCCGTGCGCGTGCGCACCGGCTGGGGCTCGACCCGTATCCTCGACATGCTCGTAGGAGAGCAGCTGCCGAGGATTTGCTAGCGGGCGAGCGCCGGCCGGCGCGGCTTCGCTCCGCCACCAGGCCGTCGTCCCGCCCTGCCCGATCCGCTGCCACCCCAAGATTGAGCGAGCCAAATGTTCACCCTGGAAATGAGCGGGGCACACGTGCGGCAGAGAGCATGTAAATCGACGAATGCATTTCCCCCAAATATCAAATAGCCCCGCGACCGGGCTGAAATCGGTCGCGGGGCTTTGCATTTTCAAGCTTTGCTGTTGTCTACGCTCTGAACTTTGGATACGTCAGCAGCATGAGCGCGACGCTCACGCCCAGCTGCATGAGAATCTGGCGCACGTCGCCGGCACCTCCTAACGCCGCGGCGCGAACCAGATTGGCGACGCCGAGTGGCATGCCGCCGCCAAACCAGAGCGAAAGACCTAGCAGCACCTTGTCACCCATATCAGGCTCAAAGGGCACCGAGGCCACCACCGCCCGATACGCTCGCACCTCAAGGAAGATCAACGCCACGATGAGCAGCAAGGTAACGAGCATCGACGCGATCGATGCAGAGGACGCCGCAGAGCCCGTAAGCTCGCCCACAGTCGCATCCATAAGTAGAACGCCCACCGCATAAATCAGTGACATGACCCCCAGGGTCGTAAGCGCCGAACGCGCCCCAACGCGCCCCGCGCCCCTAGCGCCAACGTTTCTTGCCGTCATCGTTAACCTCCCTAAGCAAAGGGCCCGCCGGCGCGCACCGGCGGGCCAATCTTTCTGGAGCCAGCCCACCTTGGGTGGCCCAAAGCGCATCGGCGCGGCTTTTGCCCGCCTACTCCCCGCAGCCACTCTCGACAAGCGCCACGAGGGCATCGACGGCGGCCGCCTCGTCGGCGCCGTCGGCCGCAATCACAATCTCGCAACCGCAGATCATCCCCAGGCTCATGACCATCAAGATAGACTTGGCGTCCTTGGCGTCTCCGCCCACCTTGCCAACGGTGATCGAGCTCTCGTACTTGCTTGCCTCCTGCACAAACAGCGACGCAGGACGCGCGTGGATACCGCTCGGATTCTTGACGACCGTCGTCTTGGAAACCATCTCTGCTCCTTACTCCACCACGATGTTGTCGGTTGCGGTATCGGCACCATTGCTAGCGATAAGTTTCTTATAGTAGAAGAAGCTCTTCTTCTTACCGCGTTTGCCGGTGCCGTTGCCGTGGTCGTCCTGGTCGACCGAGATCTGGCCGTAGCGCTTGGTCATCTCGGAGGTGCCGGAGCTGATCAGGTCGATAGGGCCCCACCAGGCGTAACCAAAGACGTCGACACCGTCGAGAATCGCCTGGTGCATCTGCTCGACGTGCTCCTTCATATACTCGATGTGCGCGTCGTCGTCGCAGAAGCCGTTCTCATCGCGGTTCTCGGTCATGCCGTTACCATTCTCGGCGATGAAGATCGGTAGGTGGTAGCGATCGTAGATGTGGTTG
>CAUDZT010000100.1 GCA_958453935.1 uncultured Collinsella sp. | reverse complement strand
AAGAAGAGCTCGACGCCGTCATGGACTCCATGATGGATGCCGTCAAAGCGATGAAAGACGCCGTGGCCGACGCTGACGTTGACGCCGAGGAAGAGGAGGCCGCCGAGGCAGCCTCGACCTTCGTACCCGGCGAGACTCCGGTTGCCGACCAGGGCAGCACCATGCCCTCGTTTCTGCAGCTCGAGCATCCCACGATTGGCGCCGATGCGGTCGACCCGCACGCAGCAGGCTTTTCTGTAATCGAGGGCGGTACCGGCAATATCGCCGTGCCGCAGGCTGCCGATGCGGACGCTGCCGACACCGCTCGCCCGACCGCCCCGCACTCCTCCGCCGCGAGCCGCGATCTGGGGACCGCTGTCTCGAACACTGCGAACGCCGTGGGCACCTTTATCGCCCAGGGTGCCTCGGCCATGCGCGAGATGAACGCCGCGAAAAAGGCACTTGCCGATGCCCGCGCCCACCTGGCCGAACTTGAGCAGCGCATTGCCGATCAGGCCGAGGAACTCGAGACGCGCCAGGATATCGCAGGCCGCTACGACCAGATCGTCGCCGACCAGCGCCAGGCGATTGCCACGGCCCAAAAGACTGCAGCGGCCGCCGAGATTGACCGTGATGCCCACGCCTCCAAAGCGACAGAGCTCAAGGGTCAGCTCGAACAAATGAAGACAGAGGATGACGCGACTGAGCTCCGTCTGAAGGCCGCGCTCGATGCCGTGGAGGCCCGCGAGGCGAGCTCGCGCGAGACCGGCAACCGCCTCGTTCGACGTCTTGAGGATTCCAAGCGCATCCGCGACAAGGTGAAGGCAGAGCGAGACGCCGGCATTGCCGCCGCACAACAAACCGTCGACGCCACGCGCGCCCAGCTCGAGACGCTGCGTCATGAGTATGCCGAGCTGCAACGCAATCCCTCGGCAAATCCCGCCAACTATACGGTGCGCACCAGCGAGCTCTCGATGCAGATTTCCGACACGGCAGATGCCCTGCGTAAAGCCGAAGAAGATGTCCCGCGCATCACCGCCGACCTTGAGCACTCGCTTGCCGCAGCCGAGCAGGCCGTCGAGCAGGCTCAAGCCCCTATCGCCGACGCAAAACGCGCGCACCAAGCCGTGACGACCGAAGCCGATGCCGCGCGCGACGAGCTGCAGACGGCGAAGACAGCCGCCGCGACTCGTCAGCGCGAACTGCGCGAGAAGATCACTGCCGAGGACAAGGCACGCCGCGACCAGGAGCAGAGCATCGCCAACGCCCAAGCAGATGCCGCACATGCGCAGTCGATCATCGAACAGGCGACCGAAGTGCACGACCACCCAGAGATCACTGAGTCGCTTGCAGGATCCTTGGCCCGAGACAAAGCCGAACACACCGAGACCGAGCGAGAAGTCGCCCAGCTCGAGGCCACCGAGGACGCGGTGCGCGAACGTACCCGCGACTCACGCATCAAATTCACCGGCGCCATCGTCTGCATCGTTGCCGTAGTTCTCGTGATCATCTTGATCTGGCTGTTCGCGAGCAAGTAACCACTCCCCAACGATTACAAGGACTGTCCCCAGGTGCCGGCACATAAGGAACGTCCCCAAGTGCCAACAAAGGCGACGCCGATGTTTTGGCGCGGACAGCGAAAACCCGCTAGAGCGGCATCCTCTTGACAACCAAAGAAATGCCGGTGTTTTGGCAACGACAGCGAGCGGGTCGCATTTGAGACAAGGTGACGTGAAACGAAAGGGCGCTGACCTTCTGGTCGCGCCCTTGAAGTTGAACGTCAGATTGTCCAAATGCGGCCCGCGCAGCGTCGGCCGGTTACGGCGTTTGGAAAACGCCGTAACCTACAAAATGAGCATGGCGTCGCCAAAGCTGAAGAAGCGGTAGCGCTCCTCGATGGCGGCGGCGTAGGCATCCATGATCTGGTCGCGGGTGGCAAGCGCGCTTACGAGCATCATGAGCGTGGAGCGCGGCACGTGGAAGTTCGTGATCAGCGCGTCGACCACGTGATAGGTCGAGCCGGGCATGAGGTAGAGCTGCGTCGTGGCGTTCTCGCGCACCACGATGTCACCGCGGCCGAGCGTGTCGGCGCCGTCCTCGAGGCCTTCAAAATAGCGCGCCGTCACAGCCGGATCGGACACCGGAGCATCGGCGTCAAACGCGCTCTCGAGCGAGCGCACCGCCGTGGTACCGACAGCAATCACACGATGGCCCTCGGCCTTCGCCTTATGCACGGCGTCGACAACCTCCTGCGACACGTGGTAGCGCTCGGTGTGCATCACATGCTGCGTGGGATCGTCCTCCTCCACCAGACGGAAGGTATCGATGCCCACCTCGAGTTCGACGGCGGCAAACTTGGCACCCTTGGCCTCGATGGCAGCCATAAGCTCGGGCGTAAAGTGCAGACCCGCCGTGGGAGCGGCAGCCGAGTGCTCTTCCTTCATGGCGTAGACGGTCTGGTACTTCTCGGGGTCGCCCTCGTAATCGGTAATGTAGGGCGGCAGCGGCACGTGGCCGGCAGCATGGATGGCCTCGTCGAGCGTGCAAGGGTCGCCGGCGGCATTGCAACCGGCCGGCTCAAAGCGCACCAGACGGCCACCGCGGCTATCGGTGACAAAGTCGATGACCTCGGCCGTCAGCACCACGGGAGCCCCCTCGGGCGCATGGGCGCCACCGGCGCGATACTCAATCTGAGCACCGGGCTTCAGGCGCTTGCCCGGCTTGACCAGGCACTCCCACACATGGCCGAGCGGATCCACATCCTCACGGCGCTTGAGCAGCAGCGTCTCGACCACGCCACCCGAGCCGGCCTTGCGACCGATCAGGCGGGCCGGCATCACGCGCGTCTGGTTGATGACGAGCACATCGCCCGGCTCGATATAGTCGATGATGTCGCGGAAGATGCGGTGCTCAACGGTACCGCCGTGCTCCAGCGGCTTCCCCGCCTGGGAGCCTTTGCGATCCACCACCAGCAGGCGGCAGGAGTCGCGCGGCTCGGCAGGAGCCTGGGCGATCAGTTCCTCAGGAAGGTTGTAGTCAAAATCATCGGTACGCATAGACACGTCGGATACTCCTTATATAGCTAAAGTCCGCTCTACATCCTAGCAGGCTGCCAGCTCAAAAGAACTACTTTTTGGACGCTTTGCGCTCGTCGCGGATGCGAGCGCGGTCCATGGCCGCCTCGACGGCCGAGAATCGGCAGCCGCAGTAATTCTGCCGATACATGCCCAGCTCACGCGAACGACGCGTGGCCTCGGGATAATACGGGCGAAAATCGCGAATCACCGGGGTGAGACCGCGGGCGACAGCCAGACGCTCCAAAACATCATTGCAGGTATCGAACAGCTGATACGGCGAGACGGCGAGCGTCGTGCCCACAAACTCAAACCCGCGCTCCTGGGCCACGCGGCACGCCTCGGCCAAGCGCAGGGCATAGCACGCGCGACAGCGACGGGGTCGATCGGCGCCCAGCGGGGCCACGCCGGCCTCCCAGCGCTCGCGGTCCTCCCCCGCTTCGATGAGCTCGATGTCGCCATCGGCACACCACCGGCGTAGCTCGTCCAAGCGGCGCTGCCATTCATCGCGCGGCTGAATATTGGGGTTGGTCCAGCAAATCGTGGGTTCAAACCCCTCTTCGCGCAGCAAGCGAACCGGCTCAAGTGAGCACGGCGCACAGCAAGCGTGCAACAACAACGGCCTCATCAACATCTCCTCACCCGAAAAAGCGCACGCCAAAGGACGTGTCCTCGCAGGCGACGATGCGGCGGTCGCGCAAAATGGTCCGCACGTAATACCAGTCGCCCACACAGCCCGACAAATGCAAGCCGGCCGCCAGGTAGCACAGCAGCGGATAGCCAAAAAACGCAAACCCCAAGGCAAGCACAGCCGTCAGGATCACCGTGGGCGCCAGGCAAATGGCCATGTACCGCCAACGCGAATACACAACGCCCTCGGCGCAGGCATAGATCATCGCCGTCTCACGATTCGCGCCAAAGGTCACATGCGCGCCCGCAGGCGCCAGCAGCTTAAAAAACACCGCATGCACCAGCTCGTGCACGGCAAACGACGCTGCAGAAACCGCAGCCACACCGACCATCCAGCCCACGACGGTGGTCCAGCCGCCCGCCTCAGCCG
>CAUDZT010000099.1 GCA_958453935.1 uncultured Collinsella sp. | reverse complement strand
GATCTCTATCATTGCAGCTCCCCTGTAAACCTAAATAATGCTATCGGCGTATTGTATCCCAGCGCCGCGCATGCGTGGTGCAGGGCATGTGAACACCCCTCATATGGGACAACAAACCACGCCCCAAAGATTGTAACCCCCTACTTCGTGTGCGGGATACCCAGCACGTCGAGCGCGTTGGCCATAATGGACTGGAACGGCACCGCAGCGGCATCTGAGCCGCTCGGCGTTCCGTCGAGCGTGATATAGCACAGCACCTTGGGCGATTGTGCCGGTGCAAAGCCCATAAAGGACGACATGTAGTTCTCCTTGAGGTAGCCGCCGTTCTCGTCGGCACGTTCGGCCGTACCGGTCTTACCCGCCACGTCATAGCCGTCAACCGCGCCGCCAACGCCCGTTCCCTCCGACACGACCGTCTGCATGCACGATGTCACCTGGGATGCGGCGTCCTCCGAAATCGCGCGCTCGCCTTCGCCCCAGTCCTTCTCGTCGCCTTTGCTGGACTTATAGAAGTGCGGGGTCATCATCACGCCGCCGTTGGCGATGCCGCCCACGGCACGTGCGATCTCAATCGGCGAGACAGACAGCGCCTGTCCAAAGCTCATCGAGCCCAGCGTGGCGCCGTCATACTGGTCACGCTCCTTGACGATGCCCAGGCTCTCGCCCGGAAAATCGACACCCGAGCTGTGACCGATGCCCCACTTGTCCACATAGGCGGCAAAGCCGTCGGCACCGATCTTGCGCCCCACCAGGACAAATCCCACGTTGGACGAACGGCGCATCATCTCGCGCACATCCATGGTCATGGCGTAGTCGCGCTTGTCGGCATCGGTGACGGTATCGTCGCCCACCTTGATGCTCGCCGGCACCTCAAACGACGTACTCGACCGCACGACGCCCAAGTCGAAGCCGGCGCCCGCCACGAGCGTCTTAAAGACCGAGCCGGGCTCGTAGGCGTCGGTGACCAGGCGCAGGTTCATATCCTCGGTCTTGGCGTTTTCCAAATTGGTCTGGTCGTAGGTCGGATACGAGCAGGCTGCCAAGATCTCGCCTGTCGTAGGATCGGTGACCAGCGCCGAGCCGTTCTTGGCCTTTGTCTTCTCGACAGCCTCTGCCAGGGCATCCTCGGCCGCACGCTGGATATTGACGTCGAGCGTCGTCACGATATCAACGCCGTCGACCGCAGCCACCTTTTTATAGGCACCGCCCGCGATATAGCTGCCGTCCCTCGCGCGCTCGCGTACGAGAGAACCGTTCGTGCCGGTCAGAAGCTTGTTGTATTGCTTTTCGAGACCCGTCAAGCCGTCGTTGTCTACATTCACTACACCCAGCACCTGCGATGCCAGATTGCCGTATGGATATACGCGCTTCATGGCCTGCTCAAAAAGCACGCCGGGCAGGTTCTTCTTCTCCAGCGCCGCAGCGTCGTCTTCGTCCACCTGGCGCTTGATATACACCCAGGTTCCATCGGACTCAACGAGCTTGCGGCAGGTCTTTTTATCGATTCCAGTTGCCTTGACCAGCGCCGACACCGTCTTGTCAACATCCTCGACAAGCTGGGGGTTCACGGCGATGTTGCGACATTCGACCGACGACGCCAGCACGTTACCGTTGCGGTCGTAGATGGTGCCACGTTTGGCATAGAGGGTCTGCGCAAGCAGGCGGCGCGCATCGGCACGCTCGCGCAGTTTATCGGCTTCGACAATTTGATAGTCGGCAAGGCGAAAGACGCCCAAGCCCAAGCCAAGCCCAATGAAGCCCATGACGGCTTTGCGGCGAGGCAGAGGCGTGCCTGTGAGCCATTCGGTCGACGAACTCTTGCGCGACCTGGTGTTATGCACTTGAGGGCCGCCCGAGCCGCGAAGTCGCGACGCCGGGTCGTTGCCACGGGACCGCCCGGCGTTGTAAGATTGCCGACCCGTTCCTTGATAACCAGAACGTCCCCGCGACGAGGGACGTCCAGAACCGCGGCCCCCATCGGAACCGCGGCGATAGTCATTTGTCATACTCAGCTACCGTCTTGCTATTGAGCGGTCGCGGTCGCGTTGGCGCCCGCGGCTGCATCCTGCGTAAAGTCAAGTGTAACGCTCTCGCTGGGCTCCACCATGCCATAAGCGCCCGCAAGGTCGCGAATGCGCGTGTCGGCGCCATAGACCGAATGCATGACCTCCAGGTCGGAGCTCTCATCGGTCGCCTTTTCGAGCGTGTTGGTAAGCTCGGCGTTGCTGTTGAGCACCTGGGCCGTAACGCCGGCGAGCGCCACGCGGGCGACGCCGATCGTCATGAAGATAGCCGCAATGATGCAAAACGTTTTAAGAACGCTCATGAAAACCGGGCTTACCGCCTGGTTTGCCTGACGGCCCGCGCCCGTGTAGACATCAAAGCGCGGCGTGCGCTGCTCACGGGGAGCAACGGGGGCCTGCGGCGTCTCACGATAGGCGGGCATGGCGTTCATATCATAGGCGAGTGCTGCGCTTGAAGTGTTGTAGCCCATGATATGCCGCCTCCCATCCCGAGTACGTTGGTAGTGTGTTTAAGCTTCGTTTATGGTGCGAGCGGGAGGTCCAATATCGCGCGGTCGCGCCTACAGACGCTGCGCCACGCGGATTTTGGCTGATCTCGCCCGAGGGTTGCGCTCAACCTCATCAGGCTGGGCAACCAGGGGTTTGCGGGTGATGACCTTGAGTATCGGCACGTTGCCGCACACGCACACCGGAATCTCCGGCGGACACGTGCACCCCTGGCTCATCTCCTTAAAGTGGTTCTTTACGATACGGTCCTCGAGCGAGTGATACGAGATGACGCAGATACGTCCGCCCGGGTTGAGCCACCTGGTGGCGGCATCAAGCCCTCGTTCGAGCACATCGAGTTCGTGATTGACCTCGATGCGAATGGCCTGGAAACTTTTCTTGGCCGGGTGTCCGCCATGCCGACGAGCGGCAGCCGGGATACCCGCCTTGATGATCTCGACAAATTGGCCGGTGGTTTCGATCGGTTCTTGCTCGCGGCGGCGCACGATCTCGCGCGCGATCTGCGAGGCGAACTTCTCTTCGCCGTAGACGCGTAGAATCCGGGCGAGGTCGTGTTCGTTATAGGTGTTGATGACCTCAGCTGCGTTTAAGGTGTTATTACCCGGATCCATCCGCATGTCCAATGGGGCGTCCTCGTTATACGAAAAGCCCCTGCCAGGGATATCGAGTTGCGGTGACGAAACGCCCAAATCGAACAGGAAGCCATCGACCCCGGGCACCTCGGCCGAGCAAAGCAGCTCGTCCAAGTCGCCGAAGTTGCCCTTCAGCAGCTGGTGCGGAACGCCGGGAACCTCGCGGTCCAGACGGGCGCCAGCGGCCTCGAGGGCCATGTCGTCCTGATCGACGCCGAGCAAAAGGCCCGTCTCCCCCACCTGTGCGGCCATCTTTACCGAATGGCCGGCACCGCCAAGGGTGCAATCGCAGACAACGGAGCCGCTCTTTAGCTGCAGCGACTCAAGCACTTCGCCGAGCATGACAGGTTCATGCCGATATTCTTGTGTCAAGATCCCACGCTCCATCCGTTACCCGTGCCTTGCCCTTACGAGAAGAAGAGGTCCAGCAGAGCCTCATCGTCATCGTCCTCATCGGCCGCGGCGCGATCCCAAACCTCAAGGTGGTCGTAGTTGCCCACAACCGTGACCTCGCGGTCGAGGCTCGCCTGCTTGCGGAGAGACTCGGAAAGACCGATACGACCGGCGCTGTCCACATCCATCGACGTGGTGCGCTTGTTGATCGCCCTCATGAGCTTCTGGTCGTTAATGTCACGCGGGTTAAAACCCTCGTGGCCCTCACGACCCGCGAAGAGTCCTTCGACCCACTTATCGAAGGCCTCGGCAGAGAACACGTACAGAGCATCGACATCCAGGGCTTTGAACACGCGAACGTGCTCTCCAAGCTCCTCGCGAAGGGGTGCAGGCAGGGACAGACGACCTTTTGCATCGAGATTGCGCTCGTATGCACCAGTCATTCCCATGTGCGCCCTCCCCTCGGTTACTCAGATGGCACGTACGCGGGGAACCACCCCGCCTGTCGACGTCATCAATAATATGGGGAACCGCCCCATTTTTCAACACCTTTCCCCACCCCGTCCCCCACCCCTCCCCACCATTCCACCCCCAATATGTTGTAAAACACCCCCGAGCATATGTTCGAAAACACAATATGTTGTGTTTGCAGCAAAGACGGGATGCCACCTGTAGAACCACGCCCGCGAACCTCAACCTTCAAGTTGACCTTGAGGCGATTTTCACGTCCCTTTACACGCCGTTCACATCGCCCCCAAACTCCCCCACCCACGGTACACACGGCCCACCGCCGCGTCGGTGTCTAGCGAAAAATGGGACGAGCCCCAGATTGCCCATGCGCGCAAAAGTGCGTCTCGGCAATCTGGGGCCCGTCCCCTTTAGTATTTATAAATATGCAGGTCAGCGA
>CAUDZT010000098.1 GCA_958453935.1 uncultured Collinsella sp. | reverse complement strand
GCTTCGCCCTGGAGCGTATCGCCGAGGTCGACCCCAAGCCGGGTGAGTATGAGGAACTCGAGGAACTGCTGCCGCGCTCCGAACATGCCGAGGTACTGGTTGCCACAGCTAACGATGCCCATGCATCGCTTGCCGCTGAAGGGGGAGCGCTCGATGCCGTGAACAGCGCCGTGGCAGAGCTTTCCCGTATGGCTACCGTCGATCGCAAACTGGGTGACATTGCCGATACGCTTTCGGATGCCTGTATCTCCCTTGAGGATTGCGCGAACGAGCTTCGTGCCTATCGTGATGGCATCGCCTTCGACCCGCGTGAGCTCGCTCGCATGCGTGAGCGGTATTCCGACCTCAAGGGTCTGTTGCGTCAGTGGGGTCCAACCATGGACGATGTGTTTGCCATGCGCGATCGCTCGCAAGAGCTGCTGTCCCTGGTCGATGATGGCGATGAACAGATCAAAAAGGCGCGTGAGGCGCTCGGGATCGCCGAGCGCGAGTTGTTTGCCGCCGCCAAGGCACTTAAGCGCGCTCGCAATACGGCGGCCCCACGCTTCTGCCACGAGGTTGGCCGCCAGATGGCTCGCTTGGAGATGGGTGGCGCCGAGCTCGTCTGGGAGTCGCGCGATCTTCCCCGTGCTGAGTGGACGCCCGTTGGTCCTTCGAGCTACGAGCTGCTATACCGCAGCGGTGCCGGTTTGACGCCGCGCCCCCTGCGTCGAATTGCGTCGGGCGGCGAGTTAAGCCGCGTCATGCTGGCAAGCAAGGTTGTCCTCGGTAACGCGGACGGTGTCGATACGCTCGTGTTTGACGAGGTCGATGCTGGTGTCGGTGGCTCCACGGCGCGTTCGCTTGCGGGCGTGCTGGCAGATCTCGCCGCTACGCATCAGGTGATTGTCGTAACCCACTTGGCACAGGTCGCCGTCATGGCCGACAAGCATTATGTTGTCAGCAAGGAACCGGGCGATGTTCCCCAGACGCATTTGGACGAGGTAACCGGTGAAGCGCGTACCGCCGAGATCGCCCGCATGCTCAGCGGCGATCAGTCCCAGGCAAGCTTGGCCCACGCCAAGCAGATGCTGGAAGAAGCTCGAGGCTAGGCCGTATCAGCGGTGTTGGTGGGACAAAATAGACTGAAATTTTTGTCCCACTACGCGTTTTACTCAACGACCTTGTCCGGCTGGATGAGCTCCTCGTAGTAGCTGATATGTTCGCGAGCGTCTTCAATCTCGGGCAGCAGGAAGTTGTAGATAACTTCGATGATCATCGTGGCGCTGATCTTGGAGAACGCAAAGTCACCCGTCGTCAGCAGCGCCTCGTGGTTGACGGTATTAAAGGTGTAGTCTGCCAGGCGCGCGAGCGGGGATTTGCTGTCGCTGCTGATGACGACTACGGTTGCGCCGCAGTCGCGAGCCGCTTTTGCCATGCGATTCAGTCGGCGCGATTTGCCGGAGTTTGAGATTAGCACGATGACGTCACCTGGGCGTAACGTGAGCGCAAAGCCAATTGATGTCTCGCTAATGGTGCTCGCCATGCAGCGCAGGCCCAGCTGCGAAAACTTAAACGTCGCATCGAGCGCGACCGCGTTGGTATTGCCCACAGCCGCAAACTCAATAACCCCTGCATGCTTAAGGGCATGCACAACAGCCGCCAGCGTATCGTGGTCGATCCCGTCGATGGTCGCATTAAGCTCGCTCACCTTGGCAGCTAGGATGTTCTTGAGGCTCTGCTCCATATTGTCGAGTGAGACCTCGTCAGTCAGGCCCTCGTTGCGCTGGCTTTCCAAATCCCTCGCCAACGAAAACTGAAAGCTGCGGAAGCTACCAAAGCCAAGTTTGCGGCAGAAGCGCGAAACGGTCGCCTCGGACGTGGCGGCGGCGCGTGAGAGCTGAGCCGCCGTGAGGCGTGGCGCCTCGGACTGGTGCTCCAATATATAGTCGACAATGCGCTGCTCGGACTCGCTGTATCCCTGATGGGTACTAATGAGGGAAAGTGCGCTCTTGCTACTATCGGTCATGGATGGCTCCTGGTTGGCATGAAAATCGGAATCGTTTTGTAATGTCATAGTATAGGGGGATTTTCAATAACAAGATACACCTTGCCGTTTCAAGTGTTGATGGTAAACTTTCACCTACCGTTTACGGTTATGAAAGAACCTTTCACCGGAGAATTGCACCTTGTCTCTTCTCACGCGGACGGTAGGTTGGTATCTTTCAGTTGTGGAAAAGCGCGCAAGGACGCGCGTGTAGGGGAGCGCCTGCGGGCGCAAAACTTTAAAAGGAGGGACACATGGCTAAGTTTGACATCATAGCCGCCACCGGTTGCCCGACCGGCATTGCGCACACCTTCATGGCTAAGGAGGCGCTGGAGAAGGCAGCTGCCGAGCGCGGTCTGACCATTAAGGTCGAGACTCATGGCCAGGTCGGTGTCGAGAACGAGCTCACCAAGAGTGAGATCGCTGGTGCCAAGGCCGTCGTCGTCGCAGCCGACAAGGATGTCCAGGCTGAGCGTTTCGCCGGTAAGCCCATGGTTTCCGTTGGTGTTTCCAAGGCCCTGTCCGTTGAGGCCGCCGGTAAGCTGATTGACCGCGCACTCGCCGCTAAGGGCGACAGCACGGTTGCAGCCGCTGCCGATGTCGAGGACGAAGTCGAGGAGAAGGAGTCCATCGGCCACGTCATCTATAAGCACCTCATGAACGGCGTCAGCCACATGCTGGTCTTCGTCGTTGCTGGTGGTGTTCTGACCGCCGTTTCGTTCCTGTGGGGCATTACGTCCTTCGATTCGACGGCGTCTGACTACAACAGCTTTGCTGCGATGCTCAAGATCATTGGCGGTATCGCTATGAACCTCATGGTTCCGGTGCTTTCCGCCTACATCGCCGAATCCATCGGCAATCGCCCGGCGCTCGTTCCCGGCTTTGTTGCCGGTATGATCGCCATCCAGGGCCTGCCTGTTAACGCCGAGACCGGCATGATCGACGCCGGTGGCGCCGGCGTGGGCTTCGGCTTCCTGGGCGGCATCGTCGGCGGCTTCCTCGCCGGTTATGTCATCCTGCTGCTCGAGAAGGTCTTTGCCGGTCTGCCCAAGAACCTGGATGGCCTCAAGGCTATCTTCCTTTACCCGCTGTTCTCGACGGCTATCGTCGGTCTGGTCATGCTCGGCATCTCCGGCCCCATGGCTGCCATCAACACTGCCATGATGGACTTCCTCAAGGGCCTGTCCGCCTCTGGCGCCGTTGTCCTGGGTCTTGCCATCGGCTGCATGTGTGCCTTTGACATGGGTGGCCCGGTCAACAAGGCTGCTTACGTCACCGGTACCGCTATGCTCACCGAGGCACTGGCTGCTGGCGTTGGCACCGATACCTACAACTTCGGCACCAACTTCATGGCTGCCGTCTCCGCCGCCTGCATCGTTCCGCCGCTGATCACCACCTTTGCCGTCGTTGTCGGCAAGAAGTACTTTAGCCAGGAGGATCACGACGCCGGTATCGTCAACCTCATTCTTGGTTGCACCCACATCACCGAGGGCGCCATTCCGTTCATGACCAAGAACATCTGGCCGGTCATGCCCATCATGATGCTCGGTTCCTCTATCGCTTCGATCCTGACCATCATGTTCAACGTTCACGATCCGGCGCCTCACGGTGGCTTCCTGGTCCTGCCCGTTGTCGAGAACGGTCCGCTTTGGGTCCTCGCGATCCTCATCGGTGCTGTTGTCGGTGGCATCCTGTTCGTGGCCTTCAAGAAGCACGACTTCGAGAAGAATCAGAAGGCCGCTCCTGTAGCCAAGCCGGTTGAGGCTTCCAAGGCCGCTGCCGTTGAGGCCCCTAAGGCCGAGGCTGCCGACTTCGTGAAGGTTGAGAATGTCTTTGTCGCCGAGGACTTCGCTTCTCGTGACGAGGCTCTGAGCTTCGTTTCCAACCAGGCTGTCAAGGCCGGTATCGCCAGCGACGCCGACGCCGTGATGAACGCCTTCTTGGCCCGCGAGGCCGAGGGCACCACGGGCATGATGGAGGGCTTCGCCATCCCGCATGCCAAGTCCGACGCCATTACCGAGGCTGCCGTCATCGTCGTCAAGGACGAATCTGGCGTGACCGGTTGGGACACCATGGACGGCGCTCCCGTCAACGTGGCCATCGCTCTGCTCATTCCCGGTGCCCAGGCCGGCACTACGCACCTCAAGATCCTGTCCAAGGTCGCCGAGGCGCTCATGGACGAGGACTTCCGTGCCACCGTCAAGGGTTCCACCGACGCCGCCGAGATCGCCAAGACGATCAACGCCCGCCTGGTCTAATCCCACAGTACGCGAATAACATCGCCCCCTGTAACAAAGGCGAGGACTCCACCAGGAGCCCCCGCCTTTTTCTATGCCCTCCCATAAGTTGCGGTGAAATGGGGACTGTTTAAACGATTCAACCCCAAATTCAGTCCCTATTTCACCGCAACTTACAAAAGGGCATAGAGTGGGCTGCCTATCGAGTCTTTGTCGCGAACAAGTCATCAGCCAGAATTCCGTTCGCACGATATTACTTTGGACCGACCGAGTTTCCGCAGCTTGCTCGCCCCGGACCCCGCG
>CAUDZT010000097.1 GCA_958453935.1 uncultured Collinsella sp. | reverse complement strand
AATTACCCCGCCCGTCCCCGGGGCGCCCTCCTGCGCGCGATCAGCCCGTCATTTAGAACGGAATAAAAGTTTGTGAGGCCCTGGCCGTTTGGCCAGGGCCTCGTTTTGTAAGTAGCTAAAAAAGCCCCGTCCCAAATGAGCTAGTTGAGGAGTTGGGCCATGGCGTTGACGAATTTTTGTACTTGGAGGGTGGGCTCGAGCGGGTAGTGTAGAAAGACCGGCACTTCGCGGCCGCATAGGAACGGCATGCCCACAAAAGCCGG
Source organism: uncultured Collinsella sp. (assembly GCA_958453935.1). Taxonomy (GTDB): domain Bacteria; phylum Actinomycetota; class Coriobacteriia; order Coriobacteriales; family Coriobacteriaceae; genus Collinsella. The sequence continues at coordinate 4,397 of CAUDZT010000097.1, read as the reverse complement.
GTGCACGCCCGACCATGCGCCGCAGGTGAGCACCGCGTCGCCCTTTTCCTCCGCCTCGTTAAAGAGTGCAAAATCAAAGCTGTCCACGTCGATCACGTCCACGCCGCCGTCGGCCAAAAGATCGATACGCAGGCTGTCCATGGCGTCGTTGCCGTGGCGAAGCACGCGAAGGCGCATGCCCTCCAGGTCGGCGACCGTGATGCGCGTCTTGCGCGCAAGCGGGCTCGTGCGCGGCACATCAATATAAAACGGTACGTTGACGATAAGGAGCTTTTGGCAGGCGTCGCCCCAGCGCGGGGTCGAAAAACTCGACTGCACCACATCCACTTCGCGACCAAGACTGCGCATGACGGCCTCGCGCTCATCGTAGAGGTCACTCACCGGCACAATCTCAAAGCGCAGCGACGGCTCCAACTCGTGCACACTCGGCCACATCGACAGCGTCTGGCGCCCCGGGCACATCATCGACACGCCCAGGCGCACGGCGCCGCCATCGCCCGCCGCGCGTCGGGCGCGGCGCAACGCATCCTCGGACTGGCGCATGATCGAGCGCGCATCGTCCACCAGCAGTGCACCCGCCGGCGTCACCTTGACGCCCGAGTGTGAGCGCTCGAACAACGTGATGCCAAACTCGGCCTCGAATCCCGACACCTGTTTGACGAGCGCTGGGGTCGACACGCGCAGTTTTGCCGCGGCGCGCGAGAAGCTTCCCAGCTCCGCGGCGGCCGATATGGCCTCAAGTCGTCGATCGTACACGTCAATCTCCCGTTTCCAGACATATGGCCATGCGTTGCCAAAGGGGGTTGTTTTGGCAGGTCACACACTCAATTGAGAATAAACTGCATCGCACGGCGTAAACCTACGGTTAACGCCATTCTAACAAATATGCAATTCACCTGCGCAAATGCAAAGCATACGATACCAGCGAAAACCACGTGGGTCGATTAATGGGAGCGGCCCACAGGGAGGCACAAGAAGGGAAGTTCCTATGAGCAACTGGCTTAAGCTCGAGGGCGATGTCTGCGCTGTGACCGGCGCGCTCGGCGGCATGGGCGTCGAGATCTGCCGCGAGTTCGCCCGCAACGGCGCCAACGTTGTCCTGCTCGACCTGGACGAGGAGAAGGTCAAGGCCACAGCTGCCGACCTCGCCGCCGAGTTTGGCATCCACGCCGAGGGCTACAAGATGAACGCCACCGACGAGGCCGAGGTTCAGGCCGCCGTCGATGCCACCATCGCCGACTTCGGCCGCGTCGACGTCCTCGTCAACACCGCCGGCATCCTGCGCTTCGCAGCCATGGAAGACCTGCCGCTGAGTGACTGGAACGAGGTCATCAACGTCAACCTCACCGGCTACTTCATCACCTCGCAGCGCTTTGGCCGCGAGATGATCAAGGCTGGCCAGGGTCGCCTGGTGCACATCTCGACCGTTGCCAGCCACTCCCCCGAGACATTCTCGGGCGTGTACAGCTCCACCAAGGCGGGCGTCAACATGATGTCCAAGATGCTGGCCGCCGAGTGGGGCCCCTACGGCGTGCGCTCCAACTGCGTCGAGCCCTGCTTTGTTAAGACCCCGATGTCGGCGAGCTTTTACGCCGACCCCGAGGTCGAGAAGAGCCGCAGCCGCCTCATCGCCACGCGCCGCATCGGCGAGGTCAGTGATATCGCCAACGCCGTCATGTTCCTGGCGTCCAAGCGCTCGGACTTTACCACCGGCGACGCCATCAAGGTCGATGGCGGCTTCTCCAACATGATGGGCGACCTCACCGCCAAGCCCGGCGGCCGCCGCGCCTTTGCCGACAACTACCTCAAGAACAAGGGCGTCGAGCTCTGGTCCGATGAGTCCGGCGTCGCAAAGCCGACTGACCAGTAAACCAGCCCGGTAGAAAGGGGCGCGGGGCAAGCACCTCAGCGGCGTTTGCCCCTCCCCTCCCCCGTATCGATTAGAAAGAGTCCAATGGCTTCCACCAACTCCAATAAGGGTCGCGCCGCCGTGCTTTCCGCCGCGTGCGTCACCATGTTCTTCATCAGCTCCATCGCGCTGTATTCCGTCGTAAGCAAGAACCTGCTCGCCGTCTATCCCGAGTGGTCCAGCGCCCTCACCTGGGCTTTCCCGGTCTTTCAGACCATCATGGCCGTGACGGGCATCTTCGCCGGCCGCATCTCCGATAAGATCGGCCCGCGCAACGTCGTGATCGCCGCCGCCGTGTGCTACGGCGTGGGCTGGTTCATGTCCGGCACCGTCACCGAGCCGTGGCAGTTCTACCTGTGGTTCTCGCTCGTCGCCGCCATTGGCAACGGCCTGGGCTACAACCCTGCGCTCACCACCGGCCAAAAGTGGTTCATCGACAAGAAGGGCCTCGCCTCCGGCATCACCCTTGCCGCCTCCACCGCCGGCCCCGCCGTACTGTCCCCGGTGCTCGCCTCGCTGCTCATCCCGAGTCTCGGCATCTTTGGCGCCCTCAAGGCACTCGGCGTCATCTTCTTTGTAATGATCGCCGCCTCCGCCCTGTTCCTGAAGGCCCCCGAGGCCGGCTGGCTGCCCGAGGGCTTCGAGGCCCCCAAGGGCGGTGCGCACGCCGGCACCTTCGGCGACCTCACCCCAGGCGAGATGGTCAAGGCCCCGCGCTTCTGGGTCCTCATCGTCACCTTCGCCTTTGCCGCCACCGCGGGCACCCTGCTCGTGGGCAAGGTTGCCTCCATCGCCGCCGTCCAGCTCTTCGCCGACCCCACGAGCGCCGCGGCCGTCGCCCTCGGCGGCGTGGTCGTCTCCGTCAACACCTGCGCCAACCTGGTTGGCCGTCTGTCCTTTGGCCAGATCATCGACAAGCTCGGCGCCTATAAGTCGCTGCTCATCAGCCTTGTCGTCACCATCGTCGCGCTCGTCATCATGTCGATGAGCTTTACGCAGAGCATGTTCTTTGTGGCACTCGCCCTGCTCGGCTTTAGCTTTGGCGCCCTGCTCGTCATCTACCCGCCGCTCACCGGTGGCGCCTTTGGCACCAGCAACATCGGCGTCAACTACGGCATCATGTTCTTGGGCTACGCTGCTTCTACCTGGATCAGCCAGCCCATCACCGCCGTGCTGTATCACGCCGAGGCCGGCAGCGCTGCCTACCAGCAGTCCTTCTACGGCGCCATCGTGATCGCCGCCATCGCCGTCGTGCTCACCGTCTACATGATGGTCTCCGACAGCAAGAAGAAGTCCGCCTAGTTATACCGATGTGACAAAGGGGCTGTCCCTTTGTCACATTCCAAGCCACCAGCATTAAGGAGTCGAAATGTCTGAGCTCAACCCCGTCCGCATTGCCGTCATCGGCGCCGGCGCCATGGGCCGCAACCACATCCGCTTTGTCACCGAGGAGCCCGAGGCCGAGCTCGTCGCCATCGCCGACGCCTTTGAGGGTGCCCGCGCCACGGCCGAGGCTGCCGGCGTGCCGTTCTTTACCGATCCCGCCCAGATGATGGACGAGGTCAAGCCCGAGGCCGTCATCATCGCCACCCCCAACGACCTGCACTTGGGCGTTGCCCGCGAGGCCATCAAGCGCAACATCGTGCCGCTGGTCGAAAAGCCGATCTCCAACGACCTCGAGGATGCCCAGGCTTTCGCCGCCGAGGCCGAGACCGCCGGCGTGCCCGTGCTCGTGGGTCAGCACCGTCGCCACAACCCCTTCGTCAACAAGGCCAAGGAGATCATCGAGTCCGGCGAGCTGGGCAAGCTCACCGTGTCGAGCTTCCACTACATGATCTATAAGAATGACGAGTACTTCGATGTCGAGTGGCGCCGCAAGAAGGGTGCCGGACCGATCTTGGTCAACCTGGTTCACGACGTGGACCTGCTCCGCTACCTGCTGGGCGAGCCCGTCGCCGTCCAGGGCATGCAGTCCAGCGCCGCCCGCGGCTTTGAAACCGAGGACTCCGCCGTGGTCAACGTTCGCTTTGCCGACGGAGCGCTCGCGAGCATGACCATCTCTGACGCCACCGCCAGCCCCTGGAACTGGGAGGCGACCGCCCGCGAGGATCCGCAGTACCGCCCCTTCGACGCCGACGCCTACTTCATCGGCGGCACCAAAGGCGCCCTGTCGCTGCCCCGCCTGCACCAGTTCTCCTACGACGGTGCCTCCAACTGGCACAAGCCGCTGCAGATGGAGATTCCGGCCGTCGATCCGGCACTGCCGCACAAGATGCAGCTCAAGCACTTTGTGAAGGTTGTCCGCCGCGAGGTCGAACCCGTCGTGACCCCCGCCGACAACGTCAAGACGCTCACGCTGCTTAACGCCATCAAGGAGGCCGCCGAGACCGGTCAGCTCGTCGAGCTGTAATGCCTTAAGAGCGGCCGCGGCAGAAACCCCATGCCGAGTCCCTCGGTCCGCCACAAATAAGCCCCTCTTCTTTGCCCC
>CAUDZT010000096.1 GCA_958453935.1 uncultured Collinsella sp. | reverse complement strand
CGTGGGGGGGGAGATCGGCGGCATGTGCGATGGGCGCGGCATGGCTGCGCGTTTGGCCGGCGGCGCCTGGGCGCTTCCTCGGCAGCTTACCCTAGAGCTTGTGGTGGCGCTCTTCCTTACGTTCCTCGGCTGCCTGCTCCTCCTGCTTAAAGGCGGGGTCGTCGGGGGTGACGAGCTCATCCTCGTGTGTGCGCTTGTTGTAATGGTGGCGCAGCACGGGCTCAAACAGATGTAGATGCTTGGCAAAGGCCGCCGAACCAATGGCGAGCACGGTAAAGATGAGCACGCGCATGGGCACCTCGACCTGGTTAATCGCGGCGGCGCCGGCCGAAAGCATGATGCACCAGGCGTAGATGAGGAGCACTGCCTGTTTTTGGTTGTAGCCTTCTTGGATCAGGCGGTGGTGGATGTGGCCCTTGTCGGCCTGCCCGATGCTAATGTGGGCGCGCTTGCGGCGCACGATGGCGCTAAACGTGTCGATGATGGGCACGCCGGCAACGATGAGCGGAATGATAAGCGAGGTGAGCGCGGCGGTGCGGCTCACGTTGAGCAGCGAGATGGAGCCCAGCGCAAAGCCCAGAAGCAGCGACCCCGAGTCGCCCAAGAAGATGCTTGCGGGGTTGAAGTTGTAGCGCAAAAAGGCCAGACAGGCGCCAAAGAGCGCAATGGAGAGCGCGGCGGCGTCGATGCGGCCCGAGAGAACGGCCATCGAAAACATGGTGAACGACGCGATGCCGCAGATGCCCGTGGCCAAGCCGTCGAGGCCGTCGATGAGGTTAATGATGTTGGTGAATGCCACCAGATAGATCACGGTGATGGGGTAGGCGAGCCATCCGAGCATGATCTCGCCGGGGGCAAACGGGTTGACGATGACGCCGATCCGTAGGCCGCCGATACAGGCGATAAGCGCGGCGAGGACCTGTCCGGCCAGCTTTTGCTTGGGCTTGAGCTGGAAGACGTCGTCGATAGCGCCGGTCGCAAAGATGACGGTAAAAGAAAGCGCAAGTATGGGGTAGCTGATGTGCAGACGGGGGTGGGGCACCAAAACGGGCGGCCAACCCAGGTACCAGGTGCCTAGGATTTGCACAATACAGGCAACGACCAGGCCCAAAAACACCGCCGTTCCGCCCAAACGCGGGATGGGCTTGGTGTTGATGCGGCGCTTAGAAGGATAGTCGACGGCGTCGAGCTTAATTGCCAAGCACTTGACCAGGGGCACCGTGAGGAAGGTCGTGATGAAGGCCGCTGCTGCCACGCATAGATACGGTATGTAGCTCGGGGATGAAGCCATGAATCTAAAAACCGCCAAGCGTCGAAGGAAAAGGTCAAAGGTTGCTAAGCGCAAAGGGCATAGCCGAACCATGATACTCGACCAAGGGGGGTGCATGGAATTGCACGCAGCGATAATCACGCGCTTACCAGATATTAGGGTATTGTCGATAGCTTGTCGGGATACCGGCGGGGATCCATATGGGCTGTAATGGTGGTTTTCGGCAAATGAAAACCACCCCCCACGTTACGAAAATGAACCCACCTAAAACAGGTGGGTGCCCTCATCGACTGTTCCAGCGTCCTTAACAACGAAGGATACCTGTACTAGGTACGACTGTGTGGGCTCCCTAAATAAACGCGACGGTTCACCCAGTTGCTCCGCGGGGGGTGGAATACCTACATCATAAAGCGGCACTTTGTCGATTCCAGTCTTGACATTATAAAAATCGTGTCGGACGATTACGGCGCCTTGGGCTCGAGCCGTCTGTGCGGTTGGTCCCTTTACGTTTGAGCTGCTGAATCATTGTTTTGGAGCATGTTTTTATGCCGACGTCGTTGACCGAACTTTTTTCGCCCGCCTGCCATTTGTGTCCGCGCCGTTGCGGTGCGGCGCGCGACGAGGGCGCGCGTGGCGTGTGCGGCGCCGACAACACGCTTAAGGTCGCCCGCGCGGCGCTCCATATGTGGGAGGAGCCGCCCATTTCGGGCGAGGCCGGCTCGGGTACGATTTTCTTTAGCGGCTGTTCGCTCAAATGTATCTACTGCCAAAACCACGAGATCTCGACGGGCAATTTCGGTCTTGAGATTTCGCCCGAGCGTTTGGTCGAGATTATGCTGGAGCTGCAGGACCAGAGCGCCAATAACATCAACCTGGTGACGGCGACGCACTATGCGCACCTGTTGCCTGCCGCGATTGCCGCGGCACGGACGCGCGGGTTGGTCATCCCAATTGTCTACAACACGAGTGGTTACGAGCGCGCGAGTGCCGTGGCGGCGCTGGGCGACCTGGTCGACGTGTGGCTTACGGACTTTAAATATGCCGATGCCGGGCTTGCGCAGTCGCTCTCCCACATTAAGGACTACCCGCGTGTGGCCGTGTCGGGCTTAGCGCAGATGGCACGCGAGATCGAGCGCCGCGGGGGAGAGCTAGTGGACGAGAATGGGCTCATGAAGCGCGGCATGATCGTGCGCCACCTGGTGCTGCCGGGGCATGCGGATGACTCGTGCCGCGTGCTAGACCTTGTGTGGCAGACGGTGGGCGACGTGCCGATCTCGGTCATGAACCAGTACACGCCCAATGCGCTCATGCGCGAACAAGGCGGCGACCTGGCGCGCGCCGTGACGCGCGAGGAGTATGAGCAGGTGCTCGACCATGCCGACGACCTGGGCTTTACGACGATGTTCTGGCAAGAGGGCGGCGCGGTAGACGAGAGCTTCACCCCAGCCTTCGATACCACCGGCGTCCTTACCAGCACAAAGTAACGCATTCGCCGATGATTTTTCTGGGACGGGGATTAAAAAATCATCGAGAGGATCGCCTGCTCGAAAAGTTGTCAAAATAGCCGCGTCCCAAAAAGACTGGGTATTGGGCGTTGACAGTTGGCGAGCCGTAGGTAAAATATCAACTTATCCTGGGGACGTAGCTCAGTTGGGAGAGCGCTGCCGTCGCATGGCAGAGGCCGAGGGTTCGACTCCCTTCGTCTCCACCCTTGGATTTGATAAGCCGCTGACATTGTGTCGGCGGTTTTTTTTAAAAGAAAGGGCTGTACCATGGCCGAGCTTGAGTCCCAACCACTGTCTGCCGAGGAACGCGCCGAGTTGGAAGAGCTCCGCGCCGAGAAAGCTCGTCGCGAGGCCCAGGAAGAGGCACGCCGCGAGCGTGAGGAGTTGGCCGTCCTGCGTGCCGAGCGCGAGAAGGCCGAGGAGGCCGCTGCGAAGGGCGCATCCGAGCCCAAGCCCGCCGCCGCGAAGCCCGCGCCCACCGCACCCAAACCTCAGCCTAAAAAGGCCGCTCGTTCCAAGTCCGTCGACCCCAAGCCGAGCCGTGACGAGATGAGCTTTGCCCAGCGCATGGTTACCTCCAAGGAGCCTACGGGCGAGAACGAGATCCCTGGCATGGCGCCGGCTCAAAAAATCATCATTGTCCTTGCCCTCGTCGCGTTTGTCATCTTTATGGGCTACACGATCCTGACCAGCATGGGCCTGCTTTAGCCTGTTCGCGCTGGGCTCCATGCCCGCACGCCCGCCTCGCCAACCCTCAACCTCTGCACAACGCATCCGAAAGGTCGCCCCATGGCTTTGACCGACATCTCTCATCCCACCGACATTGCAATGCTCACCGATCTGTACGAACTCACTATGGCCCAGGGGCTGTGGGAGAGCGGCAAGGCCAATGAGCAGGGTTGTTTTACCGCGTTTTACCGCGACCATCCCTTTGGCAGCGCCTATGCCGTCATGTGCGGCACCGCCGAGCTGCCCGAGCTGGTCGAGAATCTGCACTTTACGCTCGAGGATATCGACTACCTCGCCTCGCTCCAGGCCCCGGCCGGCGGCGCGATGTTCAAGCCTGGATTCCTCGACTACCTGCGCGATTTTCGTGCGCATGTAAACATCGACGCCGTGCCCGAGGGCGAGCTCGTCTTTCCGCGCGAACCCATGGTGCGCGTCACCGGCCCCGCGCTTGAATGCCAGCTGCTCGAGACGGCGCTGCTCAACATTGTCGGCTTCCAGACGCTTGTCGCCACCAAGACGGCGCGCGTGGTGCTGGCGGCGGACGGCCGTCCCGTGGCGGAGTTTGGCCTGCGTCGCGCCCAGGGTCCCGATGGCGGCTTGGCCGTCGCGCGCGCGAGCTACGTTGCCGGCTGCTCCTCTACGTCCAATGTGCTCGCCGGCCGCCGCTACGGTATTCCCGTCTTTGGCACGCATGCGCACAGCTGGGTGATGAGCTTCGACTCCGAGCTCGAGGCCTTCCGTGCCTTTGCCAAGTCGAGCCCCAAGAACTGCACGCTGCTCATCGACACCTACGACGTACGTGAGGGTTGCGAGCATGCCATTACGGTTGCCAAGGAGATGGAGGCGGTGGGCGAGCGTCTGTCGGCTATTCGCATCGACTCGGGCGACCTCGCCAAGCTCTCTAAGTATGTTCGTGGCCGTTTTGATGCCGAGGGCCTGCCCTATGTGGGGATCTCGGTTTCCAACGATCTGGATGAGTACACGATTCAGTCGCTGATCGACCAGGGCGCGCCCATCGATAGCTTTGGCGTGGGTACCAAGCTCGCGACCTGCTACGACCAGCCGGCGCTGGGCGGCGTGTACAAGCTCGCCGCCCGCCGTGCGAGTGAGACGGACCCGTGGACGCCGGTGGTGAAGCTCTCCGAGCAGCCCTACAAGCGCACAATTCCCGGTGTTCAGCGCGTACGACGCT
>CAUDZT010000095.1 GCA_958453935.1 uncultured Collinsella sp. | reverse complement strand
AAGAAGGCCACTTAATGTGGCCTTCGTCTTGCGCAGGACTGTTTGAAATTTTGAGGAAGCACCCGCCCTGCCGGGGCTCCCGGGTTCCCGCTTACGAGAGCGCCTTTCTCAGCAACTCGTTGAAGAGCTTGGGGTTGCCCTTGCCGCGGCTCGCCTTCATGCACTGGCCCACCAAAAAGCCGATGACCTTCTGGTTGCCGTCACGATACTGCTGCGCCTGCTCGGCACAGTTTGCCAGCACCTCGTCCACGATCGGCTGCAGCGCGCCGGCATCGCTCACCTGACGCATACCGCGCTCGTCGACGATCTTGTTGGGGTCGTCGCCAGTCTGGGCCATGGCCTCAAAGATCTCGTGCGCCTGGTTGGAGCTGATGGCATCGGTCGCCAGCAGCTTGGCAAGAGCGGCCACCTGAGCCGGCGCGATACCGGACTCGGCGAGCGACACGCCCGCGCCCTTAAGGTAGGCGATCATCTCGTTCACCAGCAGGTTTGCAACCGTCTGGGCCTCCTTGCCGGCCATACCGGCAGCGGCGGCCTCAAAGAACTCGGCAAACTCCGGGTCGCCGGCAATCTGCTCGGCATCGGCCGCCTTAATGCCAAAGTCAGTCTCAAAACGAGCGCGCTTGGCATCGGGCAGCTCGGGGATCTCGCCTCGGCAGCGGTCGATGAACTCGTCGTCCAGATCGAACGGCGCCAGGTCGGGATCGGGAAACAGGCGATAGTCGTCGGCCGTCTCCTTCACACGCATGACCACGGTGCGTTTACGGCTGGGCTCCCAGTGGCGGGTCTCCTGATAGATGATACCGCCCTCCTCCAGCACCTCGGCCTGACGACAAATCTCATAGGCAAGGCCGTCATGCAGGCTCTTAAACGAGTTGAGGTTCTTAAGCTCGGTCTTGGTGCCCAGCTTGGTCTCGCCGCGGCGACGCAGCGAGACGTTGCCGTCGCAGCGCATGGAGCCCTTCTCCATGGAGCAGTCCGAAATGCCCAGCGTCACAAAGATGCGACGGAGCTTTTCCATAAACAGGCGAGCCTCCTCGGGCGTACGCAAGTCGGGCTCAGTCACGAGCTCAATCAAAGGCGTGCCGCAGCGGTTGTAGTCGACGAGCGACTCGGCCGCCGCGGTAATGCGGCCCTCGGCACCGCCCACGTGCACCATCTTGGCGGCGTCCTCCTCCATGTGGATGCGCAGGATGCGGATGGGCACCGTGTAGGAACCGTCCTCGCGACGCTCGGGCATCTGCAGGTTGGACGCGTCGTAGCTGGCCAGGTGACCGGATCGTTGGTTGCCCTCGCGCATGGTCGACGTCATGGACGTGGACAGGCCCTCGGCGTTGGCTGAAGCGCTCGCCAGACTCTGAGCCTCGGCCTCACCAAACGCGCAGTCGGGGCGCTCGGCGGCACCGCGACCGGTCACATCCAGATCGAGATGGCCGTACATGGCAAAGGCGACCGGACCCTGCGTGGTCTGAAAGTTCTTGGCCATATCGGGATAGAAGTAGTGCTTGCGGTAGAACATCGAGTGGCGCTGGATCTCGCAGTTGGTGGCGAGACCGGCCTTGACGATGCTCTCGATGGCGCGCTTGTTGGGCACCGGCAGGGCGCCGGGCAGGCCCAGGCACACCGGGCACACGTTGGCGTTGGGCTCATCATCGTGGCTGAGCTTGCAGTTGCAGAACATCTTGGTATCGAGTGCGGTGAGCTCGGTATGGATCTCCAGGCCGATCACGGCCTCCCAATCCTGCAGGACCTCGGAAAGCTCCTTCATTACAGCTCGCCTCCCTTCCCGGCAAAATCGGGCGCGACGGAAAGCGCGGGCGCACCCGTGGCGGCATCGGCAAAGCCGCGCTCCAGGGCGCGGGCAAACGTGAGCAGTTGACGGTCCTTAAACGCCGGACCCACCAGCTGGGCAGAAACGGGCAGCTGAGTGTCCTCGCCCAGGCCCAGCGGCACCGAGATACCGCCGTTGCCGCAAATGTTGAGCGAGATGGTGTACAGGTCGGAGAGGTACATCTGCGTGGGGTCGCTGATCTCGCCAAACTTAAAGGCCGTGCGCGGCGAAGCGGGCATGAGGATGGTGTCCACCTTGGCATACGCGGCGTCGTAGTCCTGCGTGATGAGCGTGCGGGCCTTTTGCGCGGCGTAGTAATACTTGTCGTACACGCCCGAGCTCAGCAGGTAGGCGCCGAGCATCTGACGGCGCTTGGCCTCGGCGCCAAAGCCGTGGGCGCGCGACAGCGAGCTCTGGTCGGACAGGTTGGCGCAACCCTCCTCCTGATAACCGTAGCGAATGCCATCGAAGCGGGCCAGGTTGGAGAACGCCTCGGCCGGGCCGATGACGTAGTAGGCAGCGATGGCGGCGTCCAGGTGCGGCAGGTCGACCTCGACCAGCTCGGCGCCCTGGTTCTGCAGCTCCTGGGCGGCGCGCTGAACAGCAGCCTTGACCTCGGGCGTCAGGCCCTCGGCCTCCATAAACGCGGGAATGATGCCCACGCGCTTGCCCTCGATGCTGTCGTTGAGATGCTCGGTAAAGTCGACGGCGCAATCCTGGCTCGTGCAGTCGTACGGATCGTGGCCCGCGCCGGTAAGCGCGTTCATGGCCAGCGCGACATCCTCGACCGTGCGGCCGAAGGGGCCAACCTGGTCGAGCGACGAGCCAAAGGCAACCACGCCGTAACGGCTCACGGCGCCATACGTGGGCTTAAAGCCCACCACGCCGCACAGCGACGCCGGCTGACGGATGGAGCCGCCGGTGTCCGAGCCCAGCGAGAGCGCGACCTCGCCCGCGGCGACGGCGGCAGCGGAGCCGCCCGAGGAGCCGCCGGGCACGCGTTCGGTATCCCAGGGGTTGTTGGTGCGGTGGAACGCCGAGCTCTCGGTGGAGCTGCCAAAGGCAAACTCGTCCATGTTGGCCTTGCCCATGGGCAGGCAGCCGGCATCGAGCATGCGCTGGACGCAGGTGGCGGTGTAGACGCTCTGGTAGTTCTCGAGCATGCGGGAAGCGCAGGTGGTGCGCGTGCCCACGAGGTTCATGTTGTCCTTGATGGCCAGCGGCACGCCCGCGAGCGGGGGCAGCGGCTTGCCTGCAGCGCGGTCGGCATCCACGCGCGCGGCGGCCTCGAGCGCAAGCTCGGGCGCCACCTGCAGGAATGCCTGGACCCCGTCCTCGCGCGCCTCGATGACGGCAAGGGAGGCCTGTGCCACCTCGGTAGCGGTAAAGTCGCCGGCGGCAACGCCCGCGGCGATCTGGGCGGCGGTAAGGGAATCGAAGCTCTGCGCCATTACTCGCTCTCCCCCTCTCCCAAAATGGACGGCACGCGGAAGTAGCGGTCGCGCGCGCTGCCGGCGTTTTCGAGCGCAACGTCGAGCGGCAGGTCGCGCTCGGGCTCGCGCAGGTCATCGCCCATCACGTTGGACAGGCTTCCGATGGGATGGAACGTGGGCTCCACGTCGGGCAAGTCATATTGCAAGACGGGCTCGAGCATCTGGACGGCGTCGTTCATGTAGGACGTCATCTGGGTGAGCTCGTCATCGGTCAGTGCGATCTTTGCGTACTCGGCGATGCCGCGCACGTCTTTCTCGCTGAGTGCCATAGGCGCTCCCTTCCGCATAACAGATAAACCGCTCTAGTATACAAGGCAATGCCGCTTGGAGCAGGCGCTTTACCCAAATGCAGCGAAAACGTAACGAGGGCGGCGGGTTGGCAGGCGGCGGGCTGGCGGTTCTGCAGCGAAACCGCACCGTCCATAGCGAAAACCGCGTCGCCCACAACGAAAACCGTCCCGCCCACAACGAAAACCATCGCAACATTCGACGCTTTTCGCCAAAATCGCGATTTTCATCGAATGTTGTGATGGTTTGGAAGTCCCGACCACCACAAAGGTGCCTGCCCCCATTGTGGTGGTTCTGGAGAATGCCCTATGCTGAGGCCTTGGCCTTGCGGACCGCGTGGATCACGATGTCCAGCAGCAACAGCACAATGGCCACGACCACAATGAGCACGGCAAACTCGCGCTTGCCCCAGTGGCGACCGGCCAGCGACTTTTGCTTGTCGACGTCCTTCTTGTTGTACTTGGTGCGCACGCAATGCACCAGCAGGCGGTGGTCGTTCACGCCGTAGGGCGTGCAGGTGACGAGCGTCACCTTGTCGGCGCCGGGCTCGATGGTCAGCGACTCCATCTCCTCGGGCAGCACCACCTCGGAGTCCACCATCTTGTAGGCGAGTGTCTTGTTCATGGTGTGCAGCAGCACCAGGTCGCCGGGCTCCAGCGAGTGGATGTCGTCGAACATGCTCAGGTTGCGCATGCCCGAGTGCGCGGTGAGCACGCAATGCGTCGAGGTGCCGCCCACCGGCAGGCTCGTGCCCTCCAGGTGGCCGACGCCCGCCATAAGGACTTCTTCGCTTGTGCCGTGGTAGATGGGCATGCTCACGTCGATGGAGGGGATCTCGACCCAGCTCATCATGGGGTCGCGGTCAAAGATGAGCTGCTGAGCGTAGGGCTCGATCTGGTCGGCGGGGAGCTCGGTGGCCTCGCCCGCCAGCTGCTCGTTATAGGAGCGCGCCTGCAGCAAGATGCGCTCGCGCTCCTCGGCAGACAGCGCGTCTACGGTGCTGGACACGGTGCTGATCTGGTTGAACACGCCCGAGGCCTCGAGCCGGTCCAAGATCCACGGCCAGGTCATAAGGCCCACGCCAATAAGGATGATGACGATGGTGATGAGCCGATCGGCCCAGCGCGGCAGCCGCTTGCGACGGCGCTTGGGCTTTAGTTGAGGTTTGGGCTGAGGTTTG
>CAUDZT010000094.1 GCA_958453935.1 uncultured Collinsella sp. | reverse complement strand
TTGTACGTCCTGGACGGCGCTATTTTGACTATCCCCGTTCGTGGGGTAGTCAAAAAAGCGCCGTCCCAAATTAGCTACCCCGGTTCCCCGTGGGTTGCGGTGGGCGTGTTTGGTTGGTGCCTGTTGATGGCCTGGGCATCGGGGAGGGCAGGCTCCGTTATAATCGCGTAGGAACTTAATTTACGAAACGGGACGGGAGCCATACATGCGCCAGGGTTTCGACAACGCGAAGTATATCGAGCTGCAGGCTGCTCACATTAAGGAGCGCATCTCGCAGTTTGGTGGCAAGCTCTATTTGGAGTTTGGCGGTAAGCTGTTCGATGACTATCATGCGAGCCGCGTGCTGCCGGGCTTTGAACCGGACAGCAAGTTCCGCATGCTCAAGAGCATCGCCGACGATGTTGAGGTTATCATCGCGATTAACGCGAACCACATCGAGAAAAACAAGGCTCGTGGTGACCTTGGCATTACCTATGACGAGGATGTGCTGCGCCTGGTTGACCTGTTCCGCGGCAACGGCTTTGCTGTCGCGGCCGTGGTCATCACCCAGTACGCCGGCCAGCCCGCTGCCGATGTGTTCCGCAACCGCCTGAACGCGCTCGGCATTCCCGCCAAGCTCCACTATCCCATCGAGGGCTATCCGCACGACGTCGACCTGATCGTGTCCGACGACGGCTATGGCAAGAACGAGTTTGTCGAGACCACCCGTCCGCTCGTCGTCGTGACGGCGCCCGGCCCTGGCTCGGGCAAGCTCGCCACTTGCCTCTCGCAGCTGTATCACGAGCATAAGCACGGTACCGCCGCCGGCTATGCCAAATTCGAGACCTTCCCGGTCTGGAATCTTCCTCTGACGCATCCGGTCAATATTGCCTACGAGGCCGCCACGGCTGACCTCGACGACGCCAATATCATCGATTCGTTCCACCTTGAGGCCTACAACAAGACCACGGTCAACTACAACCGCGACGTCGAGGCCTTCCCGGTAGTTCGTGCCCTGATGGAAAAGATCCTGGGCAAGAGCCCCTACCAGAGCCCTACGGACATGGGCGTCAATATGGTCGGCTTTGCCATCACCGATGACGATGCCTGCCGCGACGCTTCCAAGATGGAGATCGTCCGCCGCTACTTTACCGCGGTCGAAAATGTGCGCCGTACCGGCGTGGGCGATGAGCAAGTCGACCGTCTCAAGATTATTATGAAGAAAGCCGGCATCGATAAGAACTACTCACCGGCGCGCTCGGCGGCCCTCACCAGGGAGCAGCTGACGGGTGGTCCCGTGGGTGCCATGGTCATGCCCGATGGCTCCGTGGTGACCGGTAAGACCTCCACGCGCCTGGGCGCCGCAAGTTCGCTCATTATGAACGCCCTCAAGCATGTCTCGGGCGTCGACCTTGAGCTCGAGGTCATTAGCGATGAGGCGATCGAGCCTATCAGCAAGCTCAAGACGCATTTCCTGGGCAGCAAAAACCCGCGCCTCCACACCGACGAGACGCTTATGGCGCTGTCGATCACCTCGGCCACGAGTGAGACGGCCGCTCGCGTCCTTTCGGGCCTGGAGCAGCTGCGCGGTTGCGATGCCTTCTTTAGCGTGATTATCTCGCCGACGGACGAGACGGTACTGCGCAAACTGGGTATCAACGTGTGCTGCGAGCCCAAGTTTGAGCGCCGCGGTTTCTTCCATCGCTAAGCTTGAAGCACCGCGGTAATTGCATTGTATTTTGGCCGTATCGGGTTAGCGCCCGGTACGGCTTTTTGATCAATAAAGCGTCTATTTCGGCGAAAAATAGCTGTTTACCTGCCTAGAAACAATTTGAGCGGTATACAATAACCGTAACTGTTTCATCCTTAGCGGGATGCCGCATGATGGATATTACCTGCCATCGTGAGGTGTGTCGGTCGCGCACGGCGCGTTAGATGCTCGTGCTCGGTTTGAGGAGGCTGCTATGGCGGGCAAGGGTCGTGCGAGTGTTAACGATATGAAGCGTGTCGAGGTGCTGGTGTTGATGGAGATCGACCAGCAAACCGAAGACAATGGCGGGCCGTATGGTTTCTCGCGCAAAACGCTTGCCGAGCGCGTGGGGGTTTCGCCGTATCGTGCCCGCGCCGCAATCGATCGCTTGGATTCCGAAGGTATGATTGATGTCGTCTCGCGTTATAGCGACGACGGCGGTCAGCTTGCAAATGGCATTTGCCTCACCGAACGTGGTGAGTGGTATCTTGAGGGCGTCCGTACCGGCATGCTCGTTCAAGAAATGCTTGAGGACGAGGTTGCTGATCGATAGCAGCATGTAACCCTTGCCATAGCGACGCCGCCTGGGAAACCGGGCGGCGTTTTGTTTCAAGATTGAGAAATGCAATCGCACGCGAGAAAAATTGCGGACGGTCCGCGGCGCGAGTATTACAATGAAGACCCGTAAGATGTGGATAAACAACTTCTACGGGAAGCGCAGGTAACTCAATATGACCAAGCATGTGTTCGTAACCGGCGGCGTGGTTTCGTCCCTGGGCAAGGGTATCACCGCGGCCTCGCTGGGCCGTCTGCTCAAGTCGCGTGGCTACAAAGTAACGATGCAGAAGGCCGACCCGTATCTGAACGTCGACCCCGGTACCATGAGCCCGTTCCAGCATGGTGAGGTCTTTGTAACCGAGGATGGTTACGAGTCCGACCTGGACCTGGGTCATTACGAGCGCTTTATTGATGAGAACCTGACCCGCGATTCCAACTTTACGACCGGTGCCATCTACAAAAGTCTAATCGCCCGCGAGCGTCGCGGCGACTTTTTGGGCGGTACCGTGCAGGTGATTCCTCACGTCACCAATGCCATTAAGGACAAGTTCCGCCGCATTGAGGAGCAGACCGGCTCCGATGTGGTCATCACCGAGCTGGGCGGCACGATCGGCGACATCGAGTCGCAGCCGTTTGTCGAGGCCATCCGCCAGTACCGCAAGGAGGCCGGCCCCGAGAACGTCTGCTACATCCACGTGTCGCTCGTTCCCTATATCGCCGCCGCCCACGAGGTCAAGACCAAGCCCACGCAGCATTCCGTCAAGGAGCTCCGCAGCTTTGGCATCCAGCCCGATATCATCGTGCTGCGCTCCGACCACCATATCGATGACGCTATCCGCGGAAAGATCGCAAGCTTCTGCGACGTCGACACCGATTGCGTCTTTACCAACGAGGACTGCGCGAGCATTTACGATGTTCCGCAGCTGCTTGCCGAGCAGGACTTTGACCTGCGCATTTGCGAGCGCCTTGGTCTGGATCCGCGTGAGCGCGACATGAGCGAGTGGAACGAGTTCCTGCGCAAACAGAATCACGCCAACCATCACGCCGACAAGGTGAAGATCGCCGTCGTGGGTAAGTACACGCAGCTGCCCGATGCGTACCTGTCGGTTATCGAGGCCCTGCACCATGCGGGCGTCTTCTACGATCGCCATGTGGACGTCCAGCTGGTCGACGGCGAGAGCCTCGACGAGCAGAATGTCTCCGAGGTTCTGGGCGACGCCTCGGGCATCCTGGTTCCCGGCGGCTTTGGCAAGCGCGCCCTGGAGGGCAAAATCCTCGCGGCCGAGTTTGCCCGTGAGCACAAGATTCCGTATCTGGGCATTTGCCTGGGTATGCAGGTGGCCGTGTGCGAGTTCGCCCGCAATGTCGTCGGCCTTGCCGGCGCCAGCTCCTCTGAGTTCGATCCGGATGGCCCGTATAGCGTCATCGACCTGATGAGCTCGCAGGAGGACGTGACTGAGAAGGGCGGCACCATGCGTCTGGGTGCCTATCCGTGCAAGCTTGCTGCCGATACCCTTGCTCGCGAGGCATATGGCGAGGAACTCGTCTACGAGCGTCACCGTCACCGCTTTGAGTTCAACAACGCCTTCCGCGACCAGCTCGAGGACGCCGGTTTGGTTATCTCGGGTCTGTCACCTGACGAGCGCCTGGTCGAGATGGTCGAGCTGCCGCGCGACGTGCATCCGTGGTATGTGGCAACCCAGGCTCATCCCGAGTTCAAGAGCCGCCCGACCAACCCGCAGCCGCTGTTCCGCGAGTTCGTACGCGCTTCGATTGGCCAGCACGAGGGTGTCGACCGTCTGCAGGTGACGCCCATGAACCTCGCTACGGACTAAGGGTGCCGGCGAATAAGGAACATACCGAAGCTACTCCCTCGTCGCTCGCCGTGGCGGCGGGGGAGTATCTCGATTACCTCGCGGTCGAGCGGGGCTTGGCATGCAACACGATTGCGGCCTATCGTCATGACCTGACGACGTACTGCGCCTATCTGGAGCGGGCGGGTATTGTGTCTTTTGAAGAGGTGACCCGTCAGATCGTGGAGGGCTTTGTCGCCGATCGCCGCGATGGGGGCTATTCCGACGCCTCGGTGGAGCGTGCGCTTGCTGCCGTGAAGGGCCTGCATGCCTTTTTGGTGCGCGATGGGGCCGTGGCCCAAAACCCGACGGCGGTGTTGCGCCTGCCTAAAAAGGCTGAGCGTTTGCCGGAGTATCTATCGGTGGAGGATGTTTCGGCACTGCTCGATCAAGATTTTCCCGAGGGCGAGATGGGACTGCGCGACCATGCCATCTTGGAAGTGCTCTACGGATGCGGTTTGCGTGTGAGCGAGTTGGTGGGGCTCGATGTGGGCGATATCCATATTGACGATGGCTTTGTACTCGTTCGCGGTAAGGGCTCAAAGGAACGCCTGTCCCCACTGGTGGGAAGCGCGGCGCGAGCTCTGACGCTCTATGTAACTGAGGGACGTTCTCGCTTGGCGGCCCATGCCCGCGGAACCGAGACCTCGGCGGTCTTTTTAAATAAGAACGGACGTCGCCTGTCGCGCCAGGCCGTGCATGCGATATGCGAGCGGTATGGGCGTCAGGTGGGGCTGGTGGGGCTCCATCCCCATACCTTGCGCCACTCCTTTGCCACCCACATGCTCGCGGGCGGTGCCGACCTGCGTGTGCTGCAGGAGATTTTGGGCCATGCCGATATTTCGACCACGCAGGTCTACACGCATGTCGACCGAACGCAACTGACCGAGGTCTATCTGGCGGCGCATCCGCTAGCACATCGCTAGCACATC
>CAUDZT010000093.1 GCA_958453935.1 uncultured Collinsella sp. | reverse complement strand
GACATGTTGAAGACAAAGCCGTCCGGGCTACCCAGACCGTACTCGCGAGCGATCAGGTGGCAGGCAAACCATGCCTTCACGTACTCGGCAAAGGCCTGCGGAACCTCGAGCTCGGTCGACCACTCGCAGTTGTAGCACTCGTCCTGCGCCACAATGCAGGGTTTGTTCACACACTTGGAGAGCTCCTCGCCGTCCATAACCTGGACGGTCTTGAGCTCGAAGAAGCGGGAGCCTGCCACGTAGGATGCCACGATGTTCTGGGCAAGCTGCGTATTGGGACCGGCGGCCGGGCCAAACGGGGTCTCGATGCGCTCGTCAAAAATGGGAAGCGCGCCCCCCTGGTTGGTCGTGACCATCTTGCGCACGCCAAAGATGGCGTCCTGGGTCTTGTGCTCCTCGATGATCCAGTTCATCAGCTGCGAAAACGGGATCGGCCTCATGATGTCGCTCATAGTGAGCTCCTCTCTGTAACGCCCGGCGAGACCGCGCGGCGGGCGCAAATACGGTGTAGCGCTAGCACAGCGCCGGCGACCCCGCGGAGGTCGCCTATACGCGCGTCGGATGCGGCGAAACATCCGACGCGCGCGAATCTACTTGTAATTAGTAGGCGCGATCGTTGAGCGTGCTCCAGAGCTTCTTGGACTCGGCCATGGTCCACGCGTTGATCTTGTCCTCATCAATGCCAACGAACTCGCGATCCTTGTACAGGACGCGGCCGTTGATGATGGTGGTGCGGCAATTTTTGCCCATCATGCCAAAGAGCATGTGGCCGTCGATGTTCTCCTCGCTCAGCGGCGTAAAGGGCTTGTAGTCCATAACGATGACGTCGGCGGCAGCACCGGCCTCGAGCACACCGAGCTT
Source organism: uncultured Collinsella sp. (assembly GCA_958453935.1). Lineage (GTDB taxonomy): Bacteria > Actinomycetota > Coriobacteriia > Coriobacteriales > Coriobacteriaceae > Collinsella. The sequence goes on along the minus strand of CAUDZT010000093.1, from coordinate 4,224 downwards.
GCGATCGAAGTACTTGCTCGCCATCTTGGCGTTGTTCTCGAACAGCATGGTCATGGCCTCGCACCAGCCCACGTTGGGCATGGCGGCGTTGTGGCGCTGAATGATCAGGAAGACCTTGAGGCTCTCGAGCATATCGTGGGTGTAGGCGTCGGTGCCCATGCACACGGGGATGCCGCGGCGGAAGAACTCGAGCACGGGAGCGCAGCCCACGGCGTTGCCCATATTGGATTCGGGGTTGTTGACCAGCCAGGTGCCGGACTCCTTGACGATATCCATCTCGGCGGGCGTCACATGGATGCAGTGGCCCAGCATGGTATCGGGACCCAGCAGGTTGTGCTGCAGCAGGCGCTCAACGGGGCTGATGCCGCCGCGGTTGAGACGGGAGTCCCACACGTCATTCATGCCCTCGCACACATGGATGTGGAAGCCGGTCAGGCCGTTGTTGGCCTCGGCCATCTTGTCCATGGTCTCGTCCGAAAGCGTGAAAGTGGCATGTCCGCCAAACATGGCGGCGATCATGTGGTTGTCGTTATCGCGACGCTCCTTGGCGGCCCACTGGGCAAACTCGGCGTTCTCGGCAATGGCCTGGTCGCATTTTTCCTGGCCGCGGCGATCGGAGACCTCGTAGCACAGGCACGAACGCATGCCCAGCTCCTGAGCTGCATCCTTAATGGTAAAGAGGCTTCCCGGGATCTCGCAGAAGCTCGCATGGTGATCGAAGATCGTGGTGACGCCATCGCGGATGGAGTCAAGAATCGTGGCATAGGCGCTGGCCTTGGTGCCGTCGAGCGTCAGGTTGTCGTCAATCTTCCACCACTGCTGCTCAAGATTCTCCAAGAAGTTGGTGGGGTTGCAGCCCTTAATGGCAAGGCCGCGGGCCAGACCCGAGTAGATGTGGGTGTGGCAGTTGATGAGTCCGGGCATGATGAGGTTGCCCTGGGCGTCGACGTACTCGGCATCCGGGTACTTGACCTTGAGCTCGCACTCGGGGCCCACTTCGACGATCGTATCTCCGTCAATGGCGACTGCACCGTTGGGGATGAACGGGGCCTGAGCGTTGCGGGTAAAGACGGAACCGTTAGCGACCAGAAGCATGGATGCTCCCTTCGACATCAGAGGCGGGGTTTGACACCTCTGACATGGCGGAGTGCGAAGCGCCGGCCTACACCGGAAACGGGCCCTCTCCCGTCAACGCTTCACCAAAGGGACAAACCCTTTGAAGTGCGGCTTGGCGCCGCATAGCGTCGGCGGACGAGGCGATGCGTCCGCCGACGAATAGCACCGAATTGGTTACTTCTTGCTCTCGGGCAAGACCAGATCCACGGCAGCGTCCTTGGCAGCATCGATGTGCTGAGCCACGACCGGCGTCTGCGGAAGGATCAGGTTAAGGACAATGGCCATGATGGCGGTGGGGGTTACGGCATTGGAGCCGATGACGGTGGACACCCAGGCGGGCATACCCTCGCCGGCAAGGCAACCGCTGGCCATCCAGATACCCAGGCCAAAGACGACAGAGGTACCGACGATGGTGGTAGTGCGCTGCGTGAGGCCCTCGCGGGTGAACATGCGCACGCCGTTCATGGTGATGGTGCCAAAGACGCCGACGGTCGCGCCGCCGATGACGGGCTGCGGGATAGCGGAAAGGACGGCAGAGAGCTGCGGGAACAGACCGGCGATGGCAAAGACGGCCGCAATGATCACAAAGACCCACTTGTTGACGACCTTGTTGGAGCAGATGATGCCCACGTTCTGGCCAAGGGCGCTGGTGGGAAGACCGCCCAGCAGGCCGCCGACCATAGAGGTGAGGCCCTGGGACACGATAGCGCCGGAGAGCTCGCGCTCGGTGGGCATACGGTCGATGGAGCCCAGGCAGGCGGCGGAGACGTCGCCGATAACCTGGATGGCAACCATGGGGAACACGACGGCGAGGGTGATGCAGACCTCGGGGTCAAACTCGAGCGCGTAGGGCATGAGCTTGGGAAGGGCGAAGACCTGAGCGGTGGCGACGCTGGAGAAGTCGATCATGCCAAAGGGGATCGAAACGATCATGCCAACGATCATGCCAAAGAACACGGATCCCAGCTTGAGCGTGCCCTTGCCAAAGTTGGCGAGCGCAAAGACCACGGCGAAGGTGATAAGAGCGACGCACCAGGCCTGCGGAGTGCCCCACAGCGGCGTACCCATACCGCCGGCCATGTACTTGACGGCCGTAGGATAGAGAGAGACGCCAATGGAGAAGATGACCGTACCGGTCACGACGGGCGGGAACAGCCACTTAATCTTGCTGTAGGCCAGACCAAAGAGGACCGCGACGGCACCGCCGACAATCTCGCCGCCCAGCAGCGCACCAAAGCTAAAGCCCGAGGCACCCATGGCCTGCAGGGCCGGCAGGAACGCGAACGAGACGCCCATGACGATGGGCAGGCCGCCGCCGATGCGGCGGAAGGGAGCGAAGGCCTGAAGGGCCGTGTCGATCGCCGAAAGAATGAGCGCAACCTGAATGATGTCGGTGCTCTGCTGGCTATTAAAGCCGTAGACGCCGGCCATGATGACCGCCGGGGTAATGATGCCGGCAAACGATGCCAGTACGTGCTGAAGGGCACACGGGATCATTTCCTTAACGGGCGGCATGCCTTCGCGAGTGAACAGGGCTTCAGTGCCGTTCGTAACCGTCTCCTGGGCCATTTGACCACCAATCCTCGAAGTAGTTGTTTTCGCATCTAACGCTCTATTGTGACGCAGTGCGGGGGTGAGGTTGTGCCTTCGTTGCATATCGTATTAAAGATTTTTCTCATTCTCAATAATAATTTTTTGTTATCAGACTGTTCTTGAGCTGGGATTATGCATTTCCGCAGGTCAGGAAAGTGTCTTGTCAAAATAACATCTAACTTTTCTTTTGGTCGACCGTTTACCGCCAAATTCCTACCGCTCGTCCGTATTACGCAATGTACCTGCGAATATGCGAGTCAATAGACACCGTGTTACCATGAGAAAAAATTGTTATGAACATTTCCGATTTCATCCCAAGGAGTTGCCCGTGAACGAGACCGTACGTCGCTTTTTGCCGATGGTCGATTTCCTTGAGCAGATACTCGGCAAAAACAGCGAAATCGTGCTGCACGATTTCTCGGATCCCGACCATGCCATCGTCGATATTCGCAACGGCATCGTAAGCGGCCGTAAGGTCGGCGGTCCCGCCACCGATCTGGCGCTCAAGATCATGCACGACCCCAAGTATCGCGACCTGCCGTTTATTACGGGCTACGAGGGGCGCGGTGCCGGTGGCAAGACACTGGAGTCCGCGACGTACTTTATCCGCGAGGATAACGAGATCGTCGGTATGCTCTGCGTCAACACCGACCTCTCGACCGTGCGCTCCATCAACGCCATGGCGCAGCAGCTCATGGCGTGCTTCGACGCTGTGCCAAGGCAGGCGGAGCCCGCGTCTATCGAGGTTGAAAGTCTTTCGGAGTCTACACAGGAGCTCATCGACCGCAGTATTTCCGAGCTGCTCGAAAGCCGCGGGCAGGATGTCGCCTCGCTCGGGCAGGCCGATCGTGTGGACGTTATTCGCCACCTTAACGGCAACGGCGTTTTTATGCTCAAGGGCGCTGTTGCCTGCGCCGCGACCGCACTCGGCATCTCGGAGCCCAGCGTCTACCGCTACCTACAAAAAGTTCGCAAGGAAGGCTAACAAGCAAAATGGAGCGCGGCTCCACAAGCGATCCGTCACTTGACAAAAGACCCTGCAGCTCGCACGCGCTGCAGGGTCTTTTTGCATGTCATGTTTAGTTGTGGCCAACGCCTTAGAGAGCGGCGACGACCTCGATCTCGACCAGACCGCCAGCCGGAAGGGCGGCAACCTGGAAGGCGCTGCGCGCGGGGAACGGGGCCTCGAACTTAGAGGCGTAGATCTCGTTCACGGCGGCGAAGTCGGCGATGTCGGCCAGGTAGACCGTGGTCTTGACGACATCGGCAAAGGTGGCGCCGGCAGCGGTCAGCAGGGCCTCGACGTTGGCGAGGGACTGCTTGGCCTGGGCCTCGACGCCCTCGGGCAGCTTGCCGGTTGCGGGGTCGATGCCCAGCTGGCCGGACAGGAACACCATGTTGCCGGTCTGGATGCCGGGGGAATACGGTCCGATGGCTGCGGGTGCGTTATCGGAAGACACGACGGTCTTGCTCATGTTTTTCTCCTTACGATCAGTTGAGAGAGCGTGAGCGCGG
>CAUDZT010000092.1 GCA_958453935.1 uncultured Collinsella sp. | reverse complement strand
ACCCCCATTCCGCACAACGGCTGCCGCCCCAAGAAGCGTCGCCGCGTGTAACTGAAAGGATCGTATCAATATGGCAATCGACAGGACTCCTGTTCTTAAGCGCTGCCGTCAGCTCGGGATCGATCCCGCTGAGCTCGGTTACAGCAGCAAGAAGGAATCTATCCGTCAGCCCAAGCGCCGTCGCAAGGAATCTGAGTACGGCATGCAGCTGCGCGAGAAGCAGAAGGTCAAGTTCATCTATGGCGTTCTGGAGAAGCAGTTCCACGGGTACTTCAACAAGGCCCGCAAGATGAACGGCGTCACCGGTGAGAACCTCATGATCATCCTTGAGTCTCGCCTCGACAACGTCGTCTTCCGTCTTGGCTTCGCCCGCACCCGCAAAGAGGCTCGTCAGTCCGTCCGTCACGGTCACTTCACCGTGAACGGCAAGCGCGTGGACATCCCGTCCTACCGCGTCAAGGCCGGCGACGTCGTCGCTGTCGGCGAGAAGTTCCGTGACCTCCTCCCCATCAAGGAGGCTCTGATTTCCTCCGAGCGCTTTGAGGTCCCTGGCTGGCTCGAGGTCGATATCGAGAAGCTGTCTGGTAACGTGCTCGCTCTGCCGACGCGTGAGCAGATCAGCGGTGATATCAACGAGCAGCTCATCGTCGAGCTCTACTCTAAGTAGTCCATCCGGGCTGCTGAGGCTGGAGGTAATACATGTCAGAATTCATTAGGCCTCAGGTTCAGGTCGAAGAGATCAACGAGACGTCTGCTCGTGTCTCCGTCGAGCCGCTCGAGCGTGGCTACGGCGATACGCTGGGTAACTCCCTTCGTCGCGTACTTCTGTCCTCGCTCGAGGGTGCCGCCGTCGAGGCTATTCAGATCGATGGTGCACAGCACGAGTTCATGACCATCCCTAACATGGTCGAGGATGTCACCGACATCGTCCTGAATGTCAAGGGTCTTGTCTTCAGGGCTCTCGGCACGACCGACGAGGCGACCGCCACCATCTCGGTTGACGGCCCCTGCGAGGTCACCGGTGCGGACTTCTTTATTCCGTCCGAGTTTGAGCTGGTCAACCCCGAGCAGCACATCGCTACGCTCACCGAGGGCGGCCATCTCACCATGAGCATGCGCATCGGCTATGGCCGCGGCTATGTCTCTGGCGAGGCTAACAAGCGCGACAACGATCCCATCGGTGTGATCCACGTCGACTCGCTGTACTCGCCGGTGTCCCGTTGCGCCAAGCTCGTTGAGGCTTGCCGTGTCGGTCAGCACACCGACTACGACCGCCTTGTCCTCGAGATCGAGACCAACGGCTCCATCGCTCCGCGCGACGCCGTGGTCCAGGCTGCCAATATCATCAACCAGCATATGGCTGCCTTTATGAACCTTGCCGAGACCCCCGAGGTCGAGGAGGAGGCTTCGATCTTCGCTCCCGAGGTCACCAACGACAACGCCGAGCTGGACAAGCAGATCGAGGATCTGGACCTTTCTGTCCGTTCCTACAACTGCCTTAAGCGCGCCAGCATTCACTCGGTCCGTCAGCTCGTTGAGTTCTCGGAGAACGATCTGCTCAACATCCGTAACTTCGGTGTTAAGTCGATCGAGGAAGTGAAGGACAAGCTTGAGTCCATGGGCCTGAGCCTGAAGGCTTAATGCTTCGCATATTTGAGGAGAAACTAGACCATGCGTCACAACGTTAAGAAGGGCCTGAAGCTCGGCACCGATGCGAGCCACACCAAGGCCATGAAGAAGAGCCTGGCCAAGGCCCTCTTCGAGAACGACCGCATCAAGACCACCGAGACCCGCGCTAAGGCGCTGCGTTCGGTCGTCGATCCGATCATCACCTGGGCCAAGAAGGGCGACCTGCACTCTCGTCGTCTGGCCATCGCCAAGCTCGGCGATAAGCAGCTCGTTGCCGAGATCTTCGACAAGGCTGCCCAGGGCATGTGGCAGGACCGCAACGGCGGTTACACCCGCATCATGAAGCTCGGCAACCGTAAGGGCGACAACGCTCCTATCGTTATCATGGAGCTCGTCACCGAGCCTTGCACGCCTAAGGCCAAGAAGGCTGCTCCGGCCCCCAAGAAGGCCGCTGCTCCCAAGAAGGTCGAGGCCGTCGAGGAGGCTCCTGCTGAGGAGACCGCTGAGTAGACAATCCGTCTGCATAGGCTATATTCGAGGGGTACGTTCGCGTACCCCTCTTTTTTTGTCGCGATACCGTTGATTGTTTGTTGGGAGCGCCCATGACCGCGCCGTCTGATTTCAATTCGATTCCTGAGCTCGATGCCACGCTTGTATTCTGTGTTGCCTATGATGGCTCGTCCTATAGCGGATTTGCCGAGCAGCCGGGCCAGACGACCGTTGCGGGCGAGTTGTGCCGCGCTATCGAGACGCTGCTGCGCCGCCCGATCGATCTGACGTGTGCGGGTCGTACCGATGCCGGCGTGCATGCGGTGGCCCAGTACATTAGCGTGCCCGTAACGGACGCTGAGCTTGCTCTGACGCGCCGTAGGTGGCTGAGGGCTATGGATGCCCTCCTGCCCAAAGATATCGCCATAAACGAGGTCTACAAGGCCCGTAGGGGCTTTTCTGCCCGCTTTGACGCGCGGTCCCGTACGTATACGTACCGTATTGCCGATCGCGATGCGCGCCCCGTGCTCTCGCGCGGTGCGGTGTGGTGGCATCGCTATCCCCTCGACGTCGATGCGATGGCGGCCGCCTGCCCTGCGCTTTTGGGCGAGCAGGACTTTAAGAGCTTTTGCAAGGTTGCCTCTGCTGTGGGCAAGCCCACGCACCGCTGCGTGATGCGTGCGGAGTTTGGCCACGAGGTCGCTTTTGGCGAGGATATCCTGACCTTCACTATCGAGGGCAATGCGTTTTTGCACTCGATGGTGCGTACCATTGTAGGAACGCTCGTGGAGATTGGCATGCATCGTCGCGATCCCCAGTGGATGCGCGAGGTTATTGACGCCCGTGACCGAACCGCTGCGGGTCCCACGGCGCCTGCCTGCGGCCTTACGTTTATGGGTGTGGATTACGGCCCCGACGAGCTTGTCGTTCTCGACTAGGGGAGTGCTCGGCGCGTCTGTGCCTTGCACATACTATGTGTGAGCTGCGCGTGTGCAACATCTGTTCTTGGCGTGCAACATGTTAGGCGGCTCGTTGCTTTTATAGCTCGGGTGTACCATGAACGACAGTTTGATTTGGTGCTATCGAGAGGATGGAAAACTTGGTTCGACGTTGTTCGCATCCGCGACTTTCGGTGATCCTTGTGGTAGAAGGTTCGCCCAGCTATGCGATGCGTGCGCTCGAGAGTATCCAGAACCAAGACCTCTATGATTTGCAGATTGTCGTTGTCTGCCGCGATGCTGTGCCCGGTGTGCGCCATTCGCTTCAAGTTGCTGCCGACAGGGACATCCATATTGATTTGATTGACGTCGAGGACGCGAAGCGCGGCGCTTGTCTTCGTGCCGGTTTTGATGCCTCGCGCGGCTCTCAAATCATCGCCATGAACGCCGATGAGTGGTTTGCTCCGCAGGCCCTTTCCAAGATGGTCGATATCGCGTGCGATACTGCGGCAGACATTGTGCTCCCCTCGGTGTCGCTCGATCGATACGATGCGCATCGCGAGCGTCATTCGCGCGTCTTGGATGCTGCCTCTATTGCCATAGAAGACGAGTCTTCTATGGTGACTGGGCTGCCCCAGTTGATTTTAGGCGGCTTGGTTGCTCAAGTCTCTGGCGTGATGTACAGCCGTCCACTGTTTGAGGCATGTCTTTTGTGCGATAAGACGTTTCGCACAGTTGGGTTTATGGCGTGCGCGCTCTCGCAGGCACAGCGCGTCTCCGGATGCGGCGACGCTTGTTTCCACGCAGCGGCGCCTAAGCTTACAGATGCCTTTGATCCCACCATGTATGCCAAGGTATCCGATGACGCCCGGGCGCTCGACGAGCTTGCGGACTCACTCTCGGAAGCAGATAGCGGTGGTCGGCTCAAGCTGGCAAGCCAAAAGTTCTACTTTGCCGGACTGGTCGCCTGCATCGAGAATTTGTGTCTGAGCCCGCATGGAGTGTCGTCAATCGAGCGTTCCGCCCGCATGCGTGATATGCTCGAGGCGCCTCGAACCCGTCAGATGGTCGCCGCGCTCAAGGATAACCATCGGGGACTCGGTCTGTTGTTTGGGCCGATCGCCAGCGCCAAGCCCGCGCGCTGCGTGATGTGTACGCATCTGGCAGCTTTTCTTAACCGGACGGGCGCAAAAACCGCCTAAACGGCTCATTACGAAACAAACTTGCATAGAATTGTTTCGAAATGCGTTCTTATACACAAAAGCCTTCAAATAGCGTTAAACTATTCAATCACTGATTGATTGTCTCCGCCATCTTTTGGAGAGAGGGTTTGTATGGCTAAAAAACGCAATGGGCGCCAGGATGCCATTAGAGATATTGTGCGCAATAAGGATGTCCGCACGCAGCGCGTGCTGGTCGATGAGCTCCGTGCTATGGGCTTTGATTGCACGCAGGCGACTGTCTCTCGCGATATTGCCGATATGGGGCTGCGTAAGCTCCCTGAGGGCATCTATGTTCTGGCAGAGGACCTGCACCTGCAGCGTATGGTTTCCGAGCTCGTAACGGGCGTTCTGCGTACCGATAATCTGGTTATGATCAAGGCTCAGCCTGGCACGGCTTCCGGCATCGCCGCCGCCGTTGATGCGGCAGAGTTGCCCGATGTGCTTGGCTCGCTTGCCGGCAACGATACGATTTTGGTTATTGCCCAGACGGCCGAGGACGGCGAGCGCCTCGAGGCGCTGATCAATAAGCTGAGCAATTCTCGCAAGTAGGTGTGCGGGCCGTGCGCTCGGCATTGCGTGCGCTGACATAGTGGCTTGTAAGGGGCATCGACGTTGGTCGGTACCCCTTTTGTTTGCCGGTATAAAGACCGCCCACCAGGTCGCTTCAAACTAAAAGGCCCCGAGCAGTTCAATAAGCTGCTCGGGGCCTTGTTGGCTTTAGTCGCGTACTTCTTAGCCGACCGTATCGTCAGGCGTGGGCGAGGGGTCGGGAGTGGGCGTAGGCGTAGGCGTGCCGCCATCGCCGCCGGTCGAGCCACCAGTGGAGCCGCCCGTCGAGCCACC
>CAUDZT010000091.1 GCA_958453935.1 uncultured Collinsella sp. | reverse complement strand
CCCCTGGCCTCACCTACTTTACCTTCGCTGGCGGCGGCTACAGGAACCTACGCTCTGGAAAGTCGCCGGGCTGATAGTTGCTTTTTATTGGTAGGGGCTCTTGCTAGGCTGGAGCACTTCCTAGAGGCGGGCATCGGCTGTGTGCCTGGTTTAGGCGGCGCTGGTTTCTTTGTATTCGAAGACTGGTTCTAGGAGGTCTTCGATGTTGCAGTGGAGGGCTTTTGCTATGGCTCTTACGCTTGTAACCGAAGCTTCATTGATGTTTCTCTGGCGCTGCTCGTACATTTGGATTGAGCGGAGTGACACACCCGATTCGTATGCCAGGTCCTGTTGGGTTTTCTTGAGCCTCTTTCTTGCTAACGCAAGTTTGGTTTGCCTGGACGCTTTTTTCGCCATATCGCAGACGAGGCGAGCCACGCGTTCCTCCGAGGCTTCGTGCCAGGGGTAGTACAGACTGCGTAGCACATCGAATGGAACGACATGCAGCAAATCTTCGAAAGACTCTCCTAGGCGCCACTGAAGGTATGCCAATATCCAGCCTGTCCAATATTCCGGTGTCTTTTCGAATCGGTAGGTTCGATTTGGCATCGGCCTTGATTGATAGCCGAACCTTTCGGCAATGAGCGCAAACAGCTCAACGCCCGATTTTCCCGACACTACCCATGCGTTGCCGCGTTCGAACTCGCGGGCTACGCCGCTCAGGCAAAAGAGTTCAGCAACTTCCGATCCTTCTGCCCCATAATCGTTAACGGCATAGTCAAAGCAGTCGCCGAGGTTGTTCATTGCATCCTCAAGGTAGTAGACGGGGTATGTCCTACTCGGCCCACGATCCGTTAACTCTTGGATCATTTAAATCAACCCTCCCTGCCATCAAATCCCTAATGTCGACACCATCAGAGTCAAATCCGTTTACCGTATCCAGGTACTTTCGTCGAGCGTTCTGTTCTCGCTCAAATCGTTTGGGATAAAACTCAGCTCCCGAGGCCTGCTTCCAATCGCGGAACTTAATCGCCGAGAACGCACGCTCACTCATGAGCGCATATTGAATGCCCAAATCCCCCAAAAACATAATGCGCTGCAATTGCCTGAGCGAGATCATGCCGTTGACAAACTGTCTTGCAAACGAGAAATAGGAATCGTCTGCACGATAGCCTCGAATAACGTCATAGGGAGAAATATCAATCAGGCAGTTATCCAGCAGATAACGAAGCCCCTCGCGTGCTACTGGCGTTGAAACATTGAACTCTCTGTTATTCGCCAGAATTGCAAGCCAGTTGAGAATCGAGAACTCACCTGATTCCAAATCCAAAATCGCAAGGCCATCTAAATCAAGCTCATATCGATTGGCAATGCCATCAGACTCGGTCCGGCATGCCCATTCCATTGCCATTTCCTCATGTGGCGTGCAATAAAACCCGCGCCCATAGTCATTGAATTGCCTGCATTTATCCAACGATGGATGCTCGACAACAACCTCCGACCCGTGCCAAAGCTCCATATCGACCTCCTAAAAAATATCACCCCAGTGATAGTTTACCAATAACTATCACTGGGGTGATATAGATGAGAGCTTTTGAGGGGTTGCAGCCCGATTAGAGGCAGGCCTCGGCGATGCGACGTTTGAGTTCGTCGATACCGATACCGGTCTGGGAGCTTGTGATGATTACGTTCTCGGCCGGGACGTTGAGCTGCTTTTTGATGGCTGCTGCCTGGCGGGCCTGCTGGGTGCGGCTGAGCTTGTCGGCTTTGGTGAGGCAGACGATAAAGTTAAACTCACTGCCTTGCAGGTAGTCGATCATGTCATGATCGAGCTTGCTGGGGTCGTGACGAATGTCAACCAGCGATACAACTAGGTTAAAGCTGCGCTCGGAGTCAAAGAAGTCGCCGATAAGCTCGGCCCAGCGATCGCGCTCAGCTTTGGAGCGACGGGCGAAACCGTAACCCGGCAGGTCGACAAAATGCACGTCATCGGCCTCAAAGAAGTTGATGTTGCTCGTTTTGCCCGGCGTACTCGAAACCTTGACCAGGTTCTTGCGGCCAAAAAGCTTGTTCATGATGGAGGACTTGCCCACGTTGGAGCGGCCCACAAAGCTAACCTCGGGACAGGTGGACTCGGGGATCTGCGAAACCTTGCCGTAGCTGGCGACGAACTTGGCAAGCTGGTAGTTAATGGAATCGGCCATGGACACTCCTTGGTCGTAGGTTCTTACAAAAGAGCGCGCTAGTAGATAGCAGCGATACGGCGAACGATATCGAGCGTAATGCCACTCGCGGTACGGGCATACTCGAACAGGTCGAACTCGCGGTCGCAAATCGCATCGTACGCCTCGTCACAATTATCGCTGATAGCGCGCAACACCAGGCAATCGACACCATTTTTGGTTGCGACATGGGCAATTGCCGCGCCCTCCATGCCGACACAATCGGCATGCGTCGCCTCGATAGCGTCACTGCGCATGGCGGCACCCGTCACAAAACGGTTGCCCGTGGCAATTGTGCCGACCAGAAACTGCTTTGCACCCTCGTTCGAAGCGGCTGCATTTGTCGAAGCATCGACAAAGCCACGCTCAGCAAGCACGTCGGCGGCAATATCGACCAGCGCAGGCGTCGAGCCAAACTCCTCGAGCCCCGGTGCAGACTCGGCGATAAGCGCGGTATCGGTATCCAGATAGCGCAGGCGTTTGCCGATGACCACATCGTCGATATGGAGCTTGGGGTTCAAACCGCCCGCAATGCCCGAAAACACAACAGCCTGCGGAGCATACTTGCTAATGAGGTGCTGTGTCGCAGCGGCAGCGTTCACCGTGCCCATGCCCGCCGTTGTGGCGACAACTGTCAGGCCATCGAGCCCACCGCTCACAACGGTCAAGCCTGCCTCCCGTGCCTCGCAAACGTCGCTCAGCTCTTCCTTAATCTGCATGATCTCTTTTTCGAGCGCACCGATAATCGCGATGGTAGCCATACCATTCCCCAAACCTATACGAAATTCTCAACCACGGTATGGTACCAGCATTTTGTTTGACCTCGCCAAACGAACACGCTAAGCCAGTGCAGCGCGGGTATCATAGAGCGCCTTGGCGATGGCGGCCACGACCTCGCTCGAGCGGTCGCTCCACGGCATCGATGTCATGATGCTCATGACATAGGTACGGCCATCGATGTCGATAAGGCCCGCATCGCATGTCGAATAGCAACCATCCTCGCTAATCCAGCCTGCCTTGTTGCGCACCAAAACATGCTCGCCCGCAATGCCATCGCGCACTCATTTAAGTCTGTCCCCAATGAGTGCCCTTGGGGAGCGAAAATAGTTCGCTAACCGATGGCGTTTTTTAGCTCCGCGCGGCGTTTTTTCATGCCGGTCATAACGGCATTGCGCAACTCGGGCATGCGCGCGGTATCCATCTGGGGCACGCCCTCAAGCTTATAGGGAATGCCCAGTTGCTCGTACTTGACGACACCCATCGTGTGATACGGCAGCATCTCCAGGCCGACCACGTTATGCCACGGGGCGATTAAACGACCGAGCGCCTCGCACTCCTCCACCGTGTCGGTAATGCCCGGCACCACCACGTGGCGGATAACGACCTTAATCTTGCGACACGCGAGTTCATCACCAAACGCCAGAATGCGTGAGGGATCGCAACCGGTCAGCTTTTTATGCTCGACGGGATCGGCGTGCTTAATGTCGAGCAGCACCATATCGGTCTCGTTGAGTACGGCATCGAACTTCTCGGGATGTGCGGGATCGAACGCATAGCCACAGCTATCCAAGCAGGTATGCACGCGACCATCGCGGTTGTTGTGCATTGCACGGAATAGGTCTGCTAAAAACTCGGGTTGCAGGAGCGGTTCGCCGCCCGAAACCGTAATTCCGCCGCTGCGGTAAAACTCATGGTTACTCTGGAACTCGTCCATAAGGTGCTCGACGGTCACCATGGTGCCGCCTTTAACCGACCAGGTATCGGGGTTGTGGCAATACGCACAACGCATGGGGCAGCCCTGGACAAACACCACAAAGCGGATGCCGGGTCCATCGACCGTTCCCATCGTCTCAATCGAATGTACGCGGCCCAGGGCAAACGCAGAGTCCTCGGGACGAGCGTCCACACCCTCAAGCGTCATCTCAGCCATTCCCGCTACCTTGCCTCTCGTTGGTTTTAGCTACATAAATACCAGAGTCATTCTAGCCCATACGCATGATGGCGAAACGGTTTAGCGGTCAATTGGGTTGCCTTATTTGGCCCTACGCAAGAGCGGCGGGAAGGTTGTCGCAACCCGCCCGCCGCTGTGGCAATAGATATCGATAGACGTCAGGCCTTTACGCCTTAAGCGTGAGCACCGCACCGAAGGCGGTCGGGCCGCAGTGGCTCGAGATAACGCCGCCGACCTGAGTCCAGGTAACGTCCTTAAAGCCCAGGTCGTGCGCATAGACCTCCATGTCGTCGCGCAGTTCCTCGGAAAGGCCCACCGAATACGCCAGGCCAATGTGCGAGTAGTCAATCTCGCCCTTCGCAACCATGTGGTCAATAAAGGCACGGGCGCATTTGAGCATAGAGCCGCGGAGCTTCTTGGTCGCCACGAACTTGCCGCCCGTTACCTCAATGCAGGGCTTAATCTTGAGCAGATGGGCACCGAGGAATGCCACGTTGGACAAACGACCGCCGGCCTTAAGGAAGGCTAGATCGGTGGGAACGAAGCCCAACAGCACGCGGTCCATCACCGAATTGGTGAAGGCGAAAATTTCGTCAACGGTGGCATCGGGGTGAGCCTCAATGTATTTAGCAGTCTCGAAGACAACGAGCGACTGGCCCACCGACACAAAGCGCGTATCCATGGAGAACACGTAGTCGCGCCCCTGGGCTGCAATCTTCGAGGACTGATGCGAGCAGGTCGTGGCCTCGGAATACGCGAGATGCAGAATAGTCGCGTCGGGCTGCTCGGCGTGAATGCGGTCGTATACATGTGCAAAATCCGCCGGCGCGCAGCCGCTGGTCTTGGGCATTACGCCAAACTCGTTGCAGCGCGAATAAATCTCGAGCGGATCGATCGAGCCGTCCTCGACGGTCTCGTCGCCAATCGTGACATGCATGGGCACGCGCACGATGCCGTAGCGTTCGCAGAGCTCCGGCGTCACATCCGACCCAGATTCAACCACGATTACGTACTTGCCCATTATCATCACGACCCATCTCGACATTGGCTTTTTAATATATGACGCACGTCCGCCATCCTGCTGCAGAACGGCCTCTAAGCGCCAAAGAGACGCCGTCCCTTGCACACAACAAAGGACAGCGTCTCCCTGGAAAACTCCGTGCTTAACTAAGATTTTACACGGTTTATTAAGGAGTGTTACTTATTCCGCAAACGGTAGCTATACGCGATAAACGGTAGCAAGCAAGTATCCAGAACGCTCAACCCATTAGGAGAGTTCCGCCTAAAGAGTGACTACACAGGACCCCCGCCGGGCCGCTTTGGGTTACTTTCCAAAACTTTCCGCAGGACGCAAAGAG
>CAUDZT010000090.1 GCA_958453935.1 uncultured Collinsella sp. | reverse complement strand
CGGCCTCGGCGGCAATGCCGGGGTCGTGTGTGATAAGCACGATGGTTTTGCCACGCTCCTGGAGCTTATGGAAGGTCTCCATCACAAGCGCTCCGGTTGCGGAGTCCAGGTTTCCCGTCGGCTCGTCAGCCAAAATGATGGGCGGATCGTTGACGAGGGCGCGTGCGATGGCGACACGCTGCATCTGGCCGCCCGAGAGCTCGGATATGCGGTGGTCCCAATGGTCGACGGGCAGCGTGACGGCCTGCAGCGCGTGCACGGCGCGCATTTCGCGCTGGCTACGGGGTACGTTGGTGTAGGCCAGCGGCAGCATGACGTTTTCGATCACCGACAGGCGCGGCAGCAGGTTGAAGCTCTGAAAGACAAAGCCAATGCTCAGGGCGCGAACTTCGGTGAGCTCGTCATCGTCAAGCTCGGCGACGTTGAGCCCTTGCAGGTAGTAGTCGCCCGCCGTCGGCTTATCCAGGCAGCCTAGGATGTTCATGAGCGTCGACTTGCCCGAGCCCGAGGGGCCGGTGATGGCGACGAACTCACCGGGATCTACTGCCAGGCTTACGTTATGCAGGATGTGGGCGCAACCGGCCTCGCTCTCAAAGATGCGGTGCACGTTGCGGATGTCGATGACGGGACGCATTACTTGCCCTCGTCGGCAGACATACTGCCCGAATCCGCGCTGTAGCCGCCGTCAGCCGTTGCGCCCGCTCCGGTGTCCATGACGAGGGTGTCACCGTCGCGCAGTTTGGTTGTGGGCACGCCAGGATTGATTTCGTTGCCCTGGTCGTCGCGCTTGATCTGTGTCTTGCCGACTACGGCTTCGTTGTCGTTTTGCGTCACGACGGTCACCTTCACGCGGCGCGTCTTCTTGCCTTCCGAATCGGTGGCCAGATTGACGTAATAGTGCTCGCCATCTTCGGTCATCAGCGCCATGGTCGGCACCATAACCACGTCGTCGAGCTTCTCGGTCACTACCGAGACCTCGGCAGTCATACCCGGCTTAAGGCGACTGTCGGGTGCTTCGATGAGGATGTCGACGTTAAAGGTCACGCTGCCGCCGCTACCGGAGCCGGAGTCAGAGTTTGCCACCGAGGCGATAGCCGTGACGGTGCCCTGGCTCACGATATCGGGAAACGCGGGATAGGTCACGTTGGCGCTTTGGCCCACGGCAATTTTGGCGATATCCTTTTCGCCCACCTGAACCGTCACCTTCATCTTGGACAGGTCGGCGATCTGCATGCACTGCTTGCCGCCGCTCGTATCGCTTTCGCCCATGATCATTCCGCCTGTTACCGTGGCGCCGACCTTGGCGTTGAGCTCCACGATGCTGCCCGAGCTCGGGGCCGTGACCGTACGGCTGGCGGCCTTGGCGTTCGCCTGATCGAGGTTTGCCTGGGCCGATGCGAGGCTGCGCTGCGCGGCCGATACAGCGTTCGTGTCCGCTGATGCGGCGGAGATGCCAGCCGCTGCGGAAGCTCCATCGACGTCCGTCGTTGGGGTGGCCTGCGCGGCAGCTGCGGCTTTCTGCGCGTTGGCGAGGTCTTCCTGAGCGGCTGCTACTGCACGCTGCGCCTCGGCAACGTTGCGATCGAGCTCGTCGTTTTTAATGGTCATGAGCACGTCGCCCTCGTTGACGGATTGGCCTGCCTGCACGTTGATCGAATCGACCGTGCCGTCGACAGAAGGGGAGACCACTGAGGACGAAATGGGTTTGAGCTGGCCTTTCGCCTCGACCGTTGTGGTAAACGTGCCCTCGGTCACCACAACGGTCACAGGCCCGCTAGCGCCCTGCGGCTGCGCATTGATAACCAGGGTTGCGACAATGGCAATGAGCGCGATGGCACCTACGACGCCGGCGGCAATACCGCGTCGAATCAGCTTTTTACGTCGACGTTCGGCACGTTTTGCCTTGAGCTTGGCATACGCCTCTTCATCGGAAATCTCGGCCGTATCGTTCGTGCGTTCGCTCTGCTTGTCGGCATGTACGTTTTTAATCAGAGGAATCGTTTCGGTGGCACCTTCGGGCGTGTACTCGGCATCATCCGGGCCTGGGGTGATGGTGGGGACATTCGGCATAGCGTCTCCTTTATAGAAAGTTCCTCAATAAGTATATGCGCCCGTCGCGTAAGGCGGGCGCATATGGCGGATTCTTTCGGAACTGTTAGATTGGTCGCAGCAGCTCCGCGTTGTAGGAATGTGCGCGTTGCACTACGAGTGGACAACCACGCACAGGCCGACTTTGATGCAGTCGTGAAGTGCCTTGGCGTCGGCCAGGCGCAGGTTGATGCAACCGTGGCTGCCACACCACTTGTACGACTCGGCGTTATCGAAGCTCTTGTCGTTTTGCCAGGTGGCATCGTGGAAGCCGATCATGTTGCCCTCAAACGGCATCCAGTAGCTAACCGGGCTCTCGTATTTGGGCTTGCCGGTCTCGGGGTCCTTGGCACCGATGAGTTTGCTGGCGCCATCGTTGCTGTTGATCTGCCATACGCCCTCGGGGGTGGCGTCTTCGCCCGGTTTGCCGGAAATAAAGTTGGCCTCCCACACAATATTGCCGCTCTCGTCGTAGTAGCGCGCGTGCTGCTCGGACAGATCGACATCGACGTATGCCTTCCAGTCAGGCTCTCCCTTTGCGGTAAAGGTGTCGGCCTTCTGGGAGTACTTGATATCGATTTCGCCGGTCTGCTTGTTGTTAATGGCGTCTTCGACCTGCTTGGCGAGCGAGGTACTGTCGATGGACCAACCAAAGTCGCCGCCTTCGACGGCGCACTGCTTGCCATCGGCGCGCGTCCACCAGCGAGTGGAGCCCACGGTATTAAAGCCGTTGGCGAGCTCGGCTGCCCAGCTGCTGATCTGCGACGTATCGAGCGTGGGGTTGGCCGGATCGGCAAAGCTGATCCACTGCAACACGGAGCTGCCATCAACCTTGCCGGCATCCTCGCCGTTGAGCTTGAGGGTCACGTTGACGCCCAAGAAGTTGTTGGCGGCATCGCATGCGGCCTGAATCTGATCATCGGTCAGCGTTCCATTGAGCGGCTCATAGGCATCGTTGCCGAGCTTGGAAAGATCTACGGTCTCGGCCAGCGAGGCAAGCTCGAGCTCGGCATACTTAATGACATGCTCGCGGTTGAGTTTTTCGTTGGAGCGCGCCTTCTCGACGGTAAACTTGCCGGCCTGCTCGTCATAGGAGCTATTGGCCTCGAACGCGCCCGAACGCCCCTCGTTAAACTCGTCGATGGCGGTGCCCAGATCCTTCTCAAACTGCTTTTGGTCAAAGGTATCGGAGAGCATGGACAGGTCGACGTCTTGATCAAGATCTACTTCGTTGGAGGTAGCGGTTGTTTTGGTCTTGCCGCTTAAGGATTCTACAAGGCGGACCGGCCATACAAAGGCTTCGTTGTGGTTGATGATCTCTTTTGCGGCAGCTTCGCCGTCGACGATGGGCTCATCGGACTCGGGCTGATAGGTCCAGCTAAAGTCATCGCCCGCCACGGTGAGCTTATAGTGCTTCCACGCTGAGTTGACCTTGGTGGCGGCAGACGAAGCGTTGGAGAACGAGACGTCGACGCCGGCGATGGTGGTGTTGGGGTAGGCTACCTGCGAAAACGCTACGACGCCTACGATATAGACAATGACGATAAGACCCAGGAGGACAAAGAGCGTCGTCTTTTTGCCCGACTTATTGTTCCCGGTGGGTTTGCGCGCGGGGCCGCGATCGCCTCGACCGTGCGTGGGGGGCTGCTTGGGCGTATTGCCGTTTGCCTGGCGCTGCTGACGTTGCTGGCGCTGCTGGTTCGGGCGTTGCGAAGCGTTTGCCGCACCACGCTGCTGACCGTGGCTCGGCGCGATAGGACGCGGCGACTGAACGCCGCCGGTGTGCCTGCTCGGCTGCTGCGGATCGGGAATCAGTTGAGTTCGATCGTTTTGCGACATCGTGTGCATATCCTTCGAATTTCGCCTTGCGGTTCATCGTGTTTTTACTGGGCTTGCATTATAGCGATTACCTAGTTGATTGTGGTATGGAAACGGTGGCATTCAAAAGAGGTGGGACATTTGTCCCACCTTCGAGTCGTTCTTTGTCGCTATCCGCACACACCGCATTTTGCACAGGCCGAAAGTGCGGCCGGAGCCTGCGCGATGCCGCCCTTTGCCGTCTCGCGCAGCGTGGCCGGCAACGCGTGGCCCACCGAGAGCATGACGTGTGCCATCTGGTCAAACGGCACCAGGCTCTTAATGCCGGCGAGGGCGAGTTGTGCAGAGCTAAAGGCGGCTGCCACGCCGATGGCGTTGCGGTTTTGGCAGGGCACCTCCACGAGGCCACCGACGGGGTCACAAACGAGGCCCAGCAGATTACTCAGCGCGATGGAACTGGCGTCGAGCGCCTGCTCGGGTGTGCCGCCGAGCATCTGTACTAGCGCGGCGGCGGCCATGGCGGCCGCACTTCCGACCTCGGCCTGACAGCCGCCCTCGGCGCCGGCAACGCAGGCGCTCGTGGTGAGGTTGAGGCCGATGGCGGCGGCGCAATAAAGGGCATCCATGACCTGCTCGTCGTCCAGCTGCAAATGGTCTGCGAGCGCCAGCACGCAGCCGGGTACAACACCCGCGGATCCTGCCGTCGGAGCTGCGACGATCACGCCCATGGTGGCGGAGCGCTCGAGCACGGCCATGGCGCGGGCCACGGCGTCGGTCTGGACGGCGCCCATCAGGCTTATGTTCAGATCGTTTCGGCTGGTGGCATCGACAAGCTTTGCCTCGCCGCCGATGAGGCCGCCGAGCGAGCGCTGTGGATTGGAAATGGGGGCTGTGGTCTCTTCGCGCATGACGTCGAGAACGCGGCGCATGGCGGCGATAGCGTGTGCCTCGCCGGTCAGACGTGCCTCGCGCACGGCCATGACGGCGCCGATGTTGAGCCCCAGTTCCTCGCACGCATCGAGCAGCTGCTCGCCGTCGTCGAAGATTTCCTTTGCCGAGACGCCGGGGGAGAGCGACGAGGCAGAACCGGGGAGCTCGATAAAGGTCGCGTAATCGACATTGTCGAGCTTGCGGAGCATGGGGACGACGGTGTCGTCGGGGGCGCCGTCGGTCTCAAAGACGGAGTAGGCCTGGCCGCCCACTTCGGTGCGGTAGGTGCGGCAGAAGGCGATGTTCACATGGGCGTAGGCGAGCAGGTTGGTGAGCGCTGCGAGCACGCCGGGGACGTCCTGGTGCGCCACGAAGAGCGTGGAATACATGCCCGAGATGTCGACGCCGACGCCGTTAATGCGGCTGATGCGCATCTTGCCGCCGCCCAAGCTCTCGCCGCGGACCTGCGCCGTGGCGCCCGTGGCGTCGACCATATCGATGTCGACGGTGTTGGGGTGGATGGAGGCGTCGTCGCCCTTGATGTCAAAGTGATATTCGAGGCCCTGCTTACGTGCGAGGTCAAAGGCCTGCTTGATGTTCTCGTCATCGGTGTCGAGGCCCAGAATGCCCGCGACGAGAGCGCGATCGGTGCCGTGGCCGCGGTAGGTGTGGGCGAAGGAGTTCCACAGGCCAAAGGTGACTTTGGTGATGCGGCCTTCCAGCAGGCTGGCGGCAACTTGTGCGCAGCGAAGGGCGCCGGCGGTGTGCGATGAGCTGGGGCCGACCATGACGGGCCCCAAGATCTCGAATGCCGAGGTCGTAGCTAGTGTTTGCGG
>CAUDZT010000089.1 GCA_958453935.1 uncultured Collinsella sp. | reverse complement strand
TCGCCGCGTTGCGGCTGCGGGATGTGCCCTTAGGAAACCCCTCCCGGCCCCGCGGCCTTTGCAGCCTCACTTCAACGAGTTGTCTGATAGAAAAATGGCGTGCCGCCCCGTTTGGGGCGGCACGTTTTGTTTGGGCGGACGTCTGCCGCGTGCGTTACTCGAAATATTGGAACTTATTCGTTGAAAACGCGAATGTTACGACGAAGCCTTCGCCGGAGTCGGATGCTGCGGTGACGTCGATGCCCATCTTGGAGCACAGACGCGCCACCAGGTAGAGGCCGATGCCCGTTGCGCGCTTGGTGGTGCGGCCGTTGTCGCCGGTAAAACCTTTCTCGAACACGCGCGGCAGGTCGGCCGCGCTCACGCCGCAGCCGTTGTCCGCGACGGTAAGCTCGATGCGTTCGCTCGCCAGGCCCTCGTCCAGCAACGCGCCCGAAAACACGATCTTTGCGCCGTCCTCGCGCGCATATTTGATGCTGTTCTGAATAAGCTGGCCTAGAATAAACTCGAGCCACTTCTCGTCGGTAAAGACCTCAAAGTCGAGGTTCTCGCACACCGGAGCCACGTGCGCCGCGATAAGCTCGCGCGCGTTGGCTTTAATCGCGCCCGTCACCAAGGTCTTGAGATTCCAGCGACGAATCAGGTAGTCGCGCTCCACGACTTCCGAGCGCGCGTAGTACAGTGCCTGGTCGATATAGCGCTCCACGCGAGCCAGCTCGCGACCCAGGTCATCCACACGCGACAGGTCGTCTTCGCTGCCATCCAGGTTTTCCAAAATCAGATGGGCCGCCGCCAGGGGCAGCTTGGCCTCGTGGACCCAGCTCTCGATATAGTCGCGATAGTCATCGGTCTGACGCCGGCCTTCGGCAACCTCGTCGCATGCCGCCTTGCCCACCCGGCGCAAGACCTCGTACTCGAGCTCGCCCTCGGCATAGGTCGGGCATTGCACCATCTCCTGGACCCATGCGGGACTCTCGAGCTCCTCTGCCGCGCGCTCCAACTGACGCAGAAAACGGCGACGGCGAGCGTACTCGATCACGATGCCGAGCATACCGAAGATAAAGGACACGCCAACCGCCACGACCACGATAGAAACGGGTGCGCCGGCGACCGTCAGCACAAAGCAGCTCAGCAGCACGCCGCACGTCCACACGGCGACGGGAAGCAGTGCATCTTTAAAGAACTTGCCAAACGACATAGCCGGCCCCTAGACCGAATAGCCTTGGCCGCGATGCGTCGTCAAATACCCCTTGATGCCGATTTTTTCGAGCGTGGTGCGCAGGCGGTTGATGTTGACGGTGAGCGTATTGTCGTCCACGAAGGCGTCGGAGTCCCACAGGTCCTGCATGATGGCCGAGCGCGAAACGATCTTGCCCGCGCGGCTCAGAAGCAGCGAGAGGATACGCAGCTCGTTTTTGGTGAGCTCGGTGCTAGTGCCGGTTTGCGTGTTGGTGACCATGGAGCGGGCGAGGTCGAGCTCCAGCCCCTTGTGGACGAGCGTGCTGCGCTCGCCCGCCGCCGCGGTGCGACGCAGCAAGGCATTGATGCGCGCCACGAGCACGCGTGCGCTATAGGGCTTGGGAACGAAGTCGTCCGCGCCGAGCGTCATGGCCATGACCTCGTCGATCTCGGTCGTGCGCGACGTGAGGACGATGATGGGGACCTCAGATTCGCGGCGGACTTCGTGGCAGATATGCTGGCCGTCTTTGACGGGAAGCGTGAGGTCGAGCAGCACCAGGTCGGGCGCGGCGGCGAGAATATCGCGCGAGACGTGCTCGAACGATTCGCAGGCTTCGACCTCAAAACCGGCACGAGCAAGGATGTCAGCAAGCTCGCGACGAATGGGCTCGTCGTCCTCAACGATATAGATCAGCGCCATGGATTCCGCTTCCCTCCTGGTTGTCTTACAGCCATTATTACCGCGAAGCCGCCGGTACGCGCCTCGCGCGGCGCCAAGGTGACAGAACTGTTCGCGAACGAAAGCGTTCGGCTCGATCCTCGCTTGCGGCGGGCGCGGGGATTACATGATTATAAAATCCCCGTCCCAGAAAAATCATTTAGCGGCGGGCGCGGAGCTTTTCGTAGCCATCGGCAAAGAAGGCGACCGTCGCGGCATCGGACTCGGCGGCGTCAGCGTCGGCGGCAGGCACCACGCCGTGCTCGTCGCTCACCAGGAACAGCGCGCCCTTGAGCTGTGCGGGAATGTCCACGCGCGTGACCGGGATGCCCTTGGTCTGGGCCAGCTGCTCAATGAGCGTCGCCGTGCCGCACAGGCACTCGTCTGCCGGCGCCACAAAGGCAAGCTCACCGTCGTTGACGGCAGCGAGCAGCTCGGGCGCCACGCCGGTCTCGTCGGCCTCGGAGCGGGCCTCGGCAGAACGGGCACGCAGCGCCTTGGCCGACGTGTCGGCCAGCGGCTCGTACTCCCCCACCGTCATGGCGGCGTTGCCGTTGATGTCGATCACCAGCATAAGCACGCCGTCGTGCGCGGTGTAATCGCCCTCGGCAAGCGACCACTCAACGTGCTGTTTGGCCCAGCTGAGCATGTTATGGGTAAGCGGTTCGCCCTGCACCAAGCGCTCGGACAGCGCACGGATGTGACGGTTGAGCATGGGCACCTTTTTGTTGGACATGCGCCAACGGCAGACAAGCGCGGGCTTGTCGAGCGTGAACTTCTCGACCGCCTCCTGATTGGCGCAAAAGTCCTCGTACGCACGCTGATCCTCGGCATTGCCAAACAGCTCGGCATCATCAATCTGGGGCATGGTCATACCTTTCGTGTTAGTCATTCCGTCCTCTTATACCAAAAAGACGGCCCTCCAAACGGAGCGACCGTCTTTTGCAGAGATTATTTTAGAAACGAGGCCAATCCAAGGGATGAGATAACATCCCATCCTCCCCAGTCAACCTAACAGGTCGGCGAGGGTTGCCCAGGTGCCGCAGATTGCCGTGAAAGAGGAGCGACGCGTACTTGGGTACGCGAGCGACGAATGAACGGCAAGGTGCGGTGGCTGGGCAAGCCGCAGCGCCACCTCCCTACTTAATGGCGGAAGTGGCGGGCGCCCGTAAACACCATCGCAATATTGTGCTCGTTGCAGGCCTGGATGCTCTCGTCGTCACGCTTGGAGCCGCCGGGCTGGATGATGCAGGTCACGCCGTGCGCGGCAAGCACGTCGACGTTGTCGCGGAACGGGAAGAACGCGTCGCTTGCACAGGCAAAGCCGCCCTTCTCCACGCCCTCGCGCTCGCAGAAGTCCTCGGCGCGCTCGCAGGCAAGCAGCGCAGAGTCAACGCGGTTGGGCTGACCGGGGCCCATGCCAATGCCGGCCTTACCCTTGGAAACCAGGATGGCGTTGGACTTGACGCCCTTGCAGACCTTCCAGGCAAACTCGAGCTCGGCCATCTCGGCGTCGGTGGGCTTGCGGTCGGTGGGGAACGTAAAGGTCGCGGGATCCTCGGTCACGTGGTCGACCTCCTGCACCAGCATGCCGCCGTCGACGGAGCGCAGCTCCACCTGGGCGCCGTGGTCCACGCCGCCGGTAGCCAGCACGCGCAGGTTGGGGCGCTTGGCCATGCGCTCGAGCGCCTCGGCAGTGTAGCTCGGGGCGATGATGACCTCGACGAACTGCTTGTTCTGATCGGCAAAGTGCTCAACCAGCTCATAGGGAACCTCGCGGTTGCAGGCGATGATGCCGCCAAAGGCGCTCTTGGGATCGCAGGCGAAGGCGCGGTCGTAGGCGGCCGTGATGTCCTCGGCAACGGCGGAACCGCAGGGATTCTGGTGCTTGAGGACCACGCAGGCCGGCTCATCGAACTCGCGGACCAGGTTCCAGGCGGCGTCGGCATCCAGATAGTTGTTGTAGCTGAGCGGCTTGCCCTGGATCTGCTCGGAGCCAACGAGCGGGAACTGCGAGCTCGCGGTGTTCTCGCATCCCTCGGCAAAGCGATAGACCGTGGCCTTCTGCTGCGGGTTCTCGCCATAGCGCAGGTCGTTGACCTTCTCCAGCGAGATCTCGAGCTTGGCAGAGGTGTCCGCCACGTCGCTTGCCTGGGCGGCAAGCCAACGGGAGATAGCCGTGTCGTAGGCGGCGGTGGTCTGGTAGACCTTCACCTGCAGGCGACGACGGGTGGCAAGCGTGGTGCAGCCACCGGTCTCGTGCATCTCGGCCAGGACGGCGTCGTAGTCGGCCGGGTCGGAGATAACGGTAACGCTCGCGGCGTTCTTGGCGGCAGAACGCAGCATGGAGGGGCCGCCGATATCGATGTGCTCGATGGCATCCGCGAAGGTGACCTCGGGGTTGGCGACGGTCTTCTCAAACTCGTACAGGTTGACGACGACCAGGTCGATCAGCTTAATGCCGTGCTGAGCGGCCTCCTGCATGTGCTGCTCGGAATCGCGGCGGGCCAGCAGCGCGCCGTGAACCTTGGGGTGCAGGGTCTTAACGCGGCCGTCCATCATCTCGGGATAGCCCGTGAACTCCTCGATGGGGGTTACGGGAACGCCCGCGTCCTCGATGGCACGAGCCGTGCCGCCCGTAGAGATGATCTCGACGCCAAAGTCATCGACCAGCGTCCGTGCGAAATCGACGACGCCCGTCTTATCGGTAACCGAGATCAACGCGCGTGCGATCTTCACATCAGATCCCATGCAGTCCTCCTGTCTGGTACGCCGCCGTGCTCTGTGAGTCGGTGATACGTCGATCTGCAGCGCTCGCGCAGCGGCATTGAAAATACTGATTTAATGTAGCGCATCGAGCGCATCGATGCACCCCGCAACGCACGGCTGTGCAGAAAAAGTTTGCGAGCGGAGGGGATGGGCACGGCACCGGGCACGGTGAGTTCATGGAACACAGGGGCACCATAATTAGATGCCAATGGCGTGGTAGAACTGTGCTCGATATGCATCCGCAAAAGAAAGAGGCACCATGGTCTCGCGGGTTCTCTACCGACCGTTTGATACCGAAGACTTCGACGCCATCGCGCTGATTCTGCAGCAGCTTTGGCATAACAATTCGGATAACGATGAGTACAACCGCCTCGAGGCCGCGTGCGACCTTGCCTACTGCCTTTCGTCGTCGACGTTTTCGCAGGTTGCGGTGATTGACGGTCAGGCGCGTGGCATTTCGCTCGCGCGTGCGGGACAGAGCTCCGGCGCCACCGTTAAGGAACACTGGATGGATACCGAACGCGCGCTGCTATCGCAGATGCGTGAGCTGGAGCCCGATGCCTGCGCCGAGTATCTCTCGTTTGTACGCGCAACCATCCGAACCAACAACCGTCTGCTCGAGAGCAGCCCGTTGCCGCACGACAACGAGGTCACGCTGCTTGCCGTGGATCGCGATGTCCATGGCCTGGGCGTTGGCACGGTTCTGCTCGATGCCGCAGTCTCGCACCTGTCCTCGCTTGGAGCGACGAGGGCGCACCTGTACACCGACTCCAACTGCTCGTGGAAGTTCTACGAGCTGCACGGCTTTAAGCGCACGGCCACGCACCGCGCCAACCGCGAGGAACGCCGCCACGCCATGCCGCGCGAAAGCTTCCTCTACGAGCTGGACCTAACCGTCTAGGCCCAGCAACCATACCTAGTCATTTAGGAACGTCCCCAGTAACTAGTCGTTGGGGACAGTCTTCGTAGGTAGCGCATAAAAAGGGGATGGGCTTCCCCCGACGGCTGTCGAGAAAAGCCC
>CAUDZT010000088.1 GCA_958453935.1 uncultured Collinsella sp. | reverse complement strand
GTGCGGGAACGGCCTATTTGCTCAATGTGTTCGGCTGAGATCGGAAATCAACCCGGCAAATAGCCTATGGCCTATCGCCGCCCCGATTGCACAAGGTCGATCAAGCGCCAAACTATGCCTCGCGCATGAGCTCGACGAGCTTTTGCTTGGTCACCTTGGCCTGCTCGTTGGCCATATTGCGTTCGTTTCTAAAGGCCGCATCCGCAACGCTCATCAGGTCGGCATCGGAAATCTCGCCAAGGCCCAGCTCCTCGAGCGTCGTCGGCAGACCGACGCGCTGACAAAACTCGAGCACCTGTTCAAGCTCGGGCGCACGCTCCAGACGAAGCTGGACCACCAGACCAAACGCCACGGCCTCGCCGTGCATAGCCTTGCACTCGGGCAAAATCGTCAGGCCGTTGGCGATGGCATGCGCCAACGCCAAGCCACCGCTCTCAAAGCCAACGCCCGAAAGCAGGATGTTGCACTCGATCAGGCGCTCAACCGCTGGTGACATGCGACCCTTCTTGAGGTCGCGCTTGGCAGCGACGCCGCATTCCATAAGCGTGTCGTAGCAGGCACGTGCCGCGACCAGTGCCAAGTGCCCCGGCGCGCCACCGTGCTCGTTCGCGCCGTGCGCCGCGGCGCACGAACGCGCCTCGAAGTACGTTGCCAGCGCATCGCCCATACCAGCGACCGTCATACGCAGTGGGGCCGCCGCGACCACGTTGGTATCGACCACGACCAGGTCCGGATTC
Source organism: uncultured Collinsella sp. (assembly GCA_958453935.1). Taxonomy (GTDB): domain Bacteria; phylum Actinomycetota; class Coriobacteriia; order Coriobacteriales; family Coriobacteriaceae; genus Collinsella. The sequence continues at coordinate 5,077 of CAUDZT010000088.1, read as the reverse complement.
TTCTCGAGCATCAGATAGCGATCGAACGACCCATCCTCGTGATACAGCACCGAAATCGCGCTGCACGGACCGTCCATCGAAGCCGCCGTGGGGCATACACACAACGGCAGCTCAGCATAAAACGCAACGGCCTTTGCGATATCGAGCATCTTGCCGCCGCCAATGCCCACCACCATGTCGCAATACTCGGCCTGGGCTTCCTTGGCCATTTCGACAACGGCATCTTCCGTACACGGACCGTTGTAAATCTTAAAGAACGGCTCGCTTAGATCTTCATCCAGAAATCCATCGACGATCTGCCTGCACAGCCGATCCTCGGTGCCCTGGTCAAACAAGACATAGGCAGCGCAGCCCAACCATGACAAATACCTGCCCTGACGCGAAAGTTCGCCCGGCCCCTGAACATACCGGCCGGGACCGCCGTAAACCATAGGAAGCGCCATACGAGAATCCGCCCTTCATCAAACAACGATTGGTGCAAAGTAACCTGACCCCTTTGCACCAACTTGGTGCGATGGGGTCAGGTTAGTTTGCACCATAGCAAAAAGGGGCAAAGCCGTCTGCTGGCTTTGCCCCTTCCTTAGCTTGATTTACTCATCCATGAGATAGTAGTGTCCCAGCGCGTCGGCACCCAGGATGGCGTTTGCGACCATCTCGGGCGTCACCTCAAACGGCATATTGCACATGGTGTCATCGGGCGCGCAGGCGGCCTCGGCAACAATCATGGCCTGTTCGCGCGTAAGCTCGGCAACGCCAAGTTCCTTCATCGTGACCGGCAGGCCCAGCTCAATGCAGAAGCCCAAGACTTCCTCGAGTTTCTCAGTCGGAGCATCCTCGAGTACCAGCTGAACGATGGTGCCAAAGGCGACCTTCTCGCCGTGATACATGCCGTGGCACTCGGGCAGCATCGTCAGGCCATTGTGGATGGCATGAGCAGCAGCAAGGCCCGAGCTCTCAAAGCCAATGCCCGAAAGCAGCGTATTGGCCTCGATGATATGCTCGACTGCAGGCGTGAGCGCACCCTTCTCCAGCGCGACCTTGGCCTTGACGCCATCGGCCATAAGCGTCTCGTAGCAGAGCTTGGCGAGCGCCAGACCGGCCATGCCGCCCTTGCCGCCAGCGCAGGTGCCACCGTCGGCATCATGCGTCGCCTGGGCCTCAAAGTAGGTTGCGAGCGCATCGCCCATACCGGAAACCGTCAGGCGCACCGGGCTCGCCGCGATAACCGTCGTATCCATCAGAACAATGTTGGGGTTTGCCTTAAGGAAGAGATATTTATCGAACTGGCCATCGTCGGTGTAGAGCACCGAAAGTGCCGAACACGGGGCATCGGTCGAAGCAATGGTGGGGCAAATGATAACCGGGGACTCCAGGTAATAGGCGACGGCCTTCGCGGTGTCGAGGATCTTGCCGCCACCGACGCCGACGATGATGTCGCAACCGTTGTCGCGAGCGAGCGCAACCAGGCGATCGACCTCGCCCTTGGAGCACTCGCCGTTAAAGTCCTCAAACAGCAGCTCGGCCTTAGCCTCGGCAAAACCGCCCTCGATCTTGGCACCGACGCGCTTCTTGCCCGAAGGCGTCACGATGACGAGGGCCTTAGCGCCGAGCGGCTCGACATAGGAGCCGAGCTTGGCGAGCTCGTCCGGACCCTGGATGTACTTGCTGGGGCTATTGAAAATTGCAGCCATAACTATCCCATTCTCTAAAAGAAAAAAGAAAGGGGCTCCGTACAGATACGTGCGGAGCCCCTCGTTACGATAACAAGAGTCGATTAGAAATCGATGTCGGTGTCGTAGTAGCAGGCCTTGAGAATCTTCTCGAAGTCGGCAGCCTTGGTCTCACGCGGGTTCTCGGGCGTGCAGGCGTCCTGCTCGGCGTTCGCGGCGATCTCGGGGAGCTTGGCGAGGAACTCCTCCTCGGAAACCATCTGCGGGTTCTCGGCGTCGACCTTCACGCCACCATTCGCGTAATCCTTGATGGACTGCGGAATGTTGAGCTGGTCGTTGAGGTCGCGGATCTTCTGGACGAGCGCAGCGATAAGCTCCTCGTTGGTCTCGCCGGGAAGGTGCAGGATCTCCTTGGCCACGTAAGCGTAACGCTCGGCAGCACGGGGATCCTTGGAGTTCCACTGGATGACCTTGCCCAGGTACATAGCGTTAGCAGCACCGTGGATGATGTGGCCGTTCTCGAAGGCAGCACCGGTCTTGTGAGCCATGGAGTGAACGATGCCGAGCAGGCCCGAGGAGAAGGCGATACCGGCGATGCACTGAGCCTCGTGCATGTGCTGACGGGCCTCATGGTCGCCAGCATAGGACTTGGGCAGCCACTCGACGATCTCGCGGATGCCGTGCAGGGCGTTGGCGTCGGTGAACATAGAGGCGAAGGTGGAAACGTAGGCCTCCATGCAGTGGGTCAGAGCGTCCATGCCGGTGTGAGCGCACAGCTTGGCGGGCATGGTGTAGGTGAGCTCGGGGTCGACGATGGCGACATCAGGGGTGATGTTGAAGTCGGCCAGCGGGTACTTGATGCCCTTGGCGTAGTCGGTGATGACGGAGAAGGCGGTAACCTCGGTAGCGGTACCGGAGGTAGAGGAGATGGCGCAGAAGTGAGCCTTCTGACGCAGCTCAGGGAAGCTGAACGGCTGGATGATGTTATCGAAGGACTCCTCGGGATACTCGTAGAAGACCCACATGGCCTTAGCGGCATCGATGGGCGAGCCGCCGCCGATGGCGATAATCCAGTCGGGCTCGAACTCGCGCATGGCCTCGGCGCCCTTCATGACCGTCTCGATGGACGGATCGGACTCGACGCCCTCGAACAGCTTGACCTCGAAACCGCCTTCCTTAAGGTCGGCCTCAACGTCCTGCAAGAACCCGCCACGGCGCATAGAGCTGCCGCCAGAAACGATGATGGCCTTCTTGCCCTTGAGGTTCTTCACCTCGTGGCGAGCGCCCTCACCAAAGTACAGATCGCGAGGATTGGTAAAACGTCCCATACTGTGCCTCCTAAACAAGCCCCTCTTAGACTTGTGTATATAACGGAGCACCCAATTGGCTCCGTTAGGACCGTTTTGCGCGTTGCCGGCGATGACAATGCGCGATGTCTAAACGTCTCAACGCTCAGACAAACACTATTTTACCGTTCTGGTTGGTCAGTTATTCACCTAAAGCCGACAATGATGAAACGTTTTTTCTATCCCTGAAGACCCTTGTGGGGCATTCATACTCCCAAGCTGGGCAAACGTTTTATCAAGGTTGACCACATATCCCGGGCAGGACGGTGCCCCTCCAAAATGCGCCCCGTTCGCCGCCAAAAATCGACCGTTTGCGGCACCGTGATACCACTCGGTCGTCCAAGGTGTCGACATTTGTGCGACATCCGTCTTCGTGGTGCAAAGGTGCAAGTCCAAGTGCGGCACCCCCGGTGTGCCACATGCGGGTAAACTAGAAGCTTATATAGAGACATTTGAACCCTAACCGCAGCAAAGGAGGCCCCATGGCATTCGATCCCATTCAAGAGGATTGCCATCGCCTCGTTCTTGAGGCCTTGCGCCGCGACAATATCCCGCTCACCGACGGCACCGCCGTAGAACGTCTGATGGAACAATTCACCCGCAACCCCGCGCCGCTCATCGTGCACGACCGTGACCGCGCCGGGCATCTCATTGCCAAGGTGGTCGAGGCTGTCGACTACCGCATTCCCTTTATCCCTGACGATACCCAGGCAGAGCAAGAAGAGGGCGCTGCCGAGAACATGCTTCGCGAGGCAGCCGCGCTCGACCCCACCAACTGGGACGCCCAGCGCATGCTGACCGCCCTCACCGCCAACTCCAACGAGGAGTACGTACAGTACTTGGTATCTAAGCGCGATGAAGTCGAGCACGACCTGGCACTCAAAATCGCCTCGGCGCAGGACCCCTACGAGCGCGAGGCCGCTGGCGACCTTATGCGCCGCCCCTACCTGCGCTGGCTTGCCGCCCTTGCGTCGCGCGCCCTCATTAGCGGCCGCTATCGCATGTCGCTCGAAGCCGCAAACCGCAGCCTCGACTTTGCCCCCAACGATCCGGCCGGCGTCCGCCACACCGCGATGCTCGCCATGGCAAAGCTCGAATACCCCGCCGAGGAGCTCAAAAGATTTCGCTCCGCCCACTCCGTACCCTATCTCGCGAATACCCCGCTGCGCCGCCGCCCCAAAGATCCGGAGCGCGACTTGGACCCGTGGACGCTCATCGCACTGATGAGCGCAGCCTGGCGCGAGCTGGACTACGAGGGCGCCGAGCACTACCTGCGTATCCTTGCGCGCTCGTGTCCGCATGCGGCCGAGGCGCTCTACTTCCAAACCGAGTTTCCCGATGGCGTCTATGCCCGCGTCAACGTGGACGTGGGCTCCACCGACGAGCTTGTCCTTGCGCTGTCCGAGGCGACGCCGGTACTGCAGGAGGGCCTGGGCGCTCCCGACAACGCCAGCTTTGCCGCCTGGGTCGCCACCAACGACATCGTGCGTTCCCAGATCGACGAGCGCATCCTGCGCGCAGCCGAGCAGGGGCTTCCATTTAAGGGAGGGGACCTCTAATGGATCCGAGCGTCTACATCCCCGCCTACTTGGAGCGCACCTATCTGGCGTCGCACCCCGAGCTCACCGATGCAGCACGCGAGCTTGTCCATAACGACATGAGCGCGAATCCCCAAAAGTATGCGCAGTCCGAGCATGCCCAGGCGCTGCTGTCCTATGCCGGTGTTCATCGCCACCTGCTCGACGAGCTCCATCGCATCGAGGACATGGGCAGCGACGAGGAGTTCGAGCAGACGCGCAATCGCCTGTTCGACGATATGCGCGATGAGCTGCTCAAGATCGTTCGCGTCGATGCGCTGGCGGTCGATGCCCAGCTGCTCGCCATCATTTTGGCGGACACACCCGTCGACGCCTGCCTGGGCGACCTGATGAAGCTCGAAGCGACCACGACCGATTACCTGCGGCAAAGCGTGCCCGGGTTCGACATGGAGGCCCCACACTACTGGGCCAATAATGTTTTGGCCGACGGTGTCACCGCAGCGGACCTTACCGTGAGCGAGCC
>CAUDZT010000087.1 GCA_958453935.1 uncultured Collinsella sp. | reverse complement strand
CTCGGCAGCCTGCTCTTCCTCGATCTTGCACTGGTAGTTATCGGCAGCCTTAAAGAACGGGAACCACAGAATCGCAGCGATCAGCAGGTTGACGCAGACAAGTGCGATATTGCGCACGTCTCCGCCCGACATAAAGAACGCCGAGACCGCATTGGGCAGGAAGTTCATATCGAAATTCTCGACGTGCAGGCTCGCCCAGCCCATGCTCATCCAGAGGTAGGCGTTGGCAGACAGCAGGATAGACTGCAGCACCATGGGGATGAACATAAAGGGGTTGGCGACGATCGTGGAGAAGACCAGCGGCTCGTTAATGTTGAACAGCGACGGGATAATCGTTGCACGGCCGAGCGTCTTGTTCTTCTTGGACTTGGCAAAGAGCATGTAGAAGGCCAACGGAAGCGTTGCGCCCTCGCCGCCGATCATGATGTAGCGAGTAATGCCGTACGCGTTAATGTTAGTGGGAGCGAGGCCTGCGGCATAGGCGGCCATGTTCTCGGCAAGAGCAGACTTTTGGATGGACTGCTGGATCGGCGAGAACACCCAGCCGGAGATGCCAAAGAAGTAGAAGGTGTCCATGACAAGCGGGATGGCGATGGTGCCGGGCAGCGTCTGGGCAAAGCCGGTAACGGGCGAAAGGATGATCGCGACCGCGCTAAAAACGTCGACCTGGAGCATGTTGGTAAAGAGCCAAGCCACAAAAAGCGACAACAGCACCGCAATGATGTTATCGAACCAGTTCTTGACGAAGTCGGGCACGAGGCTGTCCTCGGAAAAGAACGTCATGCGCGCCATGCGCTTGTAGATAAAGCCAACGACAAATCCCACGACCATCGCGGTGAACATGCCACCCGCGCCAAACTTGGCCATCTGGAAGACATAGCCCTGATCGGTGATGGTGGGGTTCATGCACAGCATAAAAGCGCCTATACCGGTAAAACCGGCAATCATGCTGCGGTCTTTGCGATCTTCCTTGACCGCAACGTTATGCGGGATGATAAACGCCATGAACATGCCCACGAGGCCAAACGAGAACGTAGTGAGCGGCGACAGGTCGGGCAGGGCCGGGACAAAGCGACGGATAATGTTCCACAGGCTCGGGATGGCCGAGACCATGGAGAAGGGGACGATGTAGAGAACTGCGTCGGAGATAACGCCAAACCAGTAGGTTGAGGTAAGCTTGTTCATCACGGGGACGACATGCTCGGTGATCCACGCCTGGATCGCTTCCATGAACTTTTGCAGCATGTTGTCCCCTCCTAGTCTTCGTCAAGCAGGTCGTAGGCATCCTCGAGGATGCTCTCGCCGTCGAGCGCCGCGTAATAGTCGGGGTCGATGGCCATGACCTTCACGCCGTGAGATGCCACTTGAGACTGGATCTCGGGCACCTCGGAGGCGAAGTGCGGACCGAGCAGGAGGACGTCGATCTTGTCGGCGTAGTCCATAATCTCAGACTTACTGACTGCCTTGATGGTGCAGTCAAGACCCTTGGACTTTGCGACCTTGCGCATGCCTGCCGCCATAAAGCCGGTCGAGGCACCGATGCCGCAAGCGAGGAGAATGCGAACGGTGCCGTTCTCATCTGCCATGGGGTACTCCTTTCCCAATAAGCGGGCTCGAGGCAGCTCCGATGCCGCTGCGATCCCCGCTGTGTTCTTGGGCGCCCGTGTCGACCCGGCCGCCCTTGACCGTGACTGCACTATACGCGGCGGAGGGCTCTTGCCGCCAACCGACTTTTTGCCGCATAGCGGCAAGGCAGCAGATTTTCCGCCCGCACGGCAAGCCGGGCGATTTTCCGCTTGGGCGGCAAATTAGAAAAGACACCCTTTCTTAACCTGAGATACCATGGGGCGGTACACCCTGTCTGCCGTTCATCTCTTGGAGGAAAGCCATGGCGAGCGCCAAGCAGAACCGCATCAACCGCATGATCGACGTGCTCGAAAACAGCAGCTCATGGGTGTCTTCCTCGATGCTTGCCGGCCTTTTGGGCGCGAGTGAGCGAAGCATCCGCAACTATGTTGCAGAGGTCAACGAGACCGGTACGCGACATATCGAATCGTCTAAAGAGGGCTATCGCCTTGCCACGGCGGCGCCGGCTGCCGCCAGCGCTTCCGCTAGTCCTTGCGAAGGTGTCAATACCCTCCCCGCGAACGCGGACTCCAGGCGCGACTTTACTATCTCCCGCCTTGTCAACGCATGCGATGGACTCTCCGTCTTTGATATCGCCGATGAGCTCTTTATCAGCGAGAGCACGTTTCAGAGCTCCGTGATGCCGCAGGTGCGCGCGCTCGTTCGGCAGTTCGACCTCAATGTCGAGACACACGACTACCGCATGAAACTCACGGGGCGAGAGGCCGACAAGCGCAAGCTTCTCGGCCACATAGCCACCCACAACTCCTATGGCTATTTCACCTCAACCAAAACGCTCGAAAACATGTTTCCCGACTTTGACGTGCAGGCAACCCTCTCGAGCTTGGTCGCGATCTGCCAGCGCTCGGATCTATTTATCAACGGCTACGCGCTCTCCAACCTGCTCGTGCACCTGTTAGTGATCATCATCAGGCTCACCTCGAACAACGAGCTCAGCGAGGTGGACGGCCCCATCGACGCAGACGGCCTAGTGACACAACTCGGGCAGCGCGAACAGATCGTACGCTGCGCCCAGCGCATTGCCGCCTACTTTGAGAAGGAGTTTGGTTGTGCCATCCCACGCGACGATTTTCAGCAGATTCTGCTGCTTTTGGCGCTTTCCGTCGAGCGTTGCGATTTTGACGAGCTCAGCCGCGAGAAGCTCTCAAGCATCATTGACCGCGAATTTGTAGACATGGTTCTGGGGATCCTCGACGAGTGCGGAAAGCGCTACGACCTGCCACGCTTTATCGACGAGCCCATGCGCCTACAACTCGTCCTGCATATGTTTAACGCCTACCAGCGCGCCGTCTACCGCGTAAGCTACCCCAACCCGCTCGCCGCGCAGATCAAAAGCGAGTACGCACCGGTCTACGACATGGCGGTCTATATCGCCCACCGCTTCTCCACCGCCATGGATATTGAGGTGGGCGAAAACGAAATCGCGTTTATCGCCTTTCATATCGGCGCTTACTTTGAGAAGTTCTCCGCACCCGACGGCGCCGTCACCTGCACAGTGATTATCGAGGAGTACCACGACTTTGCACGAAGGCTCGTCGACGACCTCAAGACCGAGTTTGGCGATGACATAAGCGTTGTCGCCGTGATGAGCTGCGATAGTTACCTGGCCAATCCGCCCGAAAGCGATGCGGTAATCACCACAATCGACGTGCCGGTTTGTGGAGGCACCACCAAAGTCTTGATCGGACCCATCCTCACTAAGCAAAACGTGCGAAAGATCCGCGACCGGCTTTGCGCCATCCAGGAGCGGCGGCGGCGCCTCTATGCCCAGGGCCTTTTGGGGCGTCTGCTGCAGCCGGGGCTGTTTATACGCAACATAGACGTAGTCGACGCCACAAGCTGCATCGACCAAATGGGGAAGCTTTTGGCTGTTCAGGGGCTCGCAACGCCTGAGTTTATCGCTGACGTGCATCTGCGTGAGAGCGTCTCATCGACGGCGTTTACTGACAGCCTCGCCATACCCCACGCGATCTCGGTATATCCCAAGCGCTCGTTTATCGCTGTGGCCCACAATGACACCCCGATTCCCTGGGGACGCCACGACGTGCGGTTTGTGCTGCTCATAGGCATCGCACAGGAAGATATGGGGCTCTTTAGAGATGTGCTCGACCTGATTATCGAAGTGTTCTCCTCGGTAGAGACCACGATGAGGCTCATGCAGACCGACACGTTCGAAGAGTTTCTGGCTGCGTTTACGCACGATATCGGATAAAGGGCTCAACCCGCATCCTCGACATGATCGTGGGAGAGCAGCTGCCGAGGATCTGCTAGCGGGCGAGCGCTGGCTGGTGCGACGTGGCTCACTATCCCTGAAGATGTTTTGATTCCAAACGTGCCCGACGCGCAAGCCCAGTATTATGGGGTGCGTTTTGGAACCCAATGACGGGAGCTTTCATGGCAGCAGCTTTTTCCCATGTGATCTTTGACCTGGACGGCACCATTCTCAACACGCTCGAGGACCTGGCGGCCGCCGGCAACCATACCTGCGAGACGCACGGCTGGCCCACGTTTGCCGTTGACGAGTACCGTTACAAGGTGGGAAACGGCATGCTCAAGCTGGTTGAGCGCTTTATGCCCGCCGAGTACGCGGGCGACAGCCGTATGTTTGAGCAGACGCTTGCCGAGTTTAGGGCTTACTACGGCGAGCACAAGGAGGACCACACCGCACCGTACGCCGGCACGATCGAGATGCTCGACCGCCTGCGCGCCGCGGGTGTGCAGCTTGCCGTGCTCACTAACAAGGACCACGTCTCGGCCGCTCCGCTTATCGAGAAATACTTTGGTTCCGAGCGCTTTGCGCTGGTGCAGGGCCGCGTCGATGCGCTTCCTCCCAAGCCCGAGGCGCCTGTTACGCTGCATGTGATGAAAGAGCTAGGCGCCGACCCGGCAACCACGCTCTATGTGGGCGATTCCAATGTCGACGTCCTGACCGGTCACAATGCCGGCCTCAAGAGCGCCGGTGTCAGCTGGGGCTTCCGCGGCCGCGCAGAGCTGGAGTCCGCCGGCGCCGACTACGTGGTGGACACCCAGGAAGAGCTCGCGTCGCTGATTCTGGGCGAGTAGCGGGGCTGTCGCTCAACACGGCTGGATAGATTCTGTCGCGCGGAAAGCGCATCCCGTTTTGCCGCCTCAGAATGGGATGCGCTTTCCGGTTGAGCCTTGTCGGGGAAACGGCATCCCGTTTCAGAGCAATATTCCGGGTCGCACTTTCCACAACCCACCCCATCCGGAAACCGCGACCCGCTATTCGGCCAAATACCGGCTCGTATTTTCCCGAGCATTCGATGCAACGCTGGCGCAAGGAACGTCCCCAACTGCCGGCAGAAAAGGAACGTCCCCAAGTGCCGCCCCAATGACTACCATGGCAACGCCGCAGGTAGAGGACGGGCAGCGAGCGGGCACCAGTGCGAACAAATTGGCATGAAAAGAGGACGGCATAGACCTTCTGGTCATGCCGTCCTCTTTGAATGACAAGTTGTCGCTCTGGCGCCCGCGCAGCGTCGAGCAGTTACGGCGTTTGGTAAAACGCCGTAACTCCCCTAGCTCATCATCGCATTCATCATCTCGTTGGTTGCGGAATCGTCGGCAGACCACTCGCCGTCGTCATTGCAGGAGTACTTGAAGGTGACCTTGGTGTCCTTGGTCTTAGCAGCCTTGGTCACATCGACCATAACCTGACCGGCCATCTTGTACAGCTCGTCATCGGAAGGCATCGAATCGAGCGCGGCGACCTTCTCCTGGTACTGGGTGGCAAAATCCTCAACGATCTGGTTCATGGACTTGCAGGTAATGGTGACCTCGGCAGTCGCGGTGCCCTTGTCCTCGTCGACCGTCACGTCGCCGATCTTGTAGTCAAAGCCCTCGAGATAGCTCTTGGCGTACTCCTTGGGATCGATGCCCAGCTGCTCGAACTCGTCGCCCGAGGCCTCTTCCAGGCCGGCGAGGAAGTCGTCGCCACCGTTCTTGACCTCGTCAAACTGCGTCGTAAGATCCTCGGTGATGAGCTCCTCAACCGAAGGACCTCCGCAGCCGGAAAGCACAACCACGCACGCGACCAGAACAGCCATCAGGGGCGCAAGCAGCAGCTTCTTCTTCATGACATTCCTCCCAACAAGCGGCACCGCGCTTCCCGACGCGGTGCACGTCGTAACAATAAGGCCATACTAGCCGATAACGAACACCCCCGGCAAAGCAAAGGCGCAATCGGCTCGATTTAACGTCCGAACGGTTTACCGGTCCGCCCAACGCGCAATAAAACGTTCCGCCGCATTGTAATAAAAA
>CAUDZT010000086.1 GCA_958453935.1 uncultured Collinsella sp. | reverse complement strand
TTGCCTCGCTGCCGGCGCTCGACGACGAGGCAAAGGTCTGTGTCTACGTGGAGCTCGACTGCGATGACGAGGCGCAGGCGACCGAGGAGCTGTACCACCTTGGATGGGTGCTGGAGTTTGCGGGCGGCCGCGACGATGCGACATGGGTCGCCCGCACCGAAGTCGATCGCGAGTGCCAGCGGTTCTTCCGCCACGCGGTGCCCGAGAGCGTCAACATGCTCATTGACGAGCGTCGCCGCACCGACCCCACCATTACCAAGCTGGGATCGGATATGTCGGTGCCCAATGCACGCCTTGCCGATGTCATGGCCCTCTATCGCCGCACGCTGGCCGAAAGCGGGCTTGAGTCTGCTGCCTGGGGACACATCGGGAACAACCATCTGCATGTGAACATCCTGCCGCGTGATGCGCAAGACTACCGTCGTGGTGGAGAGCTCTTTGCCCAGTGGGCTTCCGAGGTCACGGCCATGGGCGGTGCCGTTTCTGCCGAACACGGCGTCGGCAAGATCAAGGCGGGCTTCTTGGAGACGATGTACGGCCACGAGGCCATGGTCGAGTCGGCGCGCCTCAAACTCCAGCTCGATCCTGCCGGCCAGTTGGGTCGCGGCAACCTGTTTACGGAGAAGCTCTTGGATGAACTCGTCCAGAAAGGGGGCGCGTGAAGATGAGTGATTTCCATATGGTGGTGTGCGTCAAGGCGGTGCCCGGAAGCACCGAGGTCAAGATGGACCCCAAGACCAATACTATCGTGCGTGATGGCAAGCAGGCGGTCATTAATCCCTTCGATGCAAGTGCCCTCGAATGTGCGCTAGCGCTGAAGGACGACTTTATCGGCTTTGGCATGGACGTGCGTGTGACGGTGGTGTCGATGGGCATCCCCGCGACCGAATCGCTGCTGCGCGACTGCATCGCCCGCGGTGCCGACGACGCGCTGCTGCTGACCGATCGCGCCTTCGCGGGCGCCGATACCCTAGCCACCACCTATGCCCTCAAATGCGGCATCGAGGCACTCGATGAGGACTTTGACCTGCTCATCTGCGGCAAGATGGCGGTGGACGGCGATACGGCCCAGATCGGCCCCGAGCTGGCCGGCGCCTTTGGGGTCCCCTGCGTGACCGACGTGAGCTGTGTGCAGAGCGCGGGATTTACGACGTGTGGCTCGCTGGCGCTCGTTCACGGCTGCGATGCCGGCGAGGAGACGGTGTACCTGGAGATGCCGTGTGCGATGACGACTGCCAAGGAGATTGGCCAGCTGCGCATGCCGAGTATTGCCGGTATTCGCGCGGCCGAGGATGCAGACGTGCGCGTGGCCAGCGCTGCCGACGTAAACGCCGACCCCTCGCGTTGCGGCCTTGCCGGATCACCGACGCAGGTCGTGCGCTCGTTTGTGCCCGACCGTGACCAAACGTGCGAGGCCGTCGAGGGAACGGCGTCCGAGCAGGCGGTAAAACTTGCCAAGATTATCGAGGGGATGGCATAGATGAGCGGGCTGATTATCGATAGCGAAGCCTGTATCGGCTGCGGTCGCTGCGTTCGCGCCTGCGCCTCGGGCGGCATTGTGGTGGAGGGTGAGCGCCCCAATCGCTGTGCCCGCGTAACCGACGGCTGTATCCTGTGCGGTGGGTGCGTCGACGCCTGCCCCGTCAACGCCATCTCGATTGAGCGCGACGAGGCCGCCGGCGCGGCAGACCTTGACGCATATCGAGACATCTGGATCTTCGTGCAGACTGACGAGCACGATGCCGTTGCATCCGTGGCCTTCGAGCTCATGGGCAAGGGGCGCGAGCTTGCCGATGCCCGCGGCTGCCGTCTGGTGGCACTGGTCGGCATGAGCCCCGAGGGCTCACTCGGGGACCTGGAGCATCTGATTTGCGCCGGTGCGGACGAAGTTCTGGTCTGTCGTGACGAGCGCCTGCGTCAGAACGACGCGGAGGTCTACGCTCGCTTGATCTGCGATTTGGTAGCCGAGCGCAAGCCCGAGGCCATTCTGTACGGCGCGACCGCCTTTGGTCGCGAGCTGGCGCCCGGTGTGGCCGTGCGCTTGCAGACGGGTCTTACGGCCGATTGCACGGTGCTTTCTATGGATACGGAGACGGGTCTGCTGCAGCAGACGCGCCCGGCGTTTGGCGGCAACCTGATGGCCACCATTATCTGCCCCAACCACCGTCCTCAGATGGCAACGGTGCGCCCCGGCATCTTTAAGGCGCCCGAGTTTGACTATAGCCGCTCCGGCACGATTACCCAGGTAGTGCTTGCGGATGACGTTAAGGCCCGCGTCGAGATCTCGATTCCCGCCGAGGAGTGGGGACAGCAGGCCTCAATTGCCGATGCCGAGCGTCTGGTCGTGGTGGGCCGCGGCATCGGCTCCAAGAAGAATCTGCCCCTGATGCGAAAGCTCGCCGATGCCCTGGGTGCCGAGCTTGGTTGCACGCGTCCCATTGTGGAGGCAGGCTGGTTGGAGTATCGCCACCAAATTGGCCAGACGGGTGTATCGGTCTCGCCCAAGCTCCTCGTGAGCATCGGTGTCTCGGGCGCTATCCAGCATCTCGCCGGCATCGGTGGGGCGGAGTGCATTGTCGCCATCAATGAGGACCCGGATGCCCCCATCTTCGGTGCCGCCCAGTACAAGGTCGTCGGCGATGCCGTTGAGATCGTTGAGGAGCTGCTGGCTCAGCTTGAGCGCTAAGCGCGCGTCAGCCAGTCGCGCATCTCGTCCTTTAGGCGGCTCCAGGTTGCCTGCGTGGCGGGGTCGGTAAAGGGCCGCGTAATGCCAAAGGGCGCGTCGAGCAGGCGGTGGATATCGCCCTGTTTGCGCGCCAGCGCGCGGCTCGCTGGATAGACGAGCTCAAACATAAAGCAGATGAGTCCCACCAGGTAGTCTGCGGGCTCATCGCGCTCATCGCGTGCGACGCAGCGGTGCTCGTCAAAGGCGGTAAGCGCCGGTGTCGAGAAGTGGCTGGCGAGAAACGTGTCCTCATCCACCTTGAGGATGGTGTCGACGGTGCTGTCGGCGATGGTGCGCATAATGTCGATCTTGTCGCCATCGCGCACGATCTCGCAGAAGCTCCGTGTACGGGTGTCGAGTTCCGTGGGCAGGCGAAAATCACTGTGGTGGGCGATGCTCGCGCGGATCAGTTCGTCCTCTGCCGGGCCATCGATAAAGTCGCGGATGCTCGTTACGGCGGGTGCATCGGCGGGATTCTCGCCAAAGAGGACCTCGATGCCCAGCGCTGCATGGCTCATGCTCTCGGCGTCCTTAAAGGTGTCCCAGTGCCGCAACTGCTCAAAGCGGCCCATATCGTGTAGCAGGCCGCAAAGCCATGCCAGGTCAATATCTTCTGACGACCAGCCCTGCTCGCGCGCTACGGCATCGCATGCCTCGGCCACGTGGTACGTATGCTCGATTTTGAGCGCGATGCGTGGGTTGGTGGCGTCGTAGGCATCGGTGTAGCTTTTGAAGGCCGCGCGCGCCCGGTCTCGATCGATAGCTGTCATAATGACTTCCTAAAAAGTTGTGTCTTTCGATCCGGTGGCAATTGTAGGTGAACTTTATTGCCACCGGTTGATATTTCTGCTGCGTTGCAAGGCGCGCTGCAGACGACTTACCAGAATGGGAGTGGCATGGTCCTTAGGATCTTTAAAATCGTCTGGCCAGTGATGCTTACCTATATTGCAATAGGCGCGCCGTGCGGAATGATCATGGGGCAGACGGGAATGGAGCCCTGGATGGTCTTTGCTCTGAGCAGCACGTTTGTGACGGGCAGCGGCCAGTTTATGATCTGCAATCTTTGGCTGGCGGGCGTGCCTGCAGCATCGATCGTCGCGAGCGTTGCTGCCATCTCCTCGCGCTTTGCGCTTTACTCGGCATCGATCGCGCCGCATCTGACGGGTGCCTCGAAGCGTCAGACGCTGGCTGTTGCCGCGACACTTACCGAGGAGGCATATGGCATCTCGCTTGCCAAGTTGGTTGAAGGGGAGGATTGGGGCCCGCGCGAGTCCTTCGTGCTCAACGTGATCCTTATCGCAACATGGGGCGTTTCGTGTACGATGGGCGCCATCGTCGGCGCCGTTGTCGATGTTCCCACCGCCATTGCAGCCTTTGTCTGCACCTCGCTCTTTATCTGCCTGCTCTTTTCGCAGCGGCTGTCGCGCGGCAACGTTGTCGCGGCGGTTTCGGGCGCGGTGTCCGTCGCCGTATGCAAGTTCTTGGGCCTCACGAATATTGCCGTGCCGGCAAGCGTCGTGGCCGGCATTGCCATTGCGTTGGCGTGCGATGCTGTATTTGACGGAAGAGGTGCCCGCGATGCCCGTTAACGAGTTCTTGGTTCTGTGGCTGTCGTCGTGGGCTGCTATCGCGTTCTTTCGCATCGCGCCGGCGTTTGCCTTGCGCGGGAGAACGCTGTCGCCCCGCATTACCGAGGCCCTGGGTTATATCCCGCCCGCTGCCTTTGCCGCGCTGGTCGCCAACGACTTGGTGAGCCCCGGCGCGTTCGACGCGGGACCCTGGCCTGCCTTGGTTCCCTGGATTGCGGCTGCCGGCGTCGTGGCCGTGGCGGTCAAGACAAAATCGATGCTGTGGTGCTGTGTTTCGGGCATCGTGTTCTATATCGTTTTGAGCCTCATATAAGAGCGGGGCACGTTTAGCGCCCCTGTCCAACGAATCGAATTTCTCACCGAGCTGGTCTATTTCTTCTGGTACCATGGTCAAACTTTACTGTAGCAAAGCGTGACGTGGGCTTTTGTACCCCGTCAGCGGAAATGGGGGTTTCATGGCACAGGAAGCGACCGCCAACGAGCAAAAGAAATTCAAGGTCCCGCGCATCCCGGGCGACATCATGATCTATCCGATGATCGTCGGTCTTTTGCTCAACACCTTCTGCCCGCAGGTTTTTGAGATCGGCGGCTTCTTTACGGCTGCCTGCCGCGGTGGCTCCAATGCCATCGTCGCCGCGATCCTGCTGTTTGTGGGCGCCGGCATCAGCTTTAAGTCCACGCCGGGTGCCATCAAGACCGGTATCGTCGTGCTGATCCCCAAGCTGGTCGTCGCAGCGGCTCTCGGCCTGGGCGTGGCATATTTCTTTAACGACAACTTCCTGGGTCTGAGCTCCGTGTCTATCATCGGCGGCATCACGTTTTGCAACATGGCGCTCTATACGGGCATCATGGGCGAGTTCGGTGATGAGTCTGAGCAGGGCGCCGTCGGTATCCTGTTCTTTACGGCTGGCCCCGCCGTCACGATGATCATCCTCGGTGTTTCCGGCCTCGCCAACATTCCCATTGGCACCATTATCGGCTCCATCTTGCCACTCGTTATTGGCATGGTTCTGGGCAACCTGTTCCCGTTTATCAAGAACCTGCTGGTTCCCGGTGCCAATCCCGCGATTGCCGTCATCGGATTTCAGCTCGGTGCGTCCATGAGCCTGTCGAGCTTTATCACCGGCGGTATTTCCGGCATCTTGCTGGGCCTTGTCACGCTGTTTGTCGTCGGTCCCATCACCTTTGCGTTCGAGCGTCTGTGCGGCGGCAATGGCAAGGCCGCTGTGGCTTGCTCCACCATTGCCGGCACGGCTATGACCACACCGGTTGCCCTCGCCGAGGTCGCACCGCGCTACGCCGAGCTTGCGCCCATCGCGTACGCTCAGATCGCCACCGCCGTTATCATCACGGCGATCATGGCTCCGATTCTGACTGGCTGGGTCGACAAGAAGTTCTGCCAAGGCAAGGAGGATCTGTCGCCTGTCGGTGTCGAGGCCATAGAGGAGGCCGTCGCGACTGACATCGATGGCGAGTAGCAATCGATACCCATCAATGATGCCGGCGTGTGCAATTCGCGCCGTATGGGCGCCCGAACAGAAACTGTTTTGCAGTGATGTTCGGGCGCTCTGCTATTATCCCCTTTACCCCTGTGGAGTAAAGGGGTGTTTATTTCAAGACTTTAGTCTGCTGGCCGCGCAGCGCCCAGCTTTAAACCACCCGCTA
>CAUDZT010000085.1 GCA_958453935.1 uncultured Collinsella sp. | reverse complement strand
CCTGGCTCGCACGGAGGCCACATTAAGTGGCCTCCGGCTCGTGCGGAACTCGCGATCGACCAAATACCAAAGCCCTCGGAACTTAGGATACATGGTAGGGGCACGCTTGCTGCAAAATTCATCAGCTGGGAACCTATTCTGCGTCCCAGGTCGGCTCATCTTCACCACCGATTAATAAAAAAGAGGTACCGGTTGGTCCGGTACCTCTTTTGGTGCGTTTCGATTTGGCTGTAGATTTTGCCGCTAGCTTACAGGCCGCAGGCTGCTTTGAGTTCTTCGACTCGGTCGGTCTTCTCCCAGGTGAAGTCGGCGTCTTCTCGGCCGAAGTGACCGTAGGCTGCCGTCTTTTCGTAGATGGGGCGACGCAGGTCTAGGTCGCGGATGATGGCGCCCGGGCGCAGGTCGAAGGTTTTCTCAACGGCCTCGACGATCTTGTCCTCGGCAACATGCGCGGTACCGAAGGTGTCGACCATGATTGAGAGGGGCTTGGAAACGCCGATGGCGTAGGCAAGCTCGACTTCGCATCGGTCGGCCAGACCGGCGGCGACCACGTTCTTGGCGACCCAGCGCGCGGCATACGCGGCGGAGCGGTCAACCTTGGTGCAGTCCTTGCCGCTAAAGGCGCCGCCGCCGTGACGGCCGTAGCCGCCGTAGGTGTCGACGATGATCTTGCGGCCGGTGAGGCCCGTGTCGCCCATGGGGCCGCCCACGACAAAGCGACCGGTGGGGTTCACGTAGATGTCCGCGTTGTCCCACGGCATGTTCTCGGCGGCCATGACCGGGGTGATGACGTGTTCGATGAGGTCGGCCTTGATCTTGCCCATGTCCTCAATCTCGGCGGCGTGCTGCGTGGAGATGACGATGGTCGTGACCTCCACGGGCTTGCCTTCCTCGTAGCGCACCGTGACCTGGGTCTTGCCGTCGGGGCGCAGGTAGGGCAGGGTTCCGTCATGGCGCACGGCAGCCAGGCGCTCGGCCAGGCGGCTTGCCAGGTAGTGCGGCATGGGCATGAGGGTCTTGGTCTCGTTGGAGGCATAACCGAACATCATGCCCTGGTCGCCGGCGCCGATCAGGTCGATCGGGTCGGTGGTAGCGCCGGTCTGGGTCTCGAAGGACTCGTCAACGCCCTGGGCGATATCGGGCGACTGCTCGTGGATGAGGCTCATAACGCCGCAGGTGTCGCAGTCAAAACCGAACTTGGCGCGGTTGTAGCCAATGCGGCGGATGACGCCGCGGGCGATTTCCTGTACGTCGACGTAGGCCTGGGTGCGAATCTCGCCGGCGACGATGACCGTGCCGGTGGTCACGAGGGTCTCGCAGGCGCAGCGGACGTTCTCCACGTTGGCGGGCACACCGTTGGGCGCAATATAGCCCTGCTCCTGCAGCTCTATTTCTTTGGCGAGGATTGCGTCGAGGACGGCGTCACTGATCTGATCAGCGATCTTATCGGGATGACCTTCGGTCACCGACTCCGACGTAAAAACAAAGGACCCGTGTTGGGGTGGGATGGAACGAAGTTCTTCTGACATGATTGTCCTTTCAAAAACGTGTCCCAGCGACCGTTACCATTCCGCCGGGCTCTCTATGCAAGGGCACATCATAGCGCGTAAATCAAACATTCACACCCTTTCCGCACCTACTCATTGGGGACACACTTAAATGACCATCCTTGGCTAAGTGCCGACAGGTTGCCCAAAGACTGGTCATTTAAGCCTGTCCCCAATGAGTAGGTCGGTGCCCTTTGTGCGGAGGTTGCTTTGATGCTTTATACTGGTGCGGTTAGACATCCATCCTGTAATCGAGGAGATTTCCATGGCATCAGACGTTCGCGTCCGCTTTGCACCCTCACCGACGGGCAAGCTGCACATCGGCGGCGCCCGCACCGCTATCTATAACTGGGCTTTCGCCCGCGCTAACGGCGGCACGTTCATCCTGCGCATCGACGACACCGACCCCACCCGCTCCACCGACGAAAACACGCAGATCATCCTGCGCGCCATGCGTTGGCTTGGCCTGGACTGGGACGAGGGTCCCGAGGTGGGCGGCGACTATGGCCCCTACGCCCAGACCGAGCGCCTGGACCTGTATAAGCAGGCCGCCCAGAAGCTTTGGGATGAGGGCAAGGCCTATCCCTGCTTCTGCACCAAGGAGCAGCTCGATGCCGACCGTAAGGCCGCGCAGGAGCGCAAGGACCCCTTCCAGGGCTATCAGCGCCGCTGCCGCGATCTTGATCCCGAGGAGGCCCGCCGCCGCATCGAGGCCGGCGAGTCCTACGTCCTGCGCATCAAGGTGCCCGAGGACCGCGGTGACGTCGTCATCCACGACGCCGTCCACGGCGAGGTGACCTTCGACGCCAAGGAGCTCGACGACTTTGTGATCTTCCGCTCCGATGGCACGCCCACGTACAACTTTGCGACCGTCGTCGACGACGCCATGATGAAGATCACCCATGTCATCCGCGGCGACGACCACCTGTCCAACACCCCGCGTCAGGTCATGGTCTACGAGGCCCTCGGCGCGCCCGTGCCCACGTTCGCCCACATCTCCATGATCCTGGGCGCCGACGGCAAGAAGCTCTCCAAGCGCCATGGCGCCACCTCGGTGGAGGAGTACCGCGACGCCGGCTACCTTTCCGACGCCTTCGTCAACTACCTGGCGCTGCTCGGCTGGTCGCTCGACGGCGAGACCACAATCATCCCGCGCGATGTCCTGGCCAGCAAGTTCTCGCTCGACCGCATCTCCAAGAACCCGGCGACCTTCGACCCAAAGAAACTCGACTGGGTCAACGCCGAGTACATCAACGGCATGTCCGATGCCCAGTTTGCCGACGAGATCATGGTCCCCGAGCTGCACGAGGCGGGTCTCATCGAGGGCAACGTCGAGTACGGCGAGGACTGGATCGACGCGCTTGCCGCAATCGTCAAGCCGCGCACCAAGATGCCGGCCGACGCCGTGACCGTCGCCGCTCCCATCTTCGCTACGGCCGAGGCGCTCGAGTATGACGAGAAATCCGTTAACAAGGGCCTGGCTAAGGAAGGCATGGGCGTCATTCTGGATGCCGCCAAGGCCGCGCTCGAGGGCGTGGACAAGTGGACTGCCGAGGCCATCGACGCCGCGCTTGAGCCGCTGCCCGAGCAGATGGACCTTAAGAAGCGCGTGGTGTTCCAGGCCGTGCGCGTCGCCGTCTGCGGCAACATGGTGAGCCCCCCGCTGGGCGAGACCATGGCACTCGTCGGCCGTGACGACTGTCTGGCGCGTATCGACCGCGCCCGCACGATGGCGCTGTAGTCGCTGCGCAAACGTTTGTATCCGAGCCCCGTTCACTCAGAGCGGGGCTCTTGTTTCTGTAGACGTATGGGATAGGAGGTGCTGGGGCCATGGCCGAGCAACTGTCGCTGTTTGGTTCACCGGAACCGGAGGAGGCTCTGGTGAATTCCGTGCCTGCCGCTGCCTCGGCTCAGCCTAAGCCTGCGCGCGAGCCCATTGCCGCCTACGCGAGCGTGGTCCTCGACATCCCGACGCGTGCGCTGTCCGAGCCATTCGCCTACGGCATCCCCCGGTCCCTTGCTGACGAGGCGCAGATCGGATCCACGGTCCTAGTCCATTTTGGTAACCGTGCCGCCGCGGGCTATATCGTCGACATCGCGCCTGAGATGGGCGATCTGCAGGGCAACAACGCCCTCGACCCTGCGCGCATCAAGCCCATCGAGGCCATCCTCAGCAAACCGCTCTTTACCGCCGAGGCTGCCCGTATTGCACGCTGGATGAGCCGCGAGTATGTCGCGACGCTTTCCGAATGCCTGCGCCTGTTCTTGCCCCCTGGCGGCAGCCCGCGTGTGGTCAAGGGTGACGACAGTGTGTGGACGGTTGAACGTCCCGCCGTGAAGCCTATCCAAAACCGCTGGGTCATGCTTACGCCCGAGGGCTTTGACTACACGCCGCCCAAGACCGCGGTCCGCCAGCGGCAGCTCATCGAGGCGCTCCAGTGCGGGCCGGTCACGACGCGCGACCTCAACCTGCTCTACAACAGCATGTCGGCGACCATCAAGGCACTCGAAAAACGCGGCGTCGTGGTGGTGGAAGAGCGCCGCGCCTGGCGTGGCTGCAGCGAGCAGACCACGCTGTCCTCGGCAAGCGGCAAGGCGCCGGTCGCGCTTACGAACGGTCAGCAGCAAGCGCTCGCGCAGATTGAGCGCGCTCGCCTGGATGCGCACGGCGACGTGGTGCTCGTGGACGGTGTTACGGGCTCCGGCAAAACCGAGGTCTATCTATCCGCCATCGAGCGCGTGCTCGCGGCTGGCCGCTCTGCCTGCGTGCTGGTACCCGAGATTTCGCTGACAGCCCAGACCGTCGGCCGCTTCCGCTCCCGCTTTGGCGAGACGGTCGCGGTTTTCCACTCGCGTCTTTCTGCTGGGGAGCGTCTGGACCAGTGGGATATGGTTGCCAGCGGTGCGGCCCGCGTGGTCGTCGGCGCACGTTCGGCGCTCTTTTGCCCTCTCAGCGATCTGGGCCTCATCATCATTGACGAGGAGCACGAGACCAGCTACAAGCAGGGGTCCAGTCCGCGCTACCATGCGCGCGAGGTGGCAGCCGAGATGGCGCGGCGCTATCGCTGCCCGCTCGTGTTGGGCTCCGCCACGCCTTCTGCCGAGGCCCTCGACCGCTGCCGTCGTGGCACGTATAACGGTGCCACTTGGACGCGTGTCGAGATGCCCGAGCGCCCGGGACACGCCGTGCTTCCCACGGTCCGCATTGCCGACCTGCGCCGTGCGTTTTCTCACGGCAGCCGCTCCATGTTCTCAAAACCCTTGATGGAGGGCTTGGAGCGTGTGGTCGAGCGCCGCGAGAAGGCCGTGCTGCTGCATAACCGCCGTGGCTTTGCGCCTTTCCTGATGTGTCGCGAGTGCGGCTGCGTTCCCACCTGCAACCACTGCTCCACCGCGCTTACGTATCACGAGCGCACGCACACGCTGCAATGTCACACATGCGGATCCTCCTGGCGCGTGCAGCCGTATCCCGCGCCCACGAGTCGTTGCCCCAAATGTGGCAGTCGCTACCTGGCAAAAATGGGGCTGGGCACGCAGCAGATCGAGGACGCACTGCACCAGATGCTGCCCGAGGACGTCGCTATCATCCGCATGGATGCCGATTCCACGCGCGGCAAGGATGCGCACAAAAAGCTGCTCGAGCAGTTCGATGCGGCCGATTGCGCCGTGTTGCTGGGCACCCAAATGATCGCCAAGGGTCTCGACTTTCCCGAGGTCACGCTCGTGGGCGTGGTCAATGCCGACTTCGCCCTCAAGCTGCCGGACTTCCGCGCAGGGGAGCGCGCCTACGATCTGCTGGAGCAGGTGGCGGGCCGCGCCGGCCGCGGCGATCGTCCCGGCGAGGTCATCATCCAGACCTATCTGCCCGAGGATCCGGTCATTCGCGCCGTCGCCGAGCACGACCGTTCTATCTTTACCGACTACGACCTTGACCAGCGGCGCGACGCGCTGTATCCGCCCTTTGTGCGCCTGGTCAACATTTTGGTGTGGTCGACGAACGCGGATGACGCGCAGGACTACATTGGGCGCATTGCAAAGCTTCTTAAGCGCCGCTGGCATGCCGCCGCGCCCGACTTTTTGAGGGCGGGGAGTGCCATGCCGCAGGTGCTGGGCCCGGCTTCGTGTGTAATCGAGAGAGCCAAGGACCGTTACCGCTTCCATCTGCTTGTGAAGTCGCCCGTGGGGTACCATGTCTCTGATGATATCGACGCCTGCCTCAAAGAGGTGGGCTCTGTGCGCGGCGTGAGCGTGAGCGTTGACGTCGACGCCTATGATTTGATGTAACAACCCGAAAGGATGGCCATGGAAGCCAACGGAATCGTACTGTCGCCCGACCCGCGCCTGCGTCAGGAGTGCGCCGTCATCGAGGAGATCACCCCAGCGATTGAGGCGCTTGCCGAGAAGATGAAGAAGATGATGTTCGAGAACGGCGGTTGCGGCCTTGCTGCCCCGCAGATCGGCGAGCTCATCCAGCTCGTCACCATCGACTGCGACTACACCGACAAGAACGACTATGACCCGTACGTGCTCATCAACCCCGTGATCGTGGAGCAGAGCGACCATCTGGTGCCGTTTAGCGAGGGCTGCCTGTCCATCCCTGGCATTAGCTGCGAGATCGAGCGTCCCGACCATGTCGTCGTCGAGGCGTACGACTTGGACGCAAACCTGATTCGCTACGAGGCTACGGGCGACCTGTTCTGCGTGTGCCTGCAGCACGAGATCGATCACCTGCACGGCAACACCATGTTTGAGCGACTCAAGCCGATGCAGCGTATCAAGGCCGTCAAGGAGTACCAGGACGCCCTGGCCCGCGGCGCTCGACCGGGCGAGACGGAGTAGGTCCCACCGTCCCCGGTGCTGGGCGCCCACATATCATCCCGTGCTCAAACATTCTCGCTTTGCTGCGAAACTGCGCGCGGGACGATATGTGGGCGCCCAGCACCG
>CAUDZT010000084.1 GCA_958453935.1 uncultured Collinsella sp. | reverse complement strand
TTCTGCCGGCAGTTAGGGACGTTCCTTTTCTGCCGGCAGTTGGGGACACTCCTTGTGTCGAGAGATTTCCCGTTCGCCGATTTGTGCCTTGAAAAATGTATATAACGACTATAACGTAGCATGAAACATATTGGAAATAATACTGAGGAGGCTGCGTTGAAGAGGAGCAATCTGGGCTATGTGCTGGTGCTGATCGCCGCGCTTATGTGGGGCAGCATCGGAATCTTTGTAAACGGCATCTCGGCCATGGGCGTTTCGTCCCAGAGCATGGCTGCCTTTCGCTTGTTGGTCGGAGCGCTTATCTTGGCGCCGGTCCTGATGTTTATGGGCTGCCGTCCGGGTGAGGGGTCTACCGTGGTCCAGGGTCCGCTGACCCTGTTCAAGGCAAGCCCTAAAGAGCTTGTTTCCTGCGCGCTTGTCGGTATCGTCGGTTTGGCTGCCGCCAACACCTGCTATTACGAGTGCATGCGCGAGGTGGGCATGTCCACGGCATCGGTGCTGCTCTACACGTCGCCGGTGTTTGGCGTCGCGCTCGGCCGCGTTCTTTATCGCGAGGACGTGACCCTCAACAAGCTCGTTGCCATTGTCTTTAACATCGTTGGCTGTGTGCTTGCGGTGACCAATGGCGACCTTTCCGGTTTTCATTTTTCGGTTTGGGGCGTCACGTCGGGCGTGATTGCAGGCCTTTGTGGTGCGTCGCTCGCGGTGTTTAGCCGGATAGCAACCAAGACGGTCCACCCGCTGGCTGTCACGTTTTGGGGCTTTGTTTTTGGCGGTGCGGTTATGGCAGCTATCGCGGCTCCGTGGCCGGATGTCGCCGCGGCAATGTCGCCACAGCTGCTGCTGCTGTTCCTTGGCTTTGGACTCATCCCCACAGCCGTGGCTTACATCTTATATATGCAGGGTCTGTCCATGGGGCTCGAGACGTCGAAAGTTCCCGTCGTAATGTCATTCGAGACAGTCGTCACCGTACTGCTGGGCATTGGTGTCTACGCCGAGCCCGCCGGCGCGATCAAAGTTCTGGGCATCGTTTTGGTGCTCGCGTCCATCGTGATTATGAACACCGACTTTTCCAAGCTGCGCAACAGTGTGTTTGTCGGCCATGTCGTTGAGAGCATGACCTTTAAGCCCAACGCGTGGTGGACGGAGAAATCGCAGGACATGGATCTCTTCCGCGAGCGCACGGGCATTGCGCTGGAGCCCACCGTGCAGGAAAGCCCCTGGTACTTCGTGCGATAGGGGATTGGCGGTGTGTTTGAGCAGGTAGCGCCCGGCGTTTGATCGGGCGGCGCCTAGCCAGCGCCGACCTACCCAAGACCATCGTTTCGATTGCGTTAAACCCGCCAACGGTCGTTTTTCACCCGCGAACGGTTTATATACTAATTATCAATATAAGCAACGTATAAGACGTTATAATGAACATAACGAAAAGGAGGAGGCAAGATGAATCAGATCATTCTCGCATCTCATGGCGGCCTGGCCGCAGGCGCCAAAGACACGCTCGAGATGGTTCTCGGCGACGTGTCGAACGTCCACGTCGTGTCGCTTGCTCGTGACGACAAGGAGCCCATCACCAATAAGGTTGAGGCTATGATCGCCACGTTCAACGCGGACGACACCGTGTATGTGCTAACCGATATGCTCGGTAGCTCGGTCAACAACAACATGGTCGAGCTTTCCAAGAACGGCACGAAGTTCACGGTTGTCAGCGGTTTCAACATCCCGCTGGCGCTCACGCTTGCTATGAGCCCCGCCCCCGTCAAGGGCACCGAGCTCGCGGCCCTCATCAACGAGGCCCGCACCGGTCTGACCAACCCCAACGCACCGGTCGAGGTGGCCGCGGCTCCCGCCAAGAAGGCTAAGGCGTCCCGTCACAGCTCCGGTCCCGCCAAGATCGTCCTCGCGCGTCTTGACTACCGTCTGCTGCACGGCCAGGTCGTCTTTACCTGGACCACTAAGGTCCAGGCCGAGCGCATCATCGTCGTCGACAACGCTGCCGCCAACGATGACATCAAGAAGGGTGCCCTTAAGCTGGCCAAGCCCCAGGGCGTGCGCCTGAACGTCTTCACCGTCGAGCGTGCCCTCGCCAAGATGGACAAGCTCAACACCCTCGGCGAGCGCGTCATGTTCGTCTTTGGCAACACGGCCGAGATGCTGCAGTTCTGCCAGGGCTACAAGCTCGACGCCATCAACCTGGGCGCCACCGCCAACCACGACGGTGCCGATCAGATTGGCGGCAAGGACAGCTCCGTCTTCCTCGACGCCACCCAGAAGGCCGACGTCAACCAGCTGCTCGACATGGGCATCAAGCTCTACGTCCAGCAGACCCCTACGTATCAGAGCGTCGACATCGACGCCAAGCTGTAATCAACCAGGCTTTTGCCTGACTGAAAGGAGAAGGGTATGAATACGTTCATCAGTGCGGTGCTCGTCGGCCTCGTCGGCGTGTTCTGCATGTGGGACTCCCGCCTGCTCGGTCGTCTTAACTTCGAGCAGCCCCTCGTTGGCGCTACGCTCGTCGGTCTGCTGCTGGGCGATGTGCCCACCGGCCTTGCCGTCGGTGCCGCCGTCGAGCTCGTGTCCATGGGCCTGGTGCAGGTCGGCGCCGCCGTTCCGCCCGATATGGTCCTGGGCGGCATCGTGGCCGCTGCCTTTGCGTGCCTGACCGATGCTTCCGCCGAGACCGCCATGACGATCGCCATCCCGGTCGCCGTCCTGGGTCAGCTCCTCGGCATCGTGTTCCGTTCCATCATCGCCGCCCTCACCCATGTGGCAGATAGCGCGATCGATAACGGAAAGTTCAAGACCGCTTACCGTATGCACATCTGCGCCGGCTCCGGTCTGTACGCCGTCATGTACTTCCTGCCGATCTTCCTCGCCGTCTTTGTTGGCACCGACTTGGTTCAGGCCATCGTCAACATGGTTCCCGAGTGGCTGTCCACTGGTCTTAACGTTTCGACCAAGATCATGACCGCCTACGGCTTGGCCCTGCTGCTCACCATGATGATCAAGAAGGGTATGACTCCGTTCCTGTTCATCGGTTTCCTGCTCGCCGCTTACCTCAACCTGTCCGTCATCGCGGTCGCTCTGATCGGTGTGTGCCTGGCTGTCGTCTTCATGGGCTTCAAGTTCAACGGTTCCCATGCAGCCGCCGGTGTCGATTCCGACTACGATCCGCTCGAAGACGACGAAGACTAAGGAGGAACACACTATGGCAACCGCAACCAAGGACGTGTCCCTGAACAAGAAGGTCAGCCAGTTCTTCTGGCGCTCCTGGGCCATCCAGGCCTCTTGGAACTACGAGCGTCAGATGAACATGGGCTTCCTCTACGGCATGGTTCCCACGCTCGATCGCCTCTATCCGGATGAGTCCGACCCCAAGCAGCTCGCTGCTAAGAAAGAGGCTTACCACCGTCATATGGCGTTCTACAACTGCACCCCGCAGACGAGCGCTTTCATCCTGGGCCTCTCCGCCTCCATGGAGGAAGAGTACGCCAAGGATCCCGAGAACTTCGATCCCGATTCGATCAACGCGGTCAAGACCTCCCTCATGGGTCCGCTTTCCGGTATCGGTGACTCCTTCTTCCAGGGCACCATCCGCGTTATCGCCTTTGGCCTGGGCGTTCAGCTGGCTCAGCAGGGCTCCATCATGGGCCCGATCCTGGCTATGCTCATCTCCATCGTCCCCTCTGTGCTGATCACTTGGTTCGCAGCCAAGATGGGCTATCAGGGCGGCCACGAGTACCTGAGCAAGCTTCAGGGCGGCGACCTCATGGAGAAGCTCATGTATGTCTGCGGCATCGTGGGTCTTATGTCCGTGGGCGGCATGATCGCTACGCTGATCGGCGCCACCACCCCGCTGCAGTTCGCTGAGGGCACCGTCGTGATCCAGGACATCCTGGACGGCATGATGCCCCAGATGATTTCCCTTGGCCTCACCGGCCTTATGTACTGGCTCATCAAGAAGAACGTCAACACCGGTTGGCTTCTCGTGATCGCCATCGTGGGCGGCATCGCCCTCTCCGCGGCCGGCATCCTGGCCTAGTCGCGACCAAGCGCCTAATCGCTTTCCCCCGGGGGCCTGCCTGGCATCCCATACCCCAGGCAGGCTTCCATCCCTAAATGTGTCAAAGGGACAGTTCCTTTGACACATCCTCAACGGGCCGGCGACTCGGTCCAAATCACGGTAACCCTGCGAGCGCCCGGCAATGTGGCGCCGCAAAAATCGAAAGGAATGTGTCAGATGTACGAGATCGACCTTAACCTCCCTAAGCAGATCGTCGCTGACGTCCTGTCCAACCACGAGATCCACAGCGTCGCCTTCGTCGGCTGCGGCGCTTCCATGTCCGACCTTTACCCCGCCAAGTACTTCCTGGCCAACAACACGGACAAGCTGAACGTTCAGATCTTCACCGCTAACGAGTTCAACTACGACACGCCTTCCTGGGTCAACGAGCACACCTTCGTGATCACCTGCTCCCTCGGTGGCTCCACGCCCGAGACCGTCGAGGCCAACAAGACCGCCAAGAAGCACAACTGCCCGGTCGTCTCCCTCACCAACAAGGCTGGCTCCGCTCTGACCGTCGACGCCGACCACGTCATCGTTCACGGCTTCCACGCCAACTACGCTGCCAAGTGCGAGAAGCCCGGCTACGCCATCGCTCTTGCTCTCGAGATCCTTCAGCAGACCGAGGGCTATGACCACTACGAGGACATGATCACCGGCCTCACCAACGTCTTCGATCTCTGCGAGAACGCCGCTCAGCACTGCAAGAAGCTCGCCAAGAAGTTTGCCGAGGACTTCAAGGACGACAAGATGATCTACTTCATGGCCTCCGGTGCCTCCGAGAAGATGGCTTACTCTCACGCCGCCTTCCTGTTCACCGAGATGCAGTGGATCGACGCCGCCGCCTACAACACCGGCGAGTACTTCCACGGCCCGTTCGAGGTTTCCACCGAGGGTAAGCCCTACGTCTTCTTCATGTCCGATGGCGCTACCCGTCCGATGGACGCCCGCGCCCTCACCTTCCTTGAGCGCATGGGCGCCAAGGTCGCTCTGATCGACTCCAAGGACTACGGCCTGGCTGACGCCGTGCCCGCGAGCGTCATCACCTACTTCAACCCGCTGCTGCACCTCGCCGTTATGCGCGAGTACGGCAACCAGATCGCCGAGGCCCGTCAGCACCCGCTGACCATGCGTCGCTACATGTGGAAGCTTTCCTACTAATCACAAGTAAGTAGACCTTACGGGTTGATTGAGAGGGGATGGGGTTTTGCCCCGTCCCCTTTTTTGCTTTGGGGAGGGCGTGTCTGTCGCGTCGCAAAACACCAGATAAAACCTACCAAAATAAACCTGTCCCTTTTTGGCAGGTGGGAGGAGATGCGTATGATCAAGGCAGTGCTGTTTGATATGGACGGCGTGCTGGTCGATACCGAGTGGTTCTACAACCGTCGCCGCGTGGCCTTTATGGAAGAGAAGGGGTTCCATTTTGACGAGATCCCCGATCTTTCGGGGTCTAACGAGCCTGCCATTTGGAAGTCGCTGGTGCCCGACGATATTGAGCTGCGCGAGCGTCTGCGCGTGGAGTACAAGCAGGTCTACAGCCCGGTTCACCCCGTTCCGTATGCCGAGCTGCTCAACGAGCAGACGGAGCCGGTGATGCGCGAGCTGCACGAGCGCGGCGTGAAGTGCGCCATCGCAAGCTCGTCCTATCGTGAGCTCATTGACGAGCTGGTTGAGATTGCCGGTATCGCCGACGTGCTGGACTACACCATCAGCGGTCACGAGTGCAGTGCGTTTAAGCCCGACCCCGAGATCTACCTGCGCGCTATGGAGGCGCTGGGTGTGGAGCCTACCGAGTGCCTGGTTATCGAGGACTCGCCTTTGGGCATCGAGGCCGGCAAGCGCTCCGGTGCGCGCGTCCTGGCACTGCGTCCGCACGAGGGCGTCAACCTGGACCAAACGGGAGCCGACGCCGTCATCGACAACCTCGCCGACATTCTGACCGCTTTGTAGCGTCAATTCGCCGCAAGAAGTGCGGATTCACACGTCTCTTGCGGTGGATTGGCTCATTTTGGCTTCAATTTAGATCCGTTTGGCTTCGACTCGGACTAAGTGAGTAGACTTTTTGGCACATGCCGAGCACAAAGCGTATCTGCCTTAGTAAAACCGCAGGTCGGAGAGGTGGCTGTTTTGAGCGTGCTTGGTAGATCGCGAAAAGTCTACTCACTTAGAATTTGGCTCTTTGGTTGGGGAGCTGCTGGCTCGTTTTGGTTGTCGAGAGAGGGTGAATTGAAGCGCCCTCTCGCGCTCCATGCTACAATCGCCGGCATGCCCCACAATTACATCTGCCTTCGAAAGGAGCCTACGTGGCGAACGCCATCAATCAGCTCACGGACCGCGTGCTCGTGCTCGGCCGTCTCACCATCGTCCGCCGCGCCATTACTGCCGTGGCGGTCACCATCTCCGCCGTTCTCCAGACATTTCTGATTCAGGCGTTCATTCGCCCCGCCGACCTGCTTCCGAGCGGCCTCACCGGCGTCGCGGTCCTGCTCGATCGCGTCACCTCGCTCGGCGGCGTTCATATCGACATCTCGCTCGGCATGCTCGCGCTCAACATCCCCGTGGCGCTCCTTTGCTGGAGCGGCATCAGCAAGCGCTTCGTCATCTTCTCGATGATGCAGGTCATGCTCTCGTCGCTGTTCC
>CAUDZT010000083.1 GCA_958453935.1 uncultured Collinsella sp. | reverse complement strand
CAGGTCGACAAATCGCAATTTATCATCCACCAAGATCTTCACGGCTTTTGAAAAGACAGATAGTTACATGTCCAACGCTACAGAAGCCCGAGGACCGTCGCCTTTGATAGCATCTCGTAGGCTCGCGGATATGTCTCTTTGTCGCGCTCGGCCATAAATGCCCAGTTCGCCGTCACGTCAGCCGCCCTCACCATAGCCACCTTGGAGGAGTCGACATAGGAGACTGGAATCTTGGGCAGCCAGTCGCTAAATACAGGAGGGTAGGAGGTCTGCCACGTTGGGTTGAACATGCCGCAGCGCAGCTCCTCATCAACCGATTCTGCCAGGTTGTACTTTCCGTCGATCGAAGTCGAATGCTCGTCAACCACAACAGAAACTGCATCAACCTCGCTCGCGGCAATTCCCTGAAGCCTCAGCGCGTCAACGATGCCGGACTTCACGCCACGCTTTAGAGCGTAGTCAAGATACCTTTGCTTGCGCCTTTTCGAGCTTGAATTCTCAGAGCAACTGCAACACCCCTGAGTAGTGGACCTCGTAGGGCGTCCTGAACCCCAGGCGCTTGTGGGGCCTGCGGTTGATGGCATCGTACACCCGCTCGACCTCCTCGTCCGAGACCGCAGAGAAGCCGGTCCCCTTCGGGAAGTACTCGCGCAGCAGACCGTCTGTGTTTAGTCAAGCCTGATTTTCGGGTTTGGGCTGCGGTGGAAATCCTGGTCCTCTTTTGGTCCAGGATTTCCACCGCAGCCCCAACCCGTAAATTGAACGCTATCAAACACAGATGCCGTCGCGAAGTCGATGTCGCGCGTGACGCGGCCGTCGGGGATGCGCGCGAGCAGCCCGCTTCCGCCCTTGAGGATAAACCGGCCGTCGGGGTTGCTGAACACCCTGCGCAGGAACCGGTCGCGCAAAGCCCGACGACAGCCGTCCCCGGGGTCACCGCCCCTGTCGCGAACGGCCCTCTTCAGGGCCCTGTCGAGCTGACCGCCGTTCTCGTACGTCATTCTTCCCGCCTCCTAGCTAACGAATCGTACAGGCTGGCCCCCGCCGGCATCCCGGCTTTTGCCCCCCGGCGTCGATTTTCTCCCTCAGCGCGCCCTCGTCTTCGACGAGGCCCCTTTCGAGCGCGTCCGCGAGCACGTTCGCGACCAGGCTCAGTTCCTCCCCGGAGTCTATCAGGTCCACCACCGTGAGCCAGGGCCTCGTCGCCGGGATGTCCGAGACGATCGCCACGTCCTTCGGGTCGAGGCGGCGCTTCCTGATGAATCAGGTTCGGGCGCTTAGTCTGCTTTCTCTCGGGCGTGCAGAACTCGTAGGGCGAGGGGCTGACCTCGCCGATGCCGTAGAGCCATGCAGCCGTCGCCCCCATGGCGACGGGGCGCCTCCCCGGGTCGATCGACAGTCAGGCCGCGAGGACGTCCTCCTCCCGCGTGCTCGGTGAGCCGCCCATGCGGTAGACGCCCTTCGCGAGCCTCTCTATGTTGCCGAGCCCTTCCAGCCTCGAGAGCGCGTACCGCTCGACGCCGAGCACCTTCGCCTGCACAGATGTGAAGAGCCCCCTTTGGGAAGAGGCGATGTCGTTGGTGGCTCGTATGACTTCGATTTATTCCATGCTTGCATTGTGGAAAATAATGCAACAATGCAAGCAATACGCTCAGAATACACGGCGTTATTCGGCGGCATTCGGGGTCACTGAAACTGCGGAAACCGATTTTCGCATTTCTTTATTCCCATTTGTTGACCTGGGCGAATGCAATTGAAGAGGGCTTGAATCCGCCTCGCAGTTTCAAGTCAGTTTCATCCGCTCGAAATCGGCCTTCGGGGGACCCGAATTGTGAATTATTCCCGCAGGGCCTAATTATTCCCGTACCGCCGAGTACTCCGTTGTACCGCCCAGTAGGGACACACGGGAATAATTGGGTCGTTTTCCCAGGTAAAGATGCAAAAAGAAAGCCCTCGAACCAAAGGGTTCGAGGGCTGTTATTCCCACTATTTCGCTGGTGGCTTTGGTTCTGTCGTCCCGTCATTCCAGTTGCACCCAGTTTTCGGCATCGACACGGAACGCGTGCCGCCGAATGACGCGATGTCGCGTCTCGTCGGCTTCGGGGACAAAAGCTGGGACAACTTCAAAAACTTTTTTCAAACTCAGGGCTTTGAGTTTTTGTTTTTGTCCCAAAGGAGCTTCCGGCCGTGATTCGGATGCCCGATTGGGCGGAATCGCCCGTTTCTGGAACTCAACCGCAGCATCACGCACAAGCCACTCGCAACAACTGCAAATGATTGGTCGAGGGCGGCTTCCAACGCGATTCCAAAGCCGCAGGTCAGGCGACTGCGCTGCTGGCAGGGAAAGGGAGTCGTATCAGGCGGCTTGCCCATGAGTCGACGATGAGGCCTTCACCGAATGTCGAGAACATGCTGGTAAAATAGGCAATACTTTTTATGACAGGAGAACGAGCATGGCCGAACCCCACGATAGGAAGCCGATCCTCACGATCGAGCAGCAGATAGAGCACCTCAAGCAGAAGGGCGTAGCCTTCGAGCTGTGTTCCGAGGAAGAGGCCGAGGACTACCTGCGCGACAAGTGCAACTTCTTCAAGCTCGCATCCTATCGCAAACTCTTCTCGAAATACGAGGGAGGCCCGCGCGACGGCCGCTACGTAGACCTCGACTTCGGCCAGCTACGCCTGCTCGCGGCGCTCGACCAGGAGCTACGCCACGCCCTGCTCGGCATGACGCTCGACATCGAGCACTTCCAGAAGGTGACACTGCTTCGCGAGATGGAGGACCGTGGAGAGGACGGCTACGCCATCGTGGCCGACTACATGGCATCGCTTACCACTGCAAACAGGGAGTACCGCCTGCGCGAGCTCAAGATGAGCGGCCGCAGCCCCTACAGCTCGAGCCTCTACGCGAAGTACTCCGGCGACATGCCTGCCTGGGCCTTCCTTGAGCTCACCTCGTTCGGCACCCTCATCGACTTCGTGCGCTTCTGCGCCAGGCGATGGGGCGACAGGCGCTTCGAGGCCTCCCACTACGACCTCAAGCGCGTGAAGTCCGTCCGCAACTGCGCCGCGCACGGCTCGTGCCTGATCAACTGCTTCGCCGAGAGGGGCGCCGCCCGGGGCTCGGCGTCCAGTGGCGTCTCCCGAAGGGTCGCCGCCGTGGGAATCCCCAAGGCGACCAGGAGGAAGTGGATGGGGAATACGGCCATGCAGGAGGTCGCGACCGTGCTCGTGGCGCACTCCGGCTTGGTACCCGAGGGCTCCTCGCGCTCGCGCGCCGCATCCGAGCTCGCCGAGATGTTCGCCAGGGCCGACGGAGAAACCGAGGCGCTGCCCGACAAGGGGCCCGACGCCGCAGCTCGCTCCGCGCTCGAGTTCCTTCGCAGGTTGACAGAATCGCTCGGGTTGGTAGAATAGCCTGCAGATAGCAAAACCTTCACGGTTTTAGGGGCGGACTTGCGCAAGCGACTCTGCCCTATTTTTATATTCACTCGCTATAGGAGACGGGTGATACCTGGGTCAATGACAGAACTGAGAAGCCCGGAATAATGGAGCCAGTTAGAAACCCTCGGGTTTGCGGGGCGGGATCGTGAGAGCGATTCTGCCCTATTTTTTCCTCCGTCTGCCCCAAACCAAGTAGTTCGAAGATAGCCTGTAGGTGTCCTCCTGGGCGCCTTTTATTTTCAGGGAATCGGCCGCTTCATGAACGAGCGACCGGCTTGACCTAGATCGAACCGCCTTCATCTCCGCCTAGGCGCCGGCGATCAACATCGTAAATCCGCGCGTGCTACAATGCGGGCACCAGAGATGAAAACACAGTCCCCGTCGGGTAGTCGTGGGCGTGCGGGAGTCCGCATCAGTAACCTGCCTCCTTGGTTGTCCCTTCTCTGCATGGTCATCTACATAAAGGAGGAACCAACCATGCAGATCAGTGTGTCATCCACCCTGACCGTATATCATGACAGCCAATTCTGGGTCGGGCTGGCGGAGCATGTCGAGGACGGCAGATACGGCGTCGTCCGCATCGTCTTCGGTGCAGAACCGTCCGATGAGGAAATCCTGCGATTCGTTACAAGCAAATGGGAGAAGTTCTCATTCTTCGGTGGCGAACCGGCTGAGGCAAGCAAGCCCGCGAAGAATCCCAAGCGACGCGCTCGCGAGGCAGCGAAAGCCCTTAAGCGGCCCGCGGTGAGCACCAAGGCACAACAGGCGCTCGCAGCACAGCGGGAAGCGATGAAACGGGAGTCAGCCCGCGCAAGAAGCCAACGCCGCGCGGATGAGGCGGAGGCGCGCTTCGAGCAGCGAAAGCTGAAGCGCAAGCAGAAGCATCGTGGGCATCGATCGCCATGTGCAGCAAGGCAAACCATATACAGCAGTGGGGCCAGTTCCACTTGAAGCCGACGCCGCGTAGACGCTAATGGTGACGGCTATGCACGGGCACGGGCGAGCCACTGCACTTCACAGCTTGTTTCTCAAGTATTTGGGCGCACACGCGGCGTTCAAAAATGCGGAGCGACTCCACATGGCTCGAGACTGAGCCGAGGTGCCCTACTTCTCGCCCTCCAGCAGGCCCACGATGCGGTCGATGTCGACGGCGAAGCGGGGCCTTCCCTCGCGCTCGTAGCGGTCGAGGTACGCCTGACACTCGGAGACAATGCGCTTGATGTTGCCGTCGATGATGCGCTGGAGCGTCTCGTAGTAGGCCGAGCCCTCGGTCCTGAAGCGGCGCTGGTAGGACTTGGTTATGGGGAACATCTTGATGTAGTGGATGCCGTGGCGACAGCCGGGGCTCGTCGTGGGGCGGGGTGGCAACGCAAAGTACTGGTCTTTGGGCACGTTGGGGGCGATGTTGGAATGCAGCGGCACGGCGAAGTCCCTGCGCTTCCCGCGGAAACGCAGCCTCACCACCACGATGCAGGGGAGATTGTGCTTAAGCATGAGCTCGCGGTCGCCCTCGACGAGGTCAAAGAAGTCCTGGGAGATGGATACGACCTTCACCGGTTGCGCCTCTTCATACGAAGTGGGGCCCGCATCGCTGCAGGCCCCTACAGGTGGGCGATATTCTACGCCTTGCGGCACCCCGTCGCCCACGGAGGTTAAACGTACACGTAAGCCGTACTCTGAAAGCCGCGGCTTCCGGCAAGTAGTTTATGCCACGAAAGGTCGCTTTCAACGCGCATAGCTCGCAAAATAACACTCGCTGGGCCGTCACCCCTGGCAGTTGCCCTCCAATCTTCATTGGAGTCAGCAGGTCAATTCATATAGTTATGGGGGGTATCCTAAAGGAAATCAAATTTATACCCACATAACTAAGGAATTTTCTATTTCCACTCAATGACTAGGGCCCTGGTGTAATTGGCTGGATCACCGTTCCGGGAACCGGTATCGACCTACCTGTCCGCCGAGCTCTTTCTTCAGCTCCAGCCTAGTATCTGATTCGCGCCGTTATAAGCGAAAACCGAAGAGATGCGTCTTAGCCAAGAAAAGAAGGTTAGCCTCATCTTACTGCATGATTCGTGTGTTATAGTTAGATGGCTCTAACTGTTTGGGGGCGATGGCCATGCACGAACGCAAGGACTTCTGGGACAGGAATGCTGGTCGGTACGACCGTTTCATGCGAAACGACCGGGCGGCGTATGAGAAGATGTATGGGCTGATCCGGCCGGTGGTGAAAGCAAAGACCGTGCTGGAGGTTGCCACCGGCACGGGGCTCATCGCAAAGAGCGTCGTGGATGCGGCGGCGCGCATCGAGGCTACGGACGCCTCTGCAAAGATGATCCTTGAAGCAAAGCGGGACAATCAATCCGCAAAGCTGCACTTTTCCGTACAAGATATGTTCCGCCTGCCCTATGCACAGAAGTCCTTCGAAGTGGTGATCGTGTCCAACGCACTTCACATAGTGCCGCATCCGGAAAAGGCCCTGCAAGAAATCAGGCGGGTGCTGAAGGACGACGGCGTGCTCATCGCGCCAACCTTCACCCACGCGGGGAACTCGGTTTCCGGCAAGGCAAAAGCCTTTTTCATGAGTATGGCGGGATTCCCCCTCCACAGCGGGTGGACAAGCGAGGAATACCTGCGTTTCCTGCGTCAAAACGGCTGGGCGGTGCGGAAAAGCGCGGTGCTGAAGGCCTCGTTCCCGTTGACCTATGCGGAATGCACGAAATCGGAGGGGCCAGATGTCGTTCTTTGAAAACACCCGCAAGCCCGTGGGCCTCGGCGGAAAACTTATGGTTGCCATGATGAACCTGGGCCACAGCCCTGTGGCGCGGTGGGGACTTCGATTTCTACGACTTGCGCCAAACGCCAAGGTGCTGGATTGCGGCTGCGGCGGCGGGGCGAACATAAAACGGCTGCTGAAAAAATGCCCGCATGGCGTCGTCAAGGGCGTCGACTATTCGCCCGTCAGCGTGGAGAAGACTAGAAAGCTCAACCGAATTGCAATTCAGGAGGGGCGTTGCGCCGTTCTGCAAGGCAGTGTGGCGGATATGGTGTTTGAGGATAGCTACTTCGATGCCGCCACGGCCTTTGAGACCGTCTATTTTTGGCCTGATTTGCCCCGATGCTTCCGTGAGGTCTGGCGGACGCTGAAGCCAGGCGGGACAATTCTCATCTGCAACGAGAGCAATGGCGATACGGACAAGGACGAGAGGTGGACGCAGATCATCGGCGGCATGACCATCTACAAGGACATTGAATTAAAGGCATGTCTGGAGCAGGCGGGTTTTCACGAGGTGCAGATACACAAAAAGAAAAAGTGGCTCTGCGTCACGGCGCGGAAGTAGGGGCATCAAGCACGGGTATTTTTGCATCCATCCTGCACATGGCGATAGGCATGACGGTCATAGCGGCTATGCTGGCGGCAATTATGACAGTTTTTATTCACTGAGGAAGAAACCTATGAAATGTAAAATTGAGAAAAACACCGTGCAGGAGACGCTGATCCTCCCGCTGTATTCCCGGAAGCTGTGTACGGAGTTGTACCCGAACCTTTACAGGGATGAAACAGCGGTTCGTCTGCTCGACCAGATCGACTACGACTTTTCAGAGGCAGAGAAAAACTCCCGCAGCCTGATGCAGCGCTTTGGTGCGCTGGAGGTGGCCATGCGGCAGGGTGATCTTGCTTTCGAGGTGCGGGATTACCTGAAAGACCACCCCAATGCGGCGGTGGTCAATCTGGGCTGCGGGCTGGACAACACCGGCAGAACCTGCGACAACGGTAGATGCAAGATCTACAATCTGGACTTCCCGGATGTGATTGCCTTGCGGCAGCAGCTGCTGCCCGCCGGGGA
>CAUDZT010000082.1 GCA_958453935.1 uncultured Collinsella sp. | reverse complement strand
ATCTGGACTTCCCGGATGTGATTGCCTTGCGGCAGCAGCTGCTGCCCGCCGGGGATCGAGAACAAAATATCCCCTGCGACCTGAAAGACACCGCATGGTTTGGCAAAATCGATGCCTCCGGCGGGGCGGTGTTCTTTGCCTCCGGAGTGTTCTATTACTTTCTGACCCAGCAGGTCCGGGAACTGGTGCGGGGGATGGCGGACGCTTTCCCCGGCGGTGTGCTGGTCTTTGATGCTGCCAATCGGACGGCAGTAAAGATGATCGCAAAAACATGGCTTAAGACTGCAAAAATCAAGGATGTGGGGGCATATTTTGCGGTTTCGGATGCCGCCAAGGAAATCGGCACGTGGAACAGCCGTCTGCAGGTCACAAGTCGCGGCTATATGCTGGGTTACAACGATTTGAGAGACCCTTCTGTCAGCGGCTTTTTCCGGTTTCTCGCAAGGGTCGGTGACAACGGGATGAAAATGCAAATCGTGAAAATTAGATTTTAAAAGGCAAAAATGAAGCCCATTCACTTTGACGTTGAAGAAGACGGCTTTTACGGCACATATTGGGCGTGCAAGGACACACATACAGCAGCGGACACGAATTCGATTGAAACCGTGCCCGCTATCTTATACTATATTTTTTTATCGAACGTCTGTTCTATTCCCACTCGATGGTCGCGGGCGGCTTGGACGTAATGTCGTAGCATACGCGGTTGGCGCCAGGGACCTCGGCAACGATGCGGCCGGAGATGCGGGCCAGGACGTCGTAGGGCAGCTTGGCCCAGTCGGCGGTCATGGCGTCGCTGGACTCGACGGCACGCAGGATAATTGGGCGCTGGTAGGTGCGCTCGTCGCCCATAACGCCGACGGACTTAATGTCGGGCAGGACCGCGAAATACTGCCAGCAGCTGTGCTCGGAGTTGCGCTCGCCGGTCTGCTCAAACAGACGCTGGTTGTAGGCGTCGAGCTCCTCGCGCACGATGGCGTCGGCGTTCTTGAGGATCTCGAGCTTCTCCTTGTCGACCGCGCCGATGATGCGGATGGCAAGGCCCGGGCCCGGGAAGGGCTGGCGGAACACGATGTGGCCCGGCAGGCCGAGCGCCAGACCAAGCGCGCGGACCTCGTCCTTAAAGAAGTGGTCGAGCGGCTCGATAAGGTCGAAGTGCACGCCCTCGGGGAACGGGATCAGGTTGTGATGGCTCTTGATGGTAGCCGTCTTGCCGCCTGTCTTGCGAGCGCCGGACTCGATGATGTCGGGGTAGATGGTGCCCTGAGCCAGGTACTTGACCGGCTTGCCGTCGCACTCGAGCTGCTGCGCCACGGCGAAGAACTCTTTCCAGAACTGCGTACCGATGATGCGGCGCTTCTCCTCGGGCTCGATCACGCCGGCCAGAAGCTCGGCATAGCGGTCCTCGGCGTGGACGTGGATAAAGTCGACGTCGAACTGCTTGGTGAAGACCTCCTCCACCTGCTCGGGCTCGCCCTTACGCAGCAGGCCGTGGTTGATGAACACGCAGGTCATCTGCTTGCCCACGGCGCGAGCGCCCAGCGCGGCCACGACGGAGGAGTCGACGCCACCGGACAGGGCCAGAATCACGCGGTCGTCGCCGACCTTCTCGCGGAACTCGGCCGTCATGGTCTCGACCAGGTTGTCCATGCTCCAGTTGGGCTCCAGGCCGCAGATCTCAAACAGGAAGTTGCTCAGCAGCTGCTGACCGTACTCGGAGTGCTTGACCTCGGGGTGGAACTGCGTGGTGAAAATCTTGCGCTCGACGCACTCCATGGCGGCAACCGGGCACACGTCGGTGCTGGCGGTAACGGTAAAGCCCTCGGGCACCTCGGACACGGCGTCGCGGTGGCTCATCCACACGGTCTGCTCCATGGGCGTGGAGTTAAAGAGCTTGGCGCCGGCCGTGCGCGTAATGGTGGCGCGGCCGTACTCGCCCACCTCGGAGTGGCCGACCTTGCCGCCGAGCGTCACGGCCGTGATCTGATGGCCGTAGCAAAAGCCCAAGACGGGAAGGCCCAGGTCAAAGATGGCAGGATCGATGGACGGAGCGTCCTCGGCATACACAGAAGCCGGGCCGCCGGAAAGGATGAGCGCAGAGGCGTTCATCTCGCGAATCTCGTCGGCCGAGATGTCGCAGGGAACGATCTCGGAATACACGTTGAGGTCGCGGACGCGACGGGCAATGAGCTGACCGTACTGCGCACCAAAGTCGAGTACGAGGACCTTTGCGGAAGCCTTTTGATCCATGGTTTCCCCCTCTTGTTGGCGGGGAGCCGGTGCCCACCCGCGTGAATGAACGAAAATAACTTTCATAGTGTACACGTTATATGGGGTTTCTCGTCCCTCGCAGCCATCAGCGCACGGCAAACGCACGACCGGGGCCCTATTTGACGGCAATTGGAGTGATACTAAACGTTACAGATGATGTAATACGTTTGAACATTGGACGCCCTGTGCCACAATACTGCCGAACGACTCCGCCTCTGCGGCGGCAAATACGATAGGAATACCAGCATGAAGCGCATCCTTCTCATCGCCACGGGCGGCACCATCGCATCGACCGAGGACGGCAATGGCCTCTCCCCCGCCCTGACCGGTGAGGAGCTCGCCCAGAGCGTCCCCGAGATCTCGGGCCTCTGCGAGCTCGACGTCGTGCAGCCCATGAACATCGACAGCACCAATATGCGCCCCAGTGACTGGATGCGTATCCGCGACGTCATCGTCGAGGGTTATGCCGACCACGACGGCTTCGTGATTCTGCACGGTACCGACACCATGAGCTACACCGCGGCAGCGCTTTCCTACCTGATTCAGGACAGCCCCAAGCCCATCGTGCTCACCGGCTCGCAAAAGCCCATGGGCAATCCCTTTACCGACGCCAAGCTCAACCTGTACCAGAGCCTGCTCTATGCGCTCGACGAGCACTCGCACGATGTCTCGATTGTGTTTGGCGGCGTCGCCATTGCCGGCACGCGCGCCCGCAAGCAGCGTACCATGAGCTTTAACGCGTTCATTAGCGTCAACTATCCGCCCATTGCCTATATCCGCAACGACCGCATCGTTCGCAACGGACTCCATGGCACTCACCAGAACGAGAATCCGGTTCGTTTCTACGACAGCATCGACCCGCGCGTATTTGTACTCAAGCTTACGCCCGGCGTAAACCCGGGTATCCTGGACGCCCTTGCCGATAGCTACGACGCCGTGATTCTGGAGACCTTTGGCATTGGCGGTATTCCCGAGTTTGGCGAGTCCGGCGAGTCATTCCAGGAGACAATTTTCCGCTGGGTCGATTCGGGCCGCACCGTCGTTATGACCACGCAGGTCCCCGAAGAGGGCCTCGATCTGGGCGTTTATGAGGTCGGCCGTGCTTACGCCGATCATCCGGGCATTCTGCGCGGCGACGATATGACAACCGAGACGCTCGTGGCCAAAACCATGTGGGCACTCGGCCAGTCACGCGATGCCGCCGAGATCCAGCGCCTGTTCTACAGCCAAGTCAACCACGACCGCATCCCGATGGCGTAATCCCTAAGGCAGTTCCACTTATCGCAGCCTCAAACGACAGGTGGTCCCCCTCGGGCCGTGCAAAAATCGGAGTATTCTGCAATTTCTCCGCCGGAGGCGCAGAATCGGCTGATTGTTAGACAAACTTTTAGGACGAACGGGCCGTCTAGTAAATATT
The DNA here is from genome assembly GCA_958453935.1 of uncultured Collinsella sp. GTDB lineage: Bacteria > Actinomycetota > Coriobacteriia > Coriobacteriales > Coriobacteriaceae > Collinsella. The sequence continues at coordinate 3,858 of CAUDZT010000082.1, read as the reverse complement.
TATTCCTCATTTTTATTTATCGCGTGGATTAACTACTGTTAAAAAGGCAACGCCAGCCGCTCGGGCTACCATCTACGGCCGAACAGGTGCTGAATACTCGCGATTTTGCACATCGCAACCAGGGGGACCCGCCCAAAGAGCGTCAAATACAGCGGGGGAACGCCCTATTCGATACCCTCGAGAAGCTCTGACACCGTCATGCCAAGGGCGGGCGCGATCTTAAATAGAACCTTGAGCGTGAAATTTGCCGTCCCATCTTCGATTCGGTCGAGGTAGGGTCGGCTGATTCCTGTCGCCACACAAAAATCGACCTTGGAGATACCAAGGTCCCTGCGCGTCTGCTCGACTCGCTTGCCAAGAATCTGTTTCGCACGTTCGTCCATGCAGCCGAGTTTGAAATGGAGCTGAACAAAAACGTAAACTATAGTTTACGTTTAAACGAATACACAGGAGTTTTCTATGTCGGGTTCTTCGGTCCGCATGTACCGAGCCATGCTTCGCACAAACAGCGCACCGCCCAAGCTCGTCGTCGTTGAAGCTGATTGCCTTTCGCCCGATGAGCGCACAGCATTTGCATTGCTATCAAGTCGCGTCGCCGCCGTTCTGGTCCCTTGCCCGGCGCAAGGTGAACTTGCCATCCAATGCCAAGCGCACAGCTGCTCGCTCAATCAGGCTGCCGTAATCGCAACCAGCCAACGTGGTCTGCCCCTTCTCCTGGAAGCCGGTATCGCACTCGCCCTTCGCGGCGCCGGATACGAAAACGAGGCCGCCGCCGACATGGTCTTTAAACCACGATCGAGCGGCGGCCTCGCAGCAGCCCTTGAATATGCGTGCAGGCTCGTTGCCTAAAAGGACAAGCTAGAAACCAAAGCCAAAGCCCGTTCCGGTAATCGCCGAGTACATAAAGTAAACGTTGACCACGTTGAGGAACACACCCGTGATGCAACCGTTACGCAGGTAGCGCTCGCACACGATGCGCGCCATGGCGGCGGAGTCATCATTGTTTTTAGCCTGGCGTCCTGCCGTAAAGTACGTCGCCACGCTCAGCAGCAGGTTGAGCACCGGCAGTGCCAGCAACTCGTAACTCTTGCCCCAGCGCGTCACCTCGCCGGCGGCATTAAACTTTGTTGCCACCTCGGGACCAATGTTGGGGATAACACACGCTGCGACCACCAGCGGAATCACCGCAAGTACGAGCAGTGCAATACCCATGTAGCCGGCTTTTTTACCATATTTAAACATGCGCGTCGTCCTTACACGTTAAAGCGGAAGTGCACGACGTCGCCATCGGCCATGACATAGTCCTTGCCCTCAATACGCAGCTTGCCGGCGGCCTTGGCGCCCTGCTCACCGCCGAGCTCGATGTAGTCGTCATAGCCAATGACCTCGGCCTTAATAAAGCCGCGCTCAAAGTCGGTGTGGATGACGCCGGCGGCCTGCGGGGCGGTCGCGCCCTGACGAACCGTCCAGGCCTTGACCTCCATCTCGCCGGCCGTAAAGAACGACTGCAGGCCAAGCAGCTTATAGGCCGCCTGTGCGAGCACGTCCAGGCCGGGCTGCTCCAAGCCCAAGCTCTCCAGGTAGTCGGCGGCGTCCTCGGGATCGAGCTCGGAAAGCTCGGCCTCGATCTTGGCGCAGATGGGCAGCGGCTTAACACCATCGATGGGCGCCAGATCGTCGTTGAGCATATCCTCGTCCACGTTGGCCACATACAGGATGGGCTTCATGGTGAGCAGGAACAGGCCCTTGGCAGCGGCGCGCTCCTCGTCGGTCATCTCCATGGACGCGGCGCGCTTGCCCTCGTTGAGCCAGGCAAGCAGACGCTTGGCGACCTCGAACTTGGGCATGAGCTCCTTGTCGCGCTTGGCCTCATTCTCGAGCTTGGGCAGCTGCTTCTCGAGCGTGCCCATGTCGGCCAGGATGAGCTCGGTCATGATGGTATCGGCGTCACCGGCGGGATCGACGAACTCGCCCGTGCGGCCCACCTCACGCATGACGTTGGGGTCCTTAAAGTAGCGCACGACCTCGCAGATGGCGTCGGTCTCGCGAATGTTGGCCAGGAACTGGTTGCCCAAGCCCTCGCCCTCGTTGGCGCCCTTCACCAGACCTGCGATGTCGACGAACTCGACCGTCGCCGGCACGATGCGACCCGGGTTAACGATGTCGGCAAGCTTTTGCAGGCGGCTATCGGGCACGTCGACGATACCCACGTTGGGGTCGATCGTGGCGAACGGATAGTTGGCGGCAAGGCCGGTCTTTTTTGTAAGCGCGGTGAACAGCGTCGACTTGCCCACGTTGGGCAGGCCCACGATACCGATGGAAAGGGACACGACAGCTCCTTTTGGTACAAGCATTTCAAACTGCATAAGTATAGCGCCGCCGCAGCATCTGGGCTAACCCGGACGCCACGGCGGCACGAATGAAGCAGAGATAGGGGTCGCTGACTAGTCCGCGAGCTTCTCCACCTGATCGAGCATCTTGTCGAGCTTGGCCTTCGCCTCAGCCTTGACCTTCTGGGCTTCTTCGTGGGCCCTAGCCTTCTGGGCGGCCTTTTCCTCGGCCTCGGGATCGACGACGACCAGATTGGACGCGTCATGCTTAACTAACTTGAGCGCATGCTCGGGGCACACCTTGACGCAGGCTCCGCAGCCTAGGCAATACGTGGACTCCAGTGCAAAGCGGCCGCTTCCCACCAAATCGCAGGCAAACGTGGGGCACACGTTGACGCATTCGCCACACGACGTGCACTTGTCAAAATCGCATTCCGGCGTGCTCACCTGCATGTTCTGGGCAAGCTCGGGGTGGTTTTGCAACGTCGAGAGTACCAGCTGGCGCCCGTGCGTAAGCGTACGGCGACGTTTTGCCGTCGTGGCGCCGCACATGGTATTGAGCGTGCGCTCCAGCTGGGTAATCTGGTGGCGGTGGGCTTTGAGCTTCTGCGTCACCGAGGCCAGCGCCGCCGTTGCCGGGTTGAGCTTGGTCACGGTAAGGCCCGTGGCGCGGGCAATCTTATCCATGTACTCCTTGCGCTCGTACTCGCGGCGCTTATGACATTTGAGGCTCTTGGGGTCGACCTCCAGGCCCATGCCCGTACCGGCCCACTCCTCGGCGGTGGCGATGGCCTCGCCCAGAATATCCTCGCCACCGGTGTTGCGGCACTTATCGCACACGCCCAACGGCAGGTACACGCTCACGTTGGGATAGTCCGCCAGCACCGAGAACCAGGTCTCGGCCGTAATATCGCCCACGCAGGCGACGACGACCTCGTTTTCGCGCGGCATGCGCTTAAGGGCGCGCGTGCAAGTGACGTAGGCGGTCTCGTGGCTCGTAGCAGCAGAGACGATGTCGTCATACAGGTTTTTGGGCGCCAGGCGCGGCGAGATGATCGCCTCGGTCGGACAGGCAGCGGCGCACAGGCCGCACTTGCGACAGGAGTCGAGGATCTCGATGGCGTCTTCCTCGACCTCGATAGCGTTGACCGGGCACACGTCCATGCACGCGGTGCAGCCGCTCTTTTCGTTTTTGCAGGTCAGGCACGGAATGGTGTTTCCGCGCGGGCGCTCCTTATAGTCGGCAGGATTCCACTGCGGCGCCGACGGATCGAGCGCATCGGTCACGCCGCCAAGCGGGTTTTTAAGAAAGTCGAAACCCTTGCTGATCTCGATAATGTCATCAAACAGATCGTGTTCCTGCGCCATGCGCGGCCCCTCCCTGAGCAGTGCAAACAAGCAAGAGATAATGATACGCTATCGGCCCGTGCCTCGGGCAAATTACACGCGGAGCACCTTTGCGGCAAATAGCCTCCTTGATTGGCAACTTCATCCGAACACTTCCCATATTCATCCGTACATGTACGGA
>CAUDZT010000081.1 GCA_958453935.1 uncultured Collinsella sp. | reverse complement strand
AGTTTATCGGCATTGGCAAATGCATCGGCAAAGTCGTCGCACAAGGCCTGCAGGCGCGAATAGCGGTGCGGCTGGAACACGACGTCGACGTGCTTGTAACCCAGCGACGAAGCGGCAGCAAGCGTCGCCTTGATCTCGGTGGGGTGATGGCCGTAATCATCGACCACGTTGATGCCATCGATATCGCCCACGTGGGTAAAGCGACGGCGGACGCCCTCAAAGCTCGAGAGCGCCTTGGCGGCGGCGTCGATGTCAAGGCCCAGGACATGGGCGACGGTGAGCACCGCCGTGGCGTTGAGCATGTTGTGGCGACCGGGATTGCTCTTGATCTCCACAGCGCGCTCAGTGCCGTCCTCAAAGCGAACGATAAAGTCACTCTGGATGCCCTTGACATCCGGGTGCATGCAGACGATGTCGTTGCTCTCGGCAAAGCCGTAGGAAAGCACGTGACGGCCCGTCGACTTGGCGAGCTCGACCAGATGCGGGTCCTCACCGCAGACGATGACGGTGCCGTCCTCGCCCACCAGGCTCATGAATTTGGCGAAAGTTGCCTCGATCTCCTCGATACCCGAGTAGTGATCGAGGTGGTCGGCCTCGACGTTGGTCACAATGACCACGTTGGGGTTCAGGAACAGGAAGGAGCTGTCGGACTCGTCGGCCTCGGCGACAAAGTAGTCGCCCGAGCCGTTCTTGCCGTTCGTGTCATAGCCCTCGACGATGCCACCGATCAAGAAGCTCGGATCCAGACCCATGCGGTCGAGCATGGTGGCGCACATCGAAGACGTGGTGGTCTTGCCATGCGTGCCGGCAACAGCGACGGTGGTGTAGCCGTGGCCCAAAGCAGAGAGCATCTTGGCACGGGGCCACACGGGAATACCAAGCTCGCGAGCGCGCACAAGTTCAGGGTTGGACTCCGGAATAGCGGTGGAGACAACAACCACGTCGGGCTTGACCTCGTCGATCGTGGCGGCCTCATGGCCCACATGCACCTTCACACCAGCGCGGGTAAGCTGGCGGATATAACGTGACGTCTTAAGGTCGGAGCCGGTAACGGCATAACCGCGCTCGTGCAGAACGAGGGCGATGCCGCTCATGCCGGCGCCGCCGATACCGATAAAGTGGGCGCTCTTAAACTCGGGCGCGGAGGTTGCAGTCTGGGAATCAGCCATGTGCTCGTGTACTCCTTGCGTAAACACTGCCTGTAACCCGTTAACTGTACCGCACCTACCGCATCAGCGCGAGGGCGACCGACGATATCCCGTCTAACTAACGCAAACCCTCTACCGCATCCGCCAGAAGAGCGGCGGCCCTATCCTGAGCCAGACCACGTGCCGCCTGACGCATGGCGTCGCGCGCCGCCGCGTCATCGACCAAGTGCAGCAGCTCATCGGCAAAGGCAGAACCGTCGATATCGGCATCGGCGCAGAGCACACTGGCCCCGGCGTCGACCAGATAACGGGCATTGGTGGTTTGGTGGTCGGCCGTCGCATGCGGATACGGCACGAGCACCGAGGGCACGGCGAGCGCAGCGATCTCGGCCACGCTCGATGCGCCCGAACGCGAGAGCACCAAATCGGCAGCAGCCAGCATATCGCCCATGTTGTCGATGTAAGGCAGGACGCGGTAACGCTTCGCCTCCTCGGGCGTCAGCGCCAAAGCGCGCTCGGTCTCCTCAAAGCCGTCGGCACCCGTCGAATGCAACACATAGAGGTTCTTGCGCGAAAGCAGCTCGTTTTTGAGCGAAACCACGCGCTCGTTGAGGTGCTGGGCGCCAAGTGAACCGCCAAAGACGAGCAGCAGCGTAGCGTCCTCGGGAACGCCAAGTGCCTTGCGGCCGCGAGCGCGATCGCCCTCGATCACCGAGCGACGTACGGGGTTGCCGGTCATGAGCACATGGTCAGGGTCACCTTCGCGCTCAAAGACCGAGCGCGCTGCCGGCACCGAGATGCACACGCGGGCGGCATGGGAGCTCATCATCTTGTTGGCCAGGCCCGGAACAGAGTTCTGCTCATGCAGCAGATACGGAACGCCCGCGCCCTTGCACCACCCCAGCAGCGGAACCTCGACATAGGCACCAAAACCGATGGCGGCATCGGGCTTGCCGACCTTTGAGAAATGACTGGCGAGCGCACGCTTGGCCTTGTTGACACGCCACAGCGAGGTCAGCGCCGTCCAAGGACGGGAGCGGTCGAAGCCCGTGACTGTAATGGGCACAAAATCAAACCCAGCCTCGGGGACCAGACGACCCTCGAGCTTGCGCGACTGGCCCACGAACACAACGTGGTGGCCACGGTCACGCAGCTCTTCGGCCAAGGCAAGCGCGGGGTTGATGTGCCCTGCCGTGCCGCCGGCTGCAATAGCAACGGTCATCTTATCGGTCATGGTAGTCCCTTCGTACACGCGGTCCCTGGTCGTCGGTGCGTAGACGCGCCGACGGGTCCGAGTTCAAATCGATTCGATTATATCCGCCACCCGCATTGCGAGGAGTGGGGCGCTGCGGACGGCCTTGCGGCGCTGTTCGCTGACGCGGATGGGCTGCCGGCTCGGTCGCAGAGCCATCCAGAACGGTAAAGCCGTTACGCGAAGATCGCTCGCCACGCACGTGGGGCACGCCGGCGGTACTCTCATCCATGACGGCAAAGCTCTCACGGCGGCGATCGTACTCATCGCGGCGGGCGCTCTCGTACGAAACGCGCAGGATCAACCCAGCAAGCATGAGCGACACGATAATCGACGAACCGCCGTAGCTAATAAACGGCAACGGTTTGCCCGTCATGGGAAACACGTTGAGGATGCCCAACGCGTTAATCAAAAACTGCACCGCGAGAATGACCGCGGAGCCAGACGCCATGAGCGCGCCCCGACGATCGGTCGCCTGCTCGGCAATGCGAAACGCCGAGTAGATCAGCATCGCAAACACCAAGAAGAACAGCACGGTTCCGACAAAACCGACTTCCTCGCCAATGATGGCCAGGATGTAGTCATTGTGCGCCTCGGGCAGATACGAGTACTTCATGGTTGAGTTGCCGATGCCACGGCCGAACAGACCGCCCGAGGCAAAGGCCATGATGGCAAGCGTGGCCTGATAGCCGTCACCATACTCGTCGGCCCAAGGGTTCAAGGCAACCTGAATACGCACCATACGGTACGGCTCTGCGACAAGCGCAATCACGATCACGAGAATGCCGAAGATTAGCACGCCGATGATAAATCTGGGGTCGAGACCCGCAAACAACGCCATGCACATGAGGGTCAACAGGATGATCAGGACAGTACCGAAATCGGGCTGGATAAAGATCAGAAAGAGCGAAATACCCAGGTAGATGCCCATCTTGCGAAGGAATTCGTTGATGTTGCCACCGGGCGAAAAGAAGCGATCAAGCATGATGGCCGAATACGCAATGGCAAATGGCTTTAAAAACTCGGAAGGCTGGAACTGAATACCGGCGATGTTGAGCCAGCGCGTGGCGCCACGGCTGCCGCTGCCCACCAAGAACACCAGAAACAGTAGCCCTATCATGCCTATGAGGAAGGTCCTAAGCACATCCTCCCCAAACCAGCTGTCCGGCAAAACGCGCACGATGGCAATCAGCGCCAGAACACCAACCACGGCAAACGCGGCCTGTCGAAACAGGAAAAACGTCGCCGAGCCATTCTCGTGCAGTGCCTCGACCGAAGACGCCGAGTACACCATCAGCAGGCCAAAGCACACCAAGGTAAACAGGCAGGCCATAAAGATCAAACGGGGGCGCATGATACGGGCCGGAACGCCGGCAATATAGCGTTCGCTAAACGTCTGCCCGCCGCGACCGGAACGCGGTTTGCTGCGCCGCGAGGAAGCACGGTCCGAGTCGGGCCTCCTCATACCTTGTCGGGGGCTCTCCTCTCTCACCGGCAACCCCTATTCCATTTGCAATTTCGCCGTAGCGGCAAGCTGGGCCACATAGTCCTTAAACACGCGGCCGCGCTCCTCATAGCCCGAGAACTCATCGAATGAAGAGCAGGCAGGAGAAAGTAAGATCACATCGCCACGGCTCGACAGCGAACGGGCAACGTCCACGGCATCGCGCAGGTCATCCGCCTGGGCGATATCCACATCGCCGTCGACATCGGCCTCGTCCATAGCGGCGGTGAAGCGCTCGCGCGCATCGCCAAAGCAGACGACCGAGCGTACGTTATCCATAACAACGCGCGCGAAGTCCGCGAGCGGCGTGCCCTTATCGTGGCCCCCGAGCAGCAAGATCACGTCGTCATCGGGAAATGCCGTCAGCGCCTTCTCGACCGCATCGGTGTTGGTCGCCTTGGAATCGTTGACGTAGCGCACGCCGTCAATCTCGCCACACGGCTCCACGCGGTGCTCGAGCGGCTGGAACGAGGCCAGGCCGCGGCAGACACCATCGACATCGGCACCGACTGCCAGGGCAGCCGTGGCAGCGCACAGGGCATTGATAACATTGTGATGGCCCGAGATCTTGAGCTCGGACGTGGCGACAAGCTGAGTCTCGACGCCCTTCAGGCGCACGACCATCTTGCCGTCGCGTACAAAGGCGGCGTCCTCGCCCTCGGGCTCGTCAAAAGCGACCTTGCAGATGCGACGACCCGGCGTGTAGATGTACTCATCGAACTCGTGAATGCCGGCGTCTTCGACGTCGACAACCGCCAGATCGTCATCGACCATATTGTCAAACAGTTTGATCTTGGCAAGCGCATAGTTCTTATGGCTCTTATGCCAGCCCAAGTGGTCGGGAGTGATGTTGAGCAGCACCGCCACGCAAGGGTGGAGCTCGGTGGTCGTAGCAATCTGATAGCTCGAGAGCTCGGCCACAAACCACTCGTTGTGGGCTCGGCCGTCAATCTCGTTGACCGGCGGCTCGCCGATGTTGCCGACAGCTACGCTGGCCTCACCGGCAGCCTTGAGCAGATAATCAGTCAGCGACGTGGTGGTCGTCTTGCCGTTGGTGCCCGTGATGGCAATCCAGTTATCGGGCGACAGGCGATAGGCAAACTCGGGCTCACCCATAATCTGGGCGGCATGCTCGCGCCCGGCCTTAAAGAAGCCCGAGAACTCCGAGATGCCCGGGCACGTCACGCATACGTCATAGGCGCCCTCGACCTGTTCGGTCCCATAGACAAACGACGCACCAGCAGCCTCGAGCGCACGCGTGGCGTCATTGGGCTCAGAGGTGCCGCCGCCATACACGGTAACGGCACTTACGCGCTCGGGATGTGCCAGCGCCCAGCGGGCGACATCGAGACCGGATTTGCCCTGACCCAAAACGAGCAGGCTAAAGACATCAGCAAGAGGCATGAAAGACCACTATCCCAACTGGAAGAACAAAGCAAGGCCAACGGCACCAAAGGCCGCAGCGATAATCCAAAAACGGATGACGACCTTGGTCTCGGCCCAGCCCTTCTTTTCGAAATGATGATGGATGGGCGCCATAAGGAAGACACGCTTGTGCGTAAAGTGGAAGTAGACAACCTGAATCATGACCGACAGGGTCTCAACGATAAACAGACCGCCGATGATGAGGGAGACAACCTCGGTGTTGGTCATAATGGACGTGCAGGCAAACGCGGCGCCCAGGGCAAGCGAGCCGGTATCGCCCATAAAGATGCTCGCCGGATAGCAGTTGAACCACAGAAAGCCCAAGCAGGCACCGGCACACGCGGTGCAGAAGATGGACAGGTTCACGTCTCCGTGCAAAAACGCCATCGCAGCCATGGCGAGCATGGCGATCATGGAGGTGCCGCCAGCAAGACCGTCAAGGCCATCGGTCAGGTTCACGGCGTTAGAAAGACCGGCGATCATCAGCCAGCAAAAGACAATGTAGAGCCACGGGAACGAAAGGCCGCAGATGGTGGTCGAAAGCACGCCAAGGTCGATCGTCAGGCCGCCGGGAAAACGAATCTCGGGGGCGACGCCGCACCAGTTGACGGCAAGTACCGTAAAGGTGACACAGATAATGGTTAGGCCGATCATCTTGGCATGGGGCGTCAGACCGAGCGAGCGCCCATGCGTAACGGAGGTCAGGTCGTCGATCAGGCCCAGCACGCCGGTCGCCAGCGTGGCGAGGAGCACGAGCACGAGTTCGGTGGTGAGCTTGCCCATCAGCAGACAGGTCAGCGAGATCGCGACGAGGATGACAACGCCACCCATGGTGGGCGTTCCCTGCTTAACCAAATGACGCTTGGGGCCGTCGGCACGAACCTGCTGGCCGATACCCTCGACCTTGAGCAGCTTGATCCACCACGGCATGAGAAGCAGCGCAATGGCGGCGGCGATGCCAAGCCCCAAAAAAGCCTGATACGTTGGATACGAGGGATTGCCGAACATGGGCTAGCACACACCTTCCACAAAGCGGTCGAGCTCAACAAAGCGGGAACCCTTGACCAGTACAACATCATGTTTTTCAAGCGCGCCGCCCATGCGGTCGAGCACCTGCTGATAATCGGAGAACACCTGGATGCGGTCCTCGTCCATGCCCATCATGCGCGCGGCATCGGCCATAAGCTGGGCCAGCTCACCACCCACGCACGCCAGCATGTCGAGCTTCTTGGCGGCGACATAGGCGCCCACGAGCTCATGCATGCGAGGAGCCTCATCGCCCATCTCGCCCATCTCGCCCAGGATCGCCATGCGAGACCCCGTGCACGAAAGCGAGCACAGCAGGTCGAGACCGGCAGCCATCGATTCGGCACTGGCGTTATAGGAATCATCGATGACGCGGGCACCGCTCTTGGCGCGCTTGATCTCCTGGCGGTGACCGGTGATTGTGAGGCCCCTAAAGGCAGCATCGATCTGCTCGGGCGTCACGCCCAGGCGATAGGCAACCGCGGCGGCCTTAACGGCATTTGGAACGGACTGCACGCCGGGGATGGCAAGCATGGTATCGATCGTCTCGCCCTGGCCAAAATCGAGCGTAAAGACCGGACGGCCCTCGTCATCAACACGAATGTCGCGCGCACGGACCTCATCGTCGTCCGAGACACCGGCCAGCATCACGTCGATACCAGCAGGCTGGGCGAACGTATCGCGAATGAACGGCGTAAAATCGTCCTCGCCGCCCAAAACCAGCAGCGGCAAATAGTCGCCGGCGGCGCACATGCCCTGGACAATCTCGGCCTTAGCGCGGGCGATGTTCTCGCGATTGCCCAAAATGCCGATATGAGAGGTGCCGATCTTGCTCACGATGGCAAGGTTGGGATTGGCGGACTGGGACAGGCGCTCGATCTCGTGGAAATGGTTCATGCCCATCTCGAGCACCAGGACCTCGGTATCGGCCGGAGCGGAAAGCACCGTGAGCGGCATGCCGATCAGGTTATTGAAATTGCCCTTGGTGGCCCAAACACGATAGCGCTTGGCGAGCACAGCGGCGAGAACGTCCTTGGTCGTCGTCTTGCCGATGGAACCGGTAATGCCAACGACCAGGCAGCCAAGCTCCAGGCGATACACGTGCGCCAAACGCAGCAGAAACTCCTCGGGATCATCGGTCAGCAAGATGGCACAGCCCTTGTCCTGCGCCAGCGAGACCAGCTCGGCCTCGGGCTCACGCGTCATCACGACGGCGCCGGCACCCGACTGGACGGCACGGGAAGCAAAATCATTGCCGTCGACGTTTTCACCGGGAAAGGCGACGAAAATCGTCCCTTCCTCGACCTGGCGAGAGTCGATAACGCACCCGCGGCATACCCGATCGACTTCTCCCGTCACGGTTCGGGCCCCTGTTGCGGCCGCGAGGTTGTTGACGGCGATCTCTATCATT
>CAUDZT010000080.1 GCA_958453935.1 uncultured Collinsella sp. | reverse complement strand
GCCCAGCTCAAGGACGTCAGCCTGCGCTTGATGTAGGCGAGCGGCTACATATTGCCCGTAACGAGGGAAGGACACGTGCCTTCCCTCGTTTTTTATACGCCGAGATTGTGAGGGCATGGGATGACCGGGCGTTGCGGAAAGTGCGTCCCGGAATCTGCGTCCAGAACGGGTCGCGCTTTCCCAAAGGGGGTCCTCTGGGAAAGCGCGACCCAGAATTCGGCAAAATAATGGGACACAGTTTCCGCTTGAGCGGTCTAACGGAAACTGTGCCCCAGAATGAGCGCTCAAAACGGGGCAGGCTTTCCGCAACAACTGTCTGGCGAAAAGCCCGGCCCAGTTTCCTACAGCGAGTCTCTCTGAACGAGCTGCATGTGCATCACGGAGGTGGTGGGCTCGGCACCCTTGATCATGTCGAGCGCAATGTTGGCGGCCATGTGGCCTTCTTCGCGCAGGGGCTGGCGGACGGTCGTGAGTGCGGGGACGCAGCGCGCCGCAATCTCGTGATCGTCGAAGCCGACGACAGAAACGTCCGCCGGAACGGATAGGCCTGCCTCGTTGAGTGCGGTGATGACGCCAGCCGCGATACGGTCCGATCCGCAGAGCACGCCATCGAAAGCAATCTTGCGCGCGAGGATCTGGTGCATGGCCTGATAGCCGTCTCCGCTGTTCCAGCCGGTATAGATAACGTTTGCGTCTGGGAGGTCTTCGCCCAAGACGGCGCGGTAGCCGCGCAGGCGGTCGACAACAGCGGGGTTGTCTTGCGGTCCCAACACGGCGACGATATCTTTGCGCCCGCGATCTTTCATAGCGAGTGCCGCAAAGCGTCCACCCTCTTCGTCGTCAGAGTAGACTGTCGAGAACACATCGCGATAGGGGTGGCCCTCGAGCTGGCCGCACAACACGGTGGGTACGCCCAGCTCGCGCAGCACCTCGAGCAGCTCGCTGCCCTTGTAGGGGGAGACATCGATCACGGCGTCGAACGAGCGGCGCTCAAAGTGCTCGCGTGCGCGGTTGCGCTCATGCGTAGAAGACGCCTGCAAGATAACGGGCAGATAGGACGACTCCGACAGTTCCTCGGTAATGCCGCTCAAAAATTCGCTATAGGTGGGGTCGCTGAAGAGCTCACTCAGGGGCTCGGTCACGAGCACGGCGATGATTTCCGTGCGCCCGACAGCGAGCGCTCGGCCGCGAGCGTTGGGGACAAAATTGACTTTCTTGGCCGCCGCACGGACGCGCTTTTTGGTTTCCTCGCTAATGCGGGGCGAATCGTTGAGGGCGCGCGATGCCGTGGAGCGCGACACGCCGGCAGCTGCGGCAACCTCGGCAAGCGTAGGTGCGGTGCGAACTGGCTGGGTCATGGCGTCTCCTGGAAAATGCGGTCGATGTTGTCACTGATACGGGCTGGTGCGGATACAGCTTACTATAGTGCACCTGAACAGCGTTCATGATATCCGGTGACAGGTGTCGTTTTGCAACCAAGCCGCAATCGAATACGTCTCGTGTGGGTGAGATATCAGCGGGCGTGGCGGTTGCCTACGAGCTTAAGAACGATGTTTTGCGTTGAGTTTCGATATTCAGGGTGACATAAGTGTCGCGGTTGTACAACCGGTTGCACCGTTAATCCGGCCAAATCGACCGTTCAGCGGACAACCGGTTGCACAGTTTTTTGCATCGCCCGTAAGATAAGGACAACCGGTTGCACAAGAATCACTACGATGACGAAGGAGCATCACCATGGACGCCATTAACGATTGGGAAAACCAAGCGCTCACCCACAGGAACCGCCTGGCACCCCATGCGTACTTTATGGGTTATGAGACCGCCGATCTCGCTGCTACGTACAGCCGCGAGCTGTCGCGCGGGTTTGTCCAGCTGTCTGGCTCGTGGCAGTTCCGCCTCTTTGAGGGGCCTGCTGCCGTCTCCAACGAGGAGCTCTCCACGTACAAGTCCGAGTGGGATCACGTGGAGGTTCCGCACCTGTGGCAGGTAGACGGCTATGGCAACCTTGCCTATACCGACGAGGGTTTCCCGTTTCCGGTGGATCAGCCGTTCGTTCCCTCCGACGACCCCACGGGCGTCTACCAGCGCATCGTCAACCTTCCCGCCGTTCCTGCCGGCGCCCGCGAGATCATTCGCTTCGACGGCATCGAGAGCTATGGCGAGCTGTACGTCAACGGCCAGTTTATCGGCATGACCAAGGGCTCGCGTCTGTCCGCCGAGTTCGACGTGACCGACGCGCTCGTCGAGGGCGACAACCTGTTTGCGGTCAAGGTCCTGCAGTACAGCGATGGCAGCTATATCGAGGATCAGGACATGTGGTGGGCTTCGGGCATCTTCCGCGATGTGTACCTTATGCAGCGTCCCGCCGCGCACCTGGTCGACTTTAGGTTCCGCGCGCACCGCGAGGGCGATGCCGCTCTGATCACGCTCGATACGGTGGCCGAGGGCGCTTCCCGCGTCGTGTTTACGCTCAGCGATGGCGAGAACGTGGTCGCTACGGGCGAGTGCGTCGATGGCCATGCCGAGTGCAGCGTTGCCGATGCCCACTTCTGGAACCCCGAGGACCCCTTCCTCTATGACCTTACGTTTGAGGTCTACGACGGCGACGAGGTCAGCGAGTACGTTCCGCATCACCAGGGACTTGCCGAGGTGACGGTCGAGGGCAATCATATCTACCTCAACGGCACTTACTTTAAGATGCATGGCGTCAACCGCCACGATCACGACGATCACAAGGGTCGCGCCGTGGGCCTCGATCGCATGCGCCGCGACCTGGAGCTCATGAAGCGGCACAACATCAACGCGGTGCGCACCTCTCACTATGCCAATGACCCGCGCTTCTACGAGCTGTGTGATGAGTATGGCATCATGCTGGTCGCCGAGACCGATATGGAGAGCCACGGCTTCGAGAATATCGGCAATATCGCCCTGGTCACCGACGACCCGGCATGGGAGCCGGCCTACGTCGACCGCATTGAGCGCCTGGTGATGCAGGAACGCAACCATGCCTGCATCATTATGTGGTCGATGGGCAACGAGAGCGGCTATGGCTGCAACATCCGCGCGATGTACGCCAAGGCTCACGAGCTCGATGATCGTCCGGTCCATTACGAGGAGGACCGCAACGCCGATACCGTCGACGTCATTTCCACGATGTACTCCCGTGTTTCGCAGATGAACGACTTTGGTGAGCATCCGTTCCCCAAGCCGCGCATCAACTGCGAGTACGGTCACTCCATGGGCAACGGTCCCGGAGGCCTGTCCGAGTACCAGGAGGTCTTCGATCGCTGGGATTGCATCCAAGGCCAGTTTATCTGGGAATGGTGCGACCACGGTTTGGCTGCTGTGACCGAGGACGGCGTTGCCTACGATATGTATGGTGGCGACAACGGCGATTACCCCAACAACAGCAACTTCTGCATCGATGGCATGGTGTTCCCCTGGCAGCAGCCGAGCCCGGGCCTTACCGAGTACGGCCAGGTCATCTGCCCGGTCCGCATGGCTTATGACGCCGAGGCAGGCGAGCTGACCGTCACCAACAAGCGTTGGTTCACCACCCTCGAGGATGTCTGCCTGTCGGCCGAGACCCTGGTGGACGGCGACGTGGCCTGCCGCAAGACGCTCATGCCCGGCGCGGTTGCCCCCGGCGAGTCCGTCCAGCTGCCGCTGGTGATTCGCGAGGCCGCAGTGGGCGAGACCCTGCTGACCGTGCGCGCCTACACCATGGCCGCTCACGTCTGGTGCGAGCCGATGTTCCAGCTGGGCGCAAGCCAGTTTGCCATCGCAAACCATCCGGCGCCGGCCATCGTGCCCCCCGCTCGTCCTGAGCTTACGGTTGAGGAGACCGAGCAGGAGATCCGCATCCACTCCCTCAACGGCGAGCTGACCTTCAGCAAAGTCAACGGTACCGTGAGCGAGTGGAAGGCATCCGGCCGCGACGTAATGGCCTCTGGTCCCCAGGTTGGTTTTTGGCATCCGCTCGTCGATAACCATGCCCAGGAGTATGACTCACTGTGGAAGGACAATTTCATCGATGTGATGCAGACGTCTACCCGCGATGTTTCTTGGAAGCAGGACGACAATGCGGTTGTCGTTACCGTGAGCCAGCGTATCGCTCCTCCCGTCCGCGCGTTCGGCATGCGCGTCGAGCTCGTCTATACCGTGCTTCCGAGTGGCCGCGTCGACCTCAAGGTTTCCGGCGAGCCCTACGGCGACTATTCGGACAGTATCCCGCGCATCGGCATCTCCTTCGAGGTCCCCGGTTGTGATCGTGCCGTCGAGTGGTATGGCCACGGCCCGGGCGAGAACTATCCGGACTCGCTGCGCGCCAACCCGGTCGGTCATTACCGCACTACGGTCGACGACATGTTCACGCCCTACGTTATGCCTCAGGATTGCGCTAACCGCGAGGGCACCCGTTGGGTCGCCCTGCGCTCTAGCCACGGTGACGGTCTGGTCGTGACGCGTCCGAGCGACGCCGCTTCCAACCCGTTCTCGTTCTCGGCATGGCCCTATAGCTGCGAGGCCATCGATAACGCCAAGCACGTCTACGACCTTGTCAAGGGCGACACGGTTACGGTCAATATCAACGACCAGCTGCTCGGCCTTGGTTCGAACTCTTGGGGTTCCGAGGTGCTCGATTCCTGCCGCACCCGTTTTGAGAGCTTCAGCTTTGAGGTGTCCCTGCGACCGCTGACGTCTGCCGATCTGGCTCAGGCGCTGGCACCCATTAAGGAGGCATAAGTCATGCATGTCTTTAACTCGCGCGCCGATTTCGACGCTCAGATGAAGTCCGTCAAGAAGTGGATGCGCACCGGTCAGGCGCTCGATGGCGTTGCCGACCTGCAGCACGACGTGGCTTACTCCATCGGCGACTCGTTGGTGTACTGGTGGGTCTATGCCCGCGAGGCCGCTACCGCCGATCTGGTCGGTCACCGTCGCTACCATGCCGTGCTCGCTCCGCTCGACGGCGACCTGACCGTCGAGGTGGCTTCCAAGGCGGATCTTACCTGCACGCGCACTTACAGCGATATCGACGATCGCGAGCGCTTTGAGGGTATGGGGGAGACCGTGACGATTCCCGCCGGCGGCGTTGCCGTCGTCGAGATCGACGAGGCCTACCGTGTCGTGGCCGATGCCGCGGATCCCCGCGTCGTGGTACTGCACGTGACGGTTGAAGGTTATTCCTTCCCCAACAAGTAGTATTCGTCCGTTTGGACGTTTGCTTCGCGCCGTTAAGGGGGATGGCTTTGTTGACTCCCTTTTCCCCATTCCCCTTAGCAGGTGTGCCGTCCGTGATTGCGCTTGCAGCCCGGACGGTTTTAGATGAGATATAACGGATGATTGGGAGGGCTTATGAGCTCTGAAAAACGAGGAACGATTGGTTCGTTCGCTCTGCTGGGCATGACGGTCGCCGCCGTGTTCGGTATCAAGAACATCATCAACAACAACGCGGCCATCGGCTTGGCAGCTGCGCCGTCGTTCTTCTTCGCCACGCTTTTGTACTTTGTCCCCTATACCCTGGTTACCGCCGAGTTCGTCGGCCTTAACAAGGACTCCGAGTCGGGCGTGTACGCCTGGGTCAAGACCTCGATGGGCGGCCGCTGGGCATTCCTGACGGCGTTTAGCTACTGGTTCGTTAACCTGTTCTACTTTGCGTCCGTCCTGCCTAACGTCATCATTTACGCGAGCTACGTGTTCTTTGGTGCCAATGCCGAGCTCTCGCAGCTGTGGATCACCATTATCGAGATCGTCGTCTTTGCTATCGCCACGTGGGTTTCGACCAAGGGCGCTAAGTGGATCGGCTCCATTTCCTCCTTCGGCTCGACCGCGGCTCTCGGCCTGACTGCCGTGTTCATCTTGCTGTCCCTGGCTGCTGCCTTTGGCGGCGTCGAGTTCGCTACGGCTCCTACCCCCGCTAACATGGCTCCCGACACGACCAACTTCGCAACTATGTGGGGCTTCTTCGGTACGCTTGCTTGGATCATCCAGGGCGTTGGCGGCGCTGAGTCTGTCGGCGTGTTCCTTAACGACCTTAAGGGTGGCGTCAAGGCCTTCGTGCGCACCGTCGTTATCGCCGGCCTGACCATCGGCCTTCTGTATGCAGGCGCTTCGCTGCTGGTCAACCTGTTCATTCCCGAGGGCGGCGTTGCCATCTCCACCGGTATCTTCGACGTATTCGGCGCTGTCTTTGCCCACTTTGGCATTCCCATGGAAGTGTCCACGCGCGTCATTGGCCTGATCCTTCTCGCTGCCACGCTGGGCTCCCTCATGATGTGGACCTCTGCTCCCATCAAGGTCTTCTTCACCGAGATCCCCAAGGGCGTCTTTGGTAGCAAGATCGTCGAGCTCAACGAGCACGGCATTCCTGCCCGCGCTGCCTGGCTGCAGTTTGCCATCGTCGTCCCCATCCTGATCATCCCGGCCCTGGGCTCCGGCAACCTAGACGACCTGCTCATGATCGTCACCAACATGACGGCTGCCACCGCTCTGCTCCCGCCGCTGCTGATCCTGCTTGCCTACTTTATGCTGCGCAAGAACTTCGACGCTGCTCCCCGTGGCTTCCGCATGGGTTCGCGTACCTTTGGCCTGGCCATTGCTGCATTCCTGCTTGTGGTCTTCTGCTTCGTGCTTATCTGCGGCACCATCCCGCTCGATCAGCCTCTGTGGCTGACACTGGTCTACAACGTTGGCGGTGTAGTTATCTTCCTGGGCCTTGCCGTGATGTGGTACAACCGCTACATCAACCGCCTGCGCGAGACCGATCCCGAGGCTGCCGAGAGCGAGCTTCGCCCCTCCGTCCTCGACATGATGGAGTAGCGGCTAGGATTAATCTGCGGCTGTGGAATAAATCGATTCCCTTTCCTAAGGAGGGGCCTTACGAGGCCCCTCCTTTTGTGTTTTGGGACATGGTTTTGGACCCCGTGGTCAAAAAATGCCAAATATGAGTACTGTTGCAAAATAGGTGTCATATTTTTCGGCCCGTTCTGAGCGAAAATGGGCTCAAAATCAATTTATCTAACCCCCTTTAAAGGGCGTTTGACGGTTTTCAACCTCTTCGAATCGCTCAAAGTAGGCACTTTGCTCTCGATTTTGCTGCTACTAAATTGGTGACAGTACTCATATTTGCCACTTTTTGCCCACGAGGTGTTCAGAGGAGCTCTCGACAAGCATCTAACGCTACAATAACTACCACGTGGCTGGGTTTGCCGGCCGAATGTGCGATGCCGCGGGAGGGGACATGGTCGAGTTTACAAAGACGATTAAAGATCCGTTGGGACTACATGCCCGCCCGGTTGCGCTGCTCTACGATATCATTGCCAAGCATCGTAGCGACGTTTCGGTCAGCATCGGCGATCGTCACACGGATGGCCGCGATGTGATGGGGCTCATGGCCCTCTACGGCGAATGCGGCGAGGATATCGTCTTTCGCGTTTCGGGCGTAGACGAGGCTTCCTGCGTCACGTCGATCAGAAACCTCTCGCTCTAAGCATGACAGGGCGCGGCAAAGGACAGCTCTTTGCCGCGCCTTTTTGTTTCGTATAGGAAACTTTTTCGGAATCTAAATGGGGACCCTTTCCAAAAAGTTAACCACGTGCTAGTTTACTAAAGCGAACATAGATGTGGTTAACTTTTACCGCGTCGATGTTGAGGACGAACTGACGTTAGGAGCCACTCATGTCTTGCGGACCGCAGATGCCGGCAATACCGCTTTCGATGGTAAAAGCGGGCGAAACCGTGCGCGTGTCTCGTGTAAAGGGCAATGAGGATATGAAGC
>CAUDZT010000079.1 GCA_958453935.1 uncultured Collinsella sp. | reverse complement strand
ATCTTGCGCGGGGCGCAGTGGGCCAGCTTGGCGGACTTCAGGGCCATGGTAGAGGTCCACTCGCCATGAGAAGTGTCAGCCGGTCGCTCGATAGCGCAATCGTCAAGTTCAAATGCGGAAAGGTCGCCGGCCTCCTGGGCCGCAGCAAGCGCAGCGCGTACCAGCTCTTCAATCTTCTCGGGCATAGATCCTCCTTGTGTTAAAGCCCCCGAGCTCTTGGTCACTCGTAGGGCAAAAGCCAGAGTTTGTAGCACTCTATCACAAGCGAGGGGCACTGTCGCAGGGTAAAGCCAATCGAAATTGCATATGCACAAAATTGACTACAGCTTGTATGGAGTCACTCAAAGATGCCGGTCTGCCTGCAGATTATGCACGCGTTGAAAATGCATAAAGGTGTGAATGAGCTGTGTCTTTTATCGAATACTCTTACCTATCAGAGTTGTGTGCTTTTCCTGCATAAAGTGAGGATTTGCGCACGTCAGCGTGTTATTCTAGACATACGTAAATTCGTATAAGTTGGAGGTAGCATGTTCTCAATCGGTCAACACGTCATTCATCCGGGTCAGGGAGTCTGCACCGTCGTCGGTTTTAGGGACGACACGCCGCAGCCCATGTTGTTGCTCGAGGCCAAGCAGGGGCATGCGCAGACGATCCTTATGTACCCCGTGGCGCAGGCCGACCGTCTGCATGCCGCCATCTCTCAGCAAGATGCCGAGCATCTGCTGAGCCACTATGACGAGCTGGAGTGCGACACCTTTACCGAGCGCAACAGCTCGCTTGAAGAGACACACTTTAAGCAGCAGCTCAAGCTGGGCGCGCCCGAGACGGTCCGCGTGGCAAAGACCATGATGCACCGCATTCGCCAGGCCGAGGAAGCCGATAAAAAGCCCAGCTCTTACTATATGCGTGTACTCAAGGAAGCCAAGCGCCGCTCCATCGAGGAGTTCGCCGTGGCATTGGGCGTCACCGAGGAGGCCGCCGAAGCCCGCCTAGCCCAAGCCGCCCTCAACTAACCTGCCAAAAAGGGACAGGTTTATTTTGGCAGGTTCTATCTGGCCAAACATCAACAAACAATCAGTAAATGGTCGGGTGCTCCGTTTTGTTTAAGAGCGCCCGACCATTTTTCTATCGCCGCAAAAATGCGTGAAGCCCATTTGCGATGACATCACGCGAGGGCCGTCCAGATCGACGTAACCAACGCCCGCATCCACAACAAGCGCGCCCGTCTTACTCAATTACCATTAAAAAGCATCAATTTGAAAACGCAATTATATTTCGGCAGGTAGCAGCTATAGTCGGTGAACTGAATCTCGACAACCGAAGCCCCCGAATGAGGTATCTTCAGCCCATCCAAGCTAAAGGAGGGGCCATGCCGAGAAAACCTCGTTCAAAGTCACCAACCGGTTATTTCCACATCACGTTGCGTGGAAACGGAGGGCAATTGCTGTTTGACGATGCCGAGGACCGAATCGCCATGCTTCAGATCCTCGATGCGATCCTCCCCAAACACAATATCGAGCTTATCGCTTGGTGCCTTATGGGAAACCACATTCATCTGCTCATCGACGATCCGGACGACCGCAAGAGCGACGCGATGCATGCGATAGCCGTATCGTATGCGGGCAGGTACAATGCGCGGACGGGGCATATCGGCCACGTGTTTCAGGAGCGGTTTTGGGATTCGCCCATTAAGTCAGAAGTATATTTACTCGAGGCAATTCGATACATTCATTTGAATCCACAAAAAGCGGGACTGGCAGCATACGACGAATATCCCTGGAGCAGCCATCGCGAGTATCTCATGAGTGCCAGGTCACGGCCGCATGTTACCGGCAGCGTTGTCGGTGTTATATTCCCAACACCTCGCTCATACCTTCGGCTCATGGAAAGTACGCCGTCGCTTCCCTATCGCCCCAGCGCAACAGCCAAGGTTCGCGAGGAAGATCTATGCGAATTTGGCACGGCAATCGTGCAGAGTGTCGCAGGATGTGCTCCGACGGAACTCAAATCCGCCTCCAAGCCACTTCGCAATGAGGCGATTCTCGCGCTTCGAAAACAAGGGCTAACGATTAAGCAGGTTCAGCTGCTGACCGGACTGGGAACATGGATTATCAAGAACGCGTCGTAGCGTCGCGTTTGCCGAGTTACGGATACGGCGAAGCGCAGCTGTCTGCCGCGAGGCGCCGCCATTCGCCAGCTTCACCATGTCAAACAGAAAACGCTTCCGCTGAATAACATCCAACGGAAGCGTTTTCCCAGATAAAATCTACCAAAATAAACCTGTCCCTTTTTGGCAGGTTAGGCCTGGAAGGTGTCGCGGTCGGGCGCGAAGGACTGCATGGCCGCGATGGTGCGGTCAAAGAGCTCGGGGAGCTCCCAGCCGAGCATCTCGGCGCCCTGCGAAATCACGTCGCGCGAGCAGCCGGCGGCAAAGCGCTTGTCCTTGAACTTCTTCTTGAGTGACTTGGTCGTAAAGTCCATGACGCTCTTGCTCGGGCGCATGATGACGGCGGCTCCGATCAGCCCGGTGAGCTCATCGCAGGCAAACAGGATCTTTTCCATCTGCAGCTCGGGTTTGGGCAGCGAGGTGTTGAAGTCCGACGTGTGCGTCTGGATGGCGCGAATGAGCTCGGGAGACGCACCTTCGCCCTTAAGAATCTCGGCAGCGTAGATGGTGTGGTTCATGGGGTCGTCCTCATGCTCCTCCCAATCCAGGTCGTGGAGCAGACCGACGATGCCCCAGAACTCCTCGTTCTCGGGGTCGAACTCGCGCGCAAAGTAGCGCATGGTGCCCTCAACCGTCTCGCCATGGGTAATGTGAAACGGGTCCTTGTTGTGCTCGTTGAGCAGTTCGAATGCGCGGTCGCGGGTGATTCCGGCGGTGAGCGTCTGGGACATGGCAATACCTCCAGGTGAGTCGATGTTAGGACACGGTGTCACTATCGTATATCGCCGCGGCTCAAGCCGAAAGGCAAAAAAGTTATGCGGAGAAAAAAGCCGGGCGAACGTGTCGCCCGGCAAAACCGCAGATAAAACCTGCCAAAAAAAACCTGTCCCTTTTTGGTAGGTTTAGGGACGGACCTGGCCGGTGCCGCGGAGCTTGTATTTGTAGGTAGTGAGGGCCTCGGCGGCAAAGGGGCCGCGGGCGTGGAGCTTTTGGGTCGAGATGCCGATCTCGGCGCCCAGGCCAAACTCGCCGCCGTCGGTGAAGCGCGTGCTGGCGTTGGCATACACGGCCGAGGCATCGACCGCGTCCAGGAAGCGCTCGCAGGCATCCTCGTCCTCGGCAACGATGGCCTCGGAGTGCATGGTGCCGTAGCGGTTGATGTGCGCGATGGCTTCGTCCTCGTTCGCCACGACCTTCACGCTCATCTCGAGCGCCAGATACTCGCGGCCCCAGTCCTCCTCAGTCGCGGCAACATAGTCGTCGCCCTCGGCAAGCCCGGCGGCAGCGCATGCGGCGCACGTGGCCTCGTCGCCGTGAATCAGCACGCCGTGGTCGTGCAGCACGGCAACGACCGCCGGCAAAAACGAATCCGCCACGGCACGGTCGACCAGCAGCGACTCGGCGGCATTGCACACGCCCACGCGCTGCGTCTTAGCGTTGACGATAATGTTGAGCGCCTTGTCAAAATCGGCGGATTCATGCACGTAGATGTGGCAGTTGCCTGTGCCCGTCTCGATCACCGGCACAAGCGACTCGCGCACGCAGCGCTGGATCAGGCCTGCACCGCCACGCGGAATGAGCACATCGACGATGCCGCGAAGCTTCATGAGCTCGCCGGTTGCCTCGCGGTCGGTAGACTCAATCATCGAGACGGCCTCACGCGGGAAGCCCTTGGCCTCGAGGGCATCGGCCAGTAGCTCGGCAATCATGGCACACGAGTGATAGGCCAGCGAGCCGCCGCGCAGAATACAGGCGTTGCCGGTGCGGATGCAGATGCCCGCGGCGTCGGCCGTCACGTTGGGGCGTGCCTCGTAGACCATGGCGACCAGGCCCAACGGCACGCTCACGCGGGTGAGGTCCACGCCGCTTGCGAGCACGCGGTGGTCGAGCACGCGGCCCACAGGATCGGGCAGCTCGGCGAGCTTTTCCAGGCCGGCGGCCATGCCCTCGATGCGCTCGGGCGTCAGCAGCAGACGATCGAGCAGTCCGGCCGAGGTACCCGCATCGCGCGCGGCGGACATATCGAGCTCGTTGGCGGCAACGATGGAGTCGATACCGTTGCGCAGCGCTGCGGCCATGGCGCGCACGGCCTCCTGGCGCTGTTCATCGCTCGCCGTGGCAAGCGAGGCCGACGCTGCCTTGGCGGCAACGGCAAGATCGTGGACATACGTGGCTATATCGACCGACATGGGCGGCCCTTTCTCCTAGAAGTTTGCAACCATGGTAGCCGATTTGCGCATGGCCTCGCCCACGGCGGTAGAATTGGTCAACCCGAAACACCGCAACGAACGGAAGACTCACATGGCCCTCATCACTTCGTACCACGTCCCCGGCCTTTACGTCGAGGACCACAGCATCGACGTCCCCCTCGACTGGCGCGGCCTGGAGCCGATGCTCCTGGCCGTCGGCAGCACCATGCGCCGCGGCGCTATGCCGGCGCCCATCGCCGGCGCGCCCGAGAGCATCAAGCTCTTCTACCGCGTGGTTTGCGCGCCCGACCGCATCAACGACGATCTGCCGCTGCTCCTGTTTTTGCAGGGCGGCCCCGGCGGCGAGAGCCCGCGTCCGCTGTCGCCCACAAGCGATGGCTGGATCGAAGAGGCCGTCAAGCACTTCCGCGTGGTCCTGCCCGACCAGCGCGGCACCGGACGCAGTAGCTGCGTGGACGGACGCACGATTGCCACCTTGGGCGATCGCGCCGAGGCCGCCGGCGCCGATACAGCACGCTCGCAGGCGGACTTCCTCAAGCGTCACCTCGCCAGCTCTATCGTGCGCGATTTTGAGTACCTGCGCCTGGTAGGCTTTGGCGGCAGGCCCTGGGTCACACTCGGGCAGAGCTACGGCGGCTTTTTGACGCTGAGCTATCTGTCGCTCTTCCCCGAGGGCGTGGCGGCAAGCTTTACCTGCGGCGGCATCCCCCACGTGCCGGCGAGCGCAAGCGAAGTCTACGCGCACACCTTCCCGCGCATGGTCGCCAAGACGCAGCAGTATTACGACCGCTACCCTGCCGACGTCGAGCGCGTGGCAGCCCTGGCCGATGCGCTCGAGGCTCAGAAGCCCGTGCTGCCCGACGGCTCGCCGATGACGGTCGAGCGCCTACAGCTCATGGGCAGCGACTTTGGCATGAAGCCGAGCTTTGAGCGCATGCATTGGATTATCGATCACGCTTTTGTTGACGGCGACGGCGCGCTGACCTGCGGCGCCTCGGTATCCGACAGCTTTTTGATGCGCGCCTTCGAGCGCACCAACACGCGCACGAATCCGCTGTACTGGACGCTGCAGGAGTTCATATACGCCGACGGTGACACCATGCCCATTGGCTGGGCCGCGGCTGAAGAGAAGGCACACCGCGCCGAGTTTGACACCCTCGCGCGCCCGCTCATGTTTACCGGCGAGGCCATGTTCCCGTGGATGTTCGAGCAGATGCCCGAGCTCAAGCCCTTCAAGCCCGCCATGGATCTGCTTATGGAAGACACAAGCTGGGACAAGATCTACGACCCGCAGCGCCTGGCGTGCAACGAGGTGCCCCTGCAGGCCGCGGTGTACTTCGATGACATGTACGTGGACTCGGGCATGCAGCTCGACACGCTCAGCCGCGTGGGCAACTCGCGCGCCTGGGTGACCAACGAGTTCGAGCACGACGGCCTGCACGGCAGTATGGTATTCAAGCACCTCTTCGACGAGGCCCTCAACCGCGGAGACCTGCGCCGAATCTTCTAGCAAAGGAGTGTCCCCACCTGCCGGCACAATAGAAACGTCCCCAAGTGCCGGATGATGTCCTTCGCCACGAAAGCGGCCCATCTACTACGTTTCACCCGCATGGCCCAACCAGATGCCATAAATAAAGAAAACCGCAGGCGTTCTACCTGCGGTTTTCTTTTTGCAATTCTTGGCATGGTCACCGATAGCCTATTAAACGTAGTAGATGGGCCGTTTTCGTGGCGACCAGCTCGGACATAAGCGCGGCGGGGCAAAGTTACCCTGGTAATTTCGCCCCACGTGCATTGCAGATCGAAGGCGCCCGGCGTCGAGGCCTAAGCAAATACAATCAAGTTGTCTCGATGGATTGCGGGCTTCTCGGCCAGGTTAGCGAGCAGGCGGTTGCTGGCGATCTGGTCCTGGCGGCGGCCGGCGGCAAGCTCCAGCACGTCCGAATCGGCCTCGGCGATACCGCGGGCGACAACCATGCCGCTCGGGTCGCACACGTCGAGCACATCGCCCTCGGCAAACTGGCCATCGACCTCGCGAATACCCACCGCGAGCAGCGACGATCCGCAGCTGACCAGCGCCTTCGCGGCGCCGTCATCGACCGTCACCGAGCCGTGCGCCTTGTCGCCCAGTGCAATCCACAACTTGCGCGGCGCAATGTCCAGGCGCTCCGCCGGCGGATCGAACAGCGTACCCACGCTCTCGCCGCGGGCCAGACGCACGAGCGCATCGGGCTCCTCGCCCGAGCAAATCACGCTTTGAATGCCCGCCGTCATGAGAATGCGGCTCGCGCGAATCTTGGTGATCATGCCGCCCGTACCCACCGATGTGGAAGAATCGCCCGCCGAGGCGATAATCTTGGCATCGATCTTATGCACGACAGGAACAAACTCGGCCGTGGGGTCTTCATGCGGATTGGCAGTATAGAGACCATCGATGTCCGAGAGCGTCACGCACAGATCGGCAGAAACCAGGCAGCTCACAAGCGCCGCCAGCGTGTCGTTGTCGCCAAACTTGATCTCATCGACGGTGACGGTATCGTTCTCGTTGACGACCGGCACCACGCCGAGCTCCACCAGGCGAAGCAGGGCGTCGCGCGCGTGCAGGTAGGACGTGCGGCGCGCCGTGTCGTGACGCGTGAGCAGCACGAGCGAGGTGAGCAGGTCGCGCGCATGGAACTCCTCGTCGTAGGCCGACGAGATGATGCACTGACCGGCCGAGGCGCAGGCCTGCAGGCTCGGCAGGTCGCCGACCGGCTTACGGTCGAAGCCCAGCACGGGATAGCCGCAGGCAATGGCGCCCGAGCTCACCACGATCAGGCGCCAGCCAAGCTCGCGCAGCGCTGCGGCCTGGTCGGCAAGCCCGCCGATAAAGGCGCGGTTGACCTTGCCGTCGGCGCCCACCACCGTGGACGAACCGATCTTTACCACCATCGTTTTATAAGAAGTCGTCATACGTCAAACCAATCAACTGTTCAGCGAACGGCCGAGCCGGCGGCCAGGGAAGCGTGACTCGCCCCTACCGCCCAAGGAATTAGTGAGCCCAGGGAAAGGCAGAGGCCGCGGCCATGTTCTTGCGCACGAGCTCGTCGCGCACCTGAGCCAGGCCCTGCTCCATACCCACCACATAGGTCTGCGGGTACAGGAAGCGCTTGAAAGCTGCGTCCAGATGGTCGAGCGCCCAAGCACAGCGCTCGCGCGCGTCCTGGATGCTCTCACGCGGAGCCACCGCACTGCCATCGCGCACGATCGGCACCAGCAGCTCGCGATACTCAAGTTCGGACACGTCGGTCACCAGGGCGGCATCGTTCACGGCCACAAGGGTATTGCCGCGCGCGGCGCCCTCCCCTGCCAGATGGTCCTCGTCATAAATCATGTCGCAAACCGGGCCGCCAAAGCCGTCGTAATAGCGTCGTACGCGCTG
>CAUDZT010000078.1 GCA_958453935.1 uncultured Collinsella sp. | reverse complement strand
CTCTGCACATTGAGCTCAGTCTGCCCATGCCGCACCAAATACAGATCTGCCACACACCCTCCCCTCGTACCACCACAAAGGGGACAGGAGCCTTTGTGGTGATTTTGCCGCCGGATTGCACCGCAACGACGCACAACTACAGCAGCACGTCGGCAAGCGGACGCTTGGGTACGTGGTGCACCCGCGCCTCGTCGCGCCAATAATTGATGGAGCCGTCGGGGTTGGAATCGATCGCATCGATCACCTGTGTCTCGGCCGGAATGCCAAACGCCATGATCAGCTTGAGCTCATACTTGTCGTTATCGAGCCCCATGGCATCGATCGCGTGGGGCGTAAAGGCCTTGAACATGCAGGCTGCCACCTCGGGCGTGGCGCTGCGGGCGGCGAGCATCATCGTCTGCGCGGTAATGCCCGTGTCGACATCGGTAATGGGAGCGGCGGGCTTGCCCGGAACGGCGCGCTCAGCAAGAATCGCGATGTAGCCGGTCGGGCGCTCGCCCTCATCGGGACCCGGCCAATCCTTGAGCGCACCGGCCCATGCAAGCTCGTCAAATACACGCGCGCAGTCCTCTGCACCGCTCACCACGTGAAAGCGCAGACGCTGAGCATTGGCGCCGCAGGGAGCCAGGTGCGCCAGTTCCGCCAGCTCGAGCAAAAACTCGCGCGGCACGCGCATAGACTCGTCAAAGCGACGGCACGTACGGGCACGACGGACCAGCGCATCAAACGCTTCCAGACCGAGCTTTTCGCAACCTTGCTTTGCCATCGATTCGACACTCGACGGTGCCTCGGGAACTGCTTCGTTCATAGGGACCCCCAATACAAGCCAATTGTCCTTAGGAAAATCTAACCTAAAACGTAGGCAATAACGAACAGGGCTGCAATGTTCTACACCTGTTGAATAGAAAACCGCGACGTGGGGAACAACGGAAACAATTCGGGACCTTTGGGTTACGTTTCGCCCTCCCCGACCCATACGCCAGCGCCTTTAAGCGATACTGGCTGTAACGATCAAGGCTTACGCCGCACGGAAAGGAGACGTTATGGGTATCTTTAGGAACGATGACCAAAAATCGAGCCAGTTTGGATTTGACGAGAAAAGTATGGCGGGCAAAGCCGTCAAGGCCGTGCGCTGGATCTACGCCATCACGGGCGTCGTGGCGCTCATTGCTGGCATCGCGCTGCTTTTTGCACCCGCCAAGTCCCTCGTCTTTTTGACGACCGTCCTGGGTTTTTACTTTGTAATCACCGCTGCCATCAGGCTGTTCACTGCCATTTTTGAGCCGCTGCTGCCCACTGGCTGGCGCGTGACGAGCATCATCTCCAACCTACTCATTATCCTGGGCGGCGTCATAATCCTGCGCAACCAGGCCTTCTCGACCGCGACACTCACCACGATGGTGGTTATCGTGGCCGGCTTTGGCTGGATTGTCGAAG
The DNA here is from genome assembly GCA_958453935.1 of uncultured Collinsella sp. GTDB lineage: Bacteria > Actinomycetota > Coriobacteriia > Coriobacteriales > Coriobacteriaceae > Collinsella. Next base: position 7,653 of record CAUDZT010000078.1, on the reverse strand, counting down.
GTGTCATGTCCATTCTGGAGTCCGAGCTTTCGTCCAACCGCGCCCTTGCCATCCTGAGCGGTGCACTCTCCATCATCGCCGGCATGTTCGTGTTTATCTATCCGCTGTGGTCGGCCAAGATGCTTGTCATCTTTAGTGGCGCCGCGCTGCTGGTGTTTGGCGTAACGCTCATTGTTCGCGCGATTCAATTTGGCAAACTGGTGCACTAGATGCCGCGAACGCTCTTTATTGATGCCGACGCCTGCCCGGTCACGCGCGAGTCGATTGACTGCGCGCGGCGGGCGGGCGTCGCCGTTGTTATCGCCGGCAACAGCACGCAAAACCTGGAACGACACATTCGCCGCGACGACCCGCGCGATGCCGAGCACGCGCGACGCGGCTTTTGGGTCACGACGCTCGACGTGAGCGTGGGCGCCGACAGCGCCGACTTTGCCATTGTCGAACGCCTGCAGGCGGGCGACGTGGTCGTGACGCAGGACATTGGCTTGGCGAGCATGGTGCTCGGGCGCGATGCCGCCGCCATCGGTGTGCGCGGGCGCGTGTACGACAAGGCGACTATCGACATGCAGCTGTTTATTCGCCACGAGGAAAAGAAGGTACGCCGCGCCGGCGGACGCACTCGCGGTCCGGCAGCATTTACCAGCGAAGACCGCGCCCGCTTTAAACGCAACCTCACCGAGTTGCTGCACTAACCAAGGTAGATTTTTGAGCTTAGAGACCAAAGGCGGAGAGAACGAGTCCCCAGCCGGCGCCGATGACGTACATCATGACCAGGAACACGGCGTTTTCTCGAGCGCTGCGGTTGGTGCGGAACAGCACCAGGTAGCCCACGCCGGCGGAAATGAGCGTGCCGGCGAGCATCGGCGCCAGCTGTAGCGCGCCCTCCAGGTACAGCTGCGTGATGACCACGCTGGCAGAGCAATTGGGAATCAGCCCGACAAGCGCCGAACCCAGGACCGCAAGCGTCTCATTGCCGCGCAGGAACTGCTCGATCGCCGATTCGCCGAACGTCTCGAGCACGGCGACCAGAATCAGCGTCACCAGGAAAATGAATACTGATACCTGCACGGTATGCGAGATGGCGCTGCGGATGATTGCCAGGAGGGGCGCGCCCTCGTGGGAGTGGGAGTGACCGTGGTCATGATGGTGTTCATGCTCGCGCTCGCTTCCGTGGTCGTGGCCGTGCTCGTCCTCATCCTCGTCTTCATCACAACCGCAATGGTCGCGCTCACACAGCTCATAGATGTGGTCGGCGCTCACGCCCGCCTCGGCAACCTCGTCGATGATGTCACCCCCGGTATGGTCGTCATGCGCACAGTTCACATGAGCCGAATTGGAAGCGGTCCCCAACACGGTACGGCGAATCGCCGCATGCGCACGGGCGTTGCGACGCAGGCCACGAATGGCGGCATCCACGATAAAGCCCGTGACCAGCGCAATCATTGCTTTCGAAGCCAGAAGCATCGCCATAGTCTGCACGGGAACCTGCTCGGCAAGTAGCAGCGGCAGCATCTCGTCGGAGGTCGAGAGAAACACCGCCACCAGAGTTCCCAGCGTCACGACGCGACCGGCGTACAGCGTTGCCGCCATCGCCGAAAAGCCGCACTGCGGCACCATGCCCAGCAACGAGCCAACCACGGGGCCGGCGGCGCCCGCGCGTTTGATGACGCCGTTGACGCGGTCGCCCGCCACATGCTCCAGCGTCTCGAGGACAAGATACGTCACCAACAAAAACGGCACCAGGGACAGCGTGTCCTTGCCGGCGTCGAGCAGAATATCAATCAGTAAATCCATGACGGATGGAACCTTTCGTGTCTTTCGGCAACATTGTAAAAGTCCTAGCGGTCAACTAGGGTATTGTAGTTGTCCCGGGCGCGGTGCCAATAGTTGCCCATGGTAAACTATCATCTCGCCACAACTCAGTAACCCCGAGCCGCGCGACGCGGCCCGTCCAAGGAGCAGTATATGAACGTATCGCAAGCACTCGAATACGAGCGTCAGCCGTTTATCCCCATGTTTATCTACGGCGACCACGGCGCCATGGAGTCCGAGCGCCAGAAGGGCGAGGAGGCCCTCAAGGTGCTCGAGACCGAGTACTTTACTGCCGAGGGCGACCCCGGCTTCGATTTTGCCACCGTGCGCGACCTGGCCGACCGCAACCGCGACCTGTGTGACCAGATTGGCGAGGCGCGCCTGCGCAACGTGACGCCCGCGACGCTTTCGCGTGGTCTGTCCGATGCCGACACCTGCGCGGCCATCGGCAAGATGCAAAAGCGTACCGCCGCATCGGTCATGCGCGAGATCCGCGGCGACCGCGACGCACTCGGCGTGGCCTATGCCCGCAAGCCCATCCAAGGCACGGTGCTGGGCATCGACATCGAGACCACCGGTCGCGCGCCCGAGCGCGGCTACATCATCAACGTGGGCTGGGAGATCATGGATCTCACCAGCGACGCCGTGCCGCATGACGCCGAAGCACACTACTGCGGCCTGCCCGACATCTACCGCGGCGAGGATGTGCCGCTTTCGAACATCCATCACATCACCTGGGACGACATCGACGGCAAAAAGCCGTTCCGCGAGAACAAGGAGCTGCAGAAGCAGCTGCTCAAGCTCATGAAGAAGTATCCCTATATGGCACACAATGCCGCCTTTGAGGACAGCTGGTTCAAGATTCACCTGGACGGTTACGCCGAGGCACGCCGCGCAGGCAAGATCATCGTCATCGACTCGCGCCAGATCTGCCGCAGCCTAGACGCCGACGTGCGCTCGCTCCCCCGCGAGTCCGCGCCCGCTGCGCTCGAAAACTGGGCGCGACGCCGTGGCACCCTCGCCGCCGACGCCAACGAGCAGCACCTGGGCCTCGACGATACCGACCTCATGCTCCGCACCGTCCAGGCCGAGTTCAACCTCAAGAACCTGTTTGCGAAATAACAACGCCTGCGACAAACACCGCTTGCGCACGAGCGGCCTCGCAGCGGGAAACCCCGCTGCGAGGCCGCCCTAAGTTCCATAGGCAGGCCCGCTCTTCACAAATTCTGAACCCTATTTTTTAACTATTTCGGCACTTTCCCGACACGTGATTTGTGTTCGGATGGCGATACATCGATACCAAATGTGCAGCAATTGAGTATTTCTATGCTATAGCCGAGCTGCGAAAACTTTTATTTAGGGCGTATCAACCCATAATCGCGTCAAGCTTTTGGACAGCATTTGGTTAGACCGCTAAAACGGCTTTCCCACTCAGCGCCATCAACACGGCATTAGCTGACACGATATATACCATGAGTATCGTATTGTCACATACCACTGCAAAAGCGGTCTACCAAGCCGCGCATTCGGTGTCTGCGAAAGACATCGAGTCCTGCAGCTCTGCCGCAATTTACGAATCATGCCCCAGCGGAGCACTCCTCGACGCAGCCGCAGAATGGCTCGCCAAACATGATGTTGCCCGCGACGCAAACGATCCCCTCGAGATAATGGTGTTTGATCGCAGGAACGCGCGCTACGCGATGGACTGTCGATGCCACGTTTCGTCAAAGCGATTCTCATGCTCGCGTTTTATAGAGCTAGAAGATGACATCTACATTGTTGGCGTTGAGCTTTGTGCACTTCAGGCCGCCACCTATCTCCCTTTTCGCGAACTAGTGGAGTACTACTTTGAACTGTGCGGCGCTTATTCCCTAGGAACCGGCTCTTCCACCTCCTATACCGAGCGTTTCGCGCTTACCTCGACCGAGAGGCTAAAGCAGTTCTTTAATTCCATTACCAGATGCGACGGTTTGGCCCTTGCCCGAAAGGCGATTCAATGTGTACGCGATGGATGCCGGTCTCCCATGGAAACGGCCTTTGCCATGATGCTTACGTTGCCCAAAAGCGAAGGAGGGCTTGGCATTAAAGGAATTGAGACCGACTACGAGGTGAAGGTCACCGCCGCCGCAAAAAATCTCACGAGACGCAAAAAGTTCTTTATGGATGCATATCTGAAGAAATCTCGAACAGATATTGAATACAACGGTTTTTATCACGACGCTGAAGAAAACCGCGCCATCGACGAGGAGCGCAAGAATGCGCTTGCGTCCATGGGATACGGAATCATCACCGTCAGCCGTTATTCCTTTATGCATGCCAGCTCTTTCGTTAGGGTCATGGAGGCAATCCAGCGGAAAGAGGGCATACGCCCCTCGCGCATGCCAAAAGACTTTCAAATCATGCAAGAGGACCTGAGACTGTTTGTGCTCAGAAGGTTTATTGAGGAGAAGAAACGAATCCAGGAGGAGCTTCGCCAGGATTCCGAAGAGCGTCAACGAATCGACCTCGAAAAAGCAATACTCGAAGGCATCACATTGGACGATCCGACGATTAACGAGGCTCCGGCAATCGATGACATGCAGACTGCCGAACCCGACAGCCCATCACTCAAGCAAACAAGCAGCTTCACGCCCGAGGGCAGGGTCTTCGGGGCCGGAAACTAGGCCGACTAACAAGGTGGGTACCCTAGCGACGTGCAAAATTGCGAGTATTCAGCAGAGCCGGGTGTCCATCACCCTCGAGTGGATCCAAAAGTGAAGCGAAATCACTCTTGCGTGAGAACGTTAGGCAACATTTGAAGAAGAACTCATCGGTTTACCACCCTAAGATAACTCTTTAGCTGCATTATTTGGTCTGCGATAAGTTAACAGACCCCCTATCGTTGCAGAATACTCCAATTTTTGCACGGCGCAGGGGCACCCACCCCGGCATCACCTATCAAAACCGCTTAGTCCGGGATCTCGTCCGCTTTTCCTCATCATTTTGTACGACGGATTGCCTAAACGATATTGACATATGAACATGCGCTCATATAATCGGAAGTAAGTTATATGAGCGCATGTTCATATGAAAGGATATTGCAATGAGCATCCGCGTTGATGGAACGAAACCCGACATCGAGGCCACCGAACCCGCGATCCCCACCACCTGCTCGCCCGAGGACCTTCCCGACGAGGAGCTTCTCTACGACCTCGCCGACCTGTTCAAGGTCTTCAGCGACACCACGCGCATCAAGATTCTCTATGCCCTCATGGGTCGCGAGCTGTGTGTGGCGGACATCGCCGAAGCGACCGAAACCTCGCAGTCGGCAGTATCGCACCAGCTGCGCACGCTTAAGCAGTCGCACCTGGTCAAGTTCCGCCGCGACGGCCGCAACATCCTCTACTCGCTTGCCGACGATCACGTCTACACCATGCTCAACCAGGGCATGAGCCATATCTGCGAATAGCAACCAACCGCGGTACCAGCGCGGCCTGCACCCAAGCCGCAAAACAGGGAAAGGAACCCACCATGAAAAAGCAGTTTAAACTCGACGAGATCGACTGCGCCAACTGCGCGCGCGAGCTTCAGGACGAACTTGCCAAGCTCGAGGGCGTCAAATCCGTGTCCGTCAACTTTATGACCCAGAAGCTGACGCTCGAGGCCGACGACGCCGAGTTCGACGAGGTGCTCAACCGCGTTGTAGAGTTTACGGCCGACGCCGAGCCGGACTGCGAGATCATTCTCTAGCCCAGGTTTACGCCAACCTGCAAGGCCGCGCTTGCCGCGGCCTTTGCTCGCGAAATTATATGAGCGAGTGTTCATACATTCAAATGGGAGGATACGAGTCATGGCCACCGCCGACCCCAAAAAGAAAAAGAAGAAGCGCAAGAAAAAAGAGTCACTCGAGCATAAGCGCAACCGCATCCTGGTAGCGCTGGGCATTTTTGCCGTGGTGTACGCCCTCGATGAGCTCGGCACCCTCACCGCCGCATTCGGCACCCCGGGCGACATCTACGCCAGCTTTGTGCTGTTCCTCGTGCCGTTTTTGATTGCCGGCTACGACGTACTGCAAAAGGCATTCAATAACATCCGCCGCGGCAAGGCCTTCGACGAGAGTTTCCTTATGGCCGTCGCGACTATCGGCGCGTTTGCCATGGTGCTCTTCCCCGACACCGACCCGCACATGGCCGAAGGCGCCGCTGTCATGCTGTTCTACCAGGTCGGCGAGCTGTTCCAGGCATACGCCGTGGGCAAGAGCCGCAAGTCGATCAGTGCCATGATGGACATCGCGCCCGACTACGCCAACGTCGAGCAGACCGACGGCACGCTCGAGCAGGTCTTCCCCGATGACATCGCCGTCGGCACCGTGATCGTCGTCAAGCCCGGCGAGCGCGTGCCTATCGACGGCATCATCGTCGAGGGCGAAACCCAGCTCGACACCGCCGCGCTCACGGGCGAGTCGGTCCCCCGCCCCGCCAAGTCCGGCGACGATATCATCAGCGGCTGCATCAACATGACGGGCCTCATCCGCGTGCGCACTACCAAGCCCTTTGGCGAGTCCACCGTCGCGCGCGTCCTGGAGCTCGTAGAGAATGCCAGCGAAAAGAAGGCGCGCACCGAAAACTTCATCACGCGCTTTGCCCGCGTCTACACCCCCGCCGTCACCGGCGCTGCCGCGGTGCTCGCGCTTGGCGGCGGCCTGGTGACTGGCGCTTGGTCCGATTGGATCCTGCGCGGCCTGACCTTCCTGGTTGTCAGTTGCCCGTGCGCGCTCGTGATCAGCGTGCCGCTGAGCTTCTTTGGCGGCATTGGCGGCGCGTCCAAGCTGGGCGTTCTCATCAAGGGTTCTAACTATCTCGAGGCGCTCGCCGACGTGGACACCGTCGTCTTCGACAAAACCGGCACGCTCACCAACGGCACATTCTCGGTGGTCGCGGTGCACCCCGAGGCTGGCTATACCGAGCAATCGTTGCTTGAAGTCGCAGCCCTCGCCGAGTCATTCTCCGACCACCCCATCGCGCAGTCGGTACGCGCCGCCTACCTGGGCGAGGTCGACCCCAAGCGCGTGAGCGACTCCGCCAACGACGCGGGCCATGGCGTGACAGCGACCATCGATGGCAAGCACGTCGTCGTCGGCAACGCCAAGATGCTCGCCGCAGCCGGCGTTGAAGCGCCGGACTGTGAGGTTGTCGGCACAATCCTCCACGTGCTCGTGAACGGCGTGTATGTCGGCCACATCGTGATTGCAGACACCGTCAAGGCCGATGCCGAGCAGACGATCCGCGACCTGCACGCCGCCGGCGTCAAGCGCACCGTTATGCTCACGGGCGACCGCGAGGAAGTAGCTGCGTCCGTTGCCGAACAGTTGGGGCTCGACGAGTTCCACGCGCAGCTGCTGCCGGGCGACAAGGTCGAGCGTGTTGAAGCGCTGCTCGCGGCCGAAAGCGGCAAGGGCAAGCTCGCTTTTGTGGGCGACGGCATCAATGATGCGCCCGTGCTTACGCGCGCAGATGTGGGCATTGCCATGGGCGCCATGGGGTCCGACGCCGCGATTGAGGCCGCCGACGTGGTGCTCATGGATGACAAACCGTCCAACATTTCCCGCGCGATCCGCGTGGCGCACAAGACTATGTCGATTGTTTGGCAGAACATCATCTTTGCGCTGGGCGTTAAGCTGCTGATTTTGGTGCTGGCAGCGCTGGGCATCGCCAATATGTGGCTTGCCGTCTTTGGCGACGTGGGCGTGGCGATCATCGCCATCCTGAACGCCATGCGCGCGATGGGTGTCAAGAACCTGTAGCGCCTGTGGTCCCTCCGGCCGGGACCGGGCTTGGTTTTGAAAACGTCCTCGACCAATGA
>CAUDZT010000077.1 GCA_958453935.1 uncultured Collinsella sp. | reverse complement strand
GCCAGTGGCGCCTCCATCGTGAGCCAGGACTGTCCGAAATAGCGAGTAAAGGTCCGGGGCCTCGCTACGGGGCGGCCTGGGATGACTATTAGAGATGCAGCACGCGGTCGCGGATCTCCTCGGTTCGACCCTGGTTCCAGAACTGGGTACCGATGTAGCCGCACGTGCGACGGGCGACATTCATCTTCTCCTGGTCGCGGTTGCCGCAGTTGGGGCACTCCCACACCAGCTTGCCGTCATCCTCAACAATCTTGATCTCGCCATCGTAGCCGCACACCTGGCAGTAGTCGCTCTTGGTGTTGAGCTCGGCGTACATGATGTTGTCGTAGATGTACTGCATCACGCGAATGACAGCCTTGAGGTTGTCCTGCATGTTGGGAACCTCAACGTAAGAGATAGCACCGCCCGGCGAAAGCTGCTGGAACATGCCCTCAAACTTAAGCTTATCGAAGGCATCGATCTCCTCGGACACGTGGACGTGATAGCTGTTGGTAATGTAGCCCTTGTCCGTCACGCCCGGGATAATGCCAAAACGACGCTGCAGGCACTTGGCGAACTTGTAGGTCGTCGACTCCAACGGCGTACCGTACAGCGAGAAATCGATGTCGCTCGCAGCCTTCCACTCGGCGCACTTGTCGTTCATGCGCTGCATGACGGCCATGGCAAACGGCGTGCCTTCCTTCTCGGTGTGGCTGTGGCCCGTCATGTACTTGACGCACTCATACAGGCCAGCATAGCCCAGGCTGATGGTAGAGTATCCGCCCACGAGCAGCTTGTCGATCGTCTCGCCCTTCTTCAGACGAGCGAGGGCGCCGTACTGCCACAAAATCGGTGCAGCGTCAGAAAGCGTGCCCATCAGGCGCTCATGACGGCACAGCAGAGCACGGTGGCACAGCTCAAGGCGCTCGTCGAAGATCTTCCAGAACTTGTCCATGTCCTGATGCGAGCTCAGCGCGACATCGGGCAGGTTGATGGTCACAACGCCCTGGTTAAAGCGGCCATAGTACTTAGGTTTGGTCGGGTCATAGTTCAGCGCGTTGGCGACATTGTTAAAGCCGTTGCCCGAGCGGTCGGGCGTCAGGAAACTGCGACAACCCATGCAGGTGTAGCAATCGCCGTTGCCGGCGGTCTCGCCCTTCGACAGCTTGAGCTCGCGCATCTTCTTCTCGGAGATGTAGTCGGGCACCATGCGCTTGGCGGTGCACTTGGCAGCAAGCTGGGTCAGGTAGAAGTACGGGGAATTCTCGTGAACGTTATCGTCCTCGAGTACATAGATAAGCTTGGGGAATGCCGGGGTAATCCACACACCGGCTTCGTTCTTAACGCCCTCATAGCGTTGACGAAGCGTCTCCTCCACGATCATGGCAAGGTCGTGCTTCTCCTGGGGCGTACGGGCCTCATTGAGATACATAAAGACCGTCACGAACGGCGCCTGGCCATTGGTGGTCATAAGGGTCACGACCTGATACTGAATCGTCTGGACGCCGCGACGGATCTCATCGCGCAGACGGTCCTCAACGACCTCACGGACCTTTTCGGCAGATGCCGAAACACCGAGCTCCTCAAGCTCGCGAGCGACCTCGCCGCGAATCTTTTGACGGCTCACCTCAACAAACGGGGCAAGATGGGTCAGCGAAATAGACTGGCCGCCGTACTGGGAGGAAGCAACCTGGGCGATGATCTGCGTCGCGATGTTGCAAGCGGTCGAGAAGCTATGCGGCTTCTCGATCAGCGTGCCCGAGATAACGGTGCCGTTCTGAAGCATATCCTCCAGGTTCACCAGGTCGCAGTTATGCATGTGCTGGGCAAAGTAGTCGGAATCGTGGAAGTGGATCAGGCCCTCGTTGTGGGCATCCACGATCTCCTGGGGCAGCAGCACGCGCTGAGTCAGGTCCTTGGAAATCTCGCCGGCCATGTAGTCGCGCTGAACGGAGTTGACGGTCGGGTTCTTGTTAGAGTTCTCCTGCTTGACCTCTTCGTTATTGCACTCGATCAACGACAGGATCTTGTCATCGGTCGTGTTCTTCTGGCGCTTCAGGCTCTGAACATAGCGATAGATGATGTAGTGGCGGGCGACCTCGTAGCAGTCGAGACGCATGATCTCGTCCTCGACCAAATCCTGGATCTCCTCGACCGAAACGGTGTGGCCCGCGTTCTCGCATGCCTCGGCGACGTTTTGCGCCGCATAAACCACCTGGCGGTCGGTTAGACGAGAGCTCTCCTCGACCTCCAAGTTTGCGGCGCGAATCGCATTGACGATCTTATCGATGTCAAAGACAACCTCGGTGCCGCTGCGCTTGATGATCTTCATCCTCTTGCCTCTTTCGCGTCGTAGTCTCATTGCGCTTCAGAGCCAAACGATGCCCGGCAGGGCTTGCCCCTGTCTTGCGGCGCCGTCGCGCAATCTGTGTTCTCGATAAACCATAGGTCCTCATGCGGACAATCCTCGCGGCCGATCAAGCGGCTCAAAGATCTATCCAAATGGGGCAAATAAGGTCCTCGTTCTCTGTCCGCCATCTATCATACGACAAAGAGGCATCTATATCCTGTATTCTTTTTTTAGTTCAAACACAACATATAGTGTTTCAGCAGGTCAAAGCAATTGGTCATTTTGCAGACGCATTAATTATGAGGGGTTCTTGGCAAGTCGGTAAAACGTTACCAACACGGCTACCTGCATGGCAGTTATAAAACCCCCTTAGTCAAGCCGCTGACAAATCCTACCAAAACCAAGCCGCTCACGCCAAAAGAATCCAAAAGATTATGCTTGACCAACATGTTGCGGTCGTGCCTTGCCGAGCCCCATGTAACCGCGGCACGAATCCTTGAAAGATATGTGTATGCAAACAGAGAAGATGAGAGTTTTCTCGGATGGCTACTGAGAAACATCCCAGAAGATCAAAAAACTCGAAATTTGGTGACGTATTTGGCGACCCATTTGGCGAGCAAAATAAAACAGCCCAGAGGCTAAGCCTCTGGGCTGCGAACATTTGGTGGGCGTTAGAAGATTTGAACTTCTGACCTCTTCCGTGTCAGGGAAGCGCTCTCCCCCTGAGCTAAACGCCCAAATGGAGCGGACAACGGGGCTCGAACCCGCGACCCCAACCTTGGCAAGGTTGTGCTCTACCAACTGAGCCATGTCCGCTTACGAGGATTAATCTTACGTGATACCCGCATCCTATGCAAGAACTTTTTTTGAAAAGTTTTGCGACGCCCTCTCGAACCTCGCGAAGACATCAGCCACCATGGAAAGCGCGGGCAAACGCAAACTCGCCGCAAGAGGCCCCCTACAACTCAGCGAGCATGATCCAGGCAGAGCTGTCCTGCGCAAGTCTGCCGTCTGCAAGCGGTGATGAGGTGAGCAGGACCTTGCCCGCCGGCAGCTCCACGGGTGCTGCACCGAAGTTCGTCACACACGCCCAGCCGTTGTCGCGGCGATAGGCGATGACGCCGCCCTCAGCGCCCTCGGCACCATCCGCAAGGCCGGTGCGCCCGTCAAGATCGAGCCACGCAAGATCGTTGGCGCACCCGCGCAGCTTGCGCCGCAGCCAGAGGGCGTCACGATAGAGCGCAAGCATCGATGTCGGGTCCGCTTCTTCCCTATCGGCAGCGTAATCGGAAAACCATGCAGGCTGCGGCAGATGGGGCGCCGCATCGGCGTCCGCCGGTGAAAACCCAAACGATCCGCCCTGCGTGGGATCGTCCGCTGCCACCCACGGCAGGGGCACACGGCAGCCGTCGCGCCCCTTCTCGCGCTTCGGTCCGTGCGTATTGGTCGCAGTAGGATCTTCGAGTGCGGCCCACGGGATATCGGCCACCTCAAAAAGGCCGAGCTCCTCACCCTGATACACGTATGCCGAGCCCGGAAGCGCCAGCTCAAGCAAAAGGGCCGCCCGCGCGCGGCGCTCGCCGAGTTCACGGTCCTCGTCATAAGACGACCCGTCGCGTAAGAGCCAGTCAAGCGCAATCTGGTGGTAGCGCGTCGCCTTGATTTGCGGCAGGGCATAGCGCGTCGCCACGCGCGGCACGTCGTGGTTGGAGAGTACCCAGGTCGAGGCGGAATCGGATTCGATGGCCGCCTTCAAGCCCTCCTCGATTGCAGCGTGCATGTCATCATAGGTCCAAGTGGCCTTGGCGAACTCAAAGTTAAATGTCTGGCCAAGCTCGCTGGGGCGCGCGTAGAGATACTGGCGCTCGGGCAGCACCCACGCCTCGGCAACAGCGCTGCGCGGCGGATTATAGCGGTCGAACACGCGGCGCCACTCGCGATAGATCTCGTGAACCTCGTTGCGATCCCACAGCGGATGGGTGCCGTCGTCAACCATGTCATCGCCCTCGGCGAGATGCCACTGGTCGAGATCATCGCGGTCGAGATCCTTGGCGAGACCGTGCGCCACATCAATGCGAAAGCCATCGACGCCTCGATCGCTCCAAAACGCCAGGACGTCGCAAAAGAACGCGCGAACCTCGGGGCATGACCAGTCAAAGTCCGGCTGCTCGGGCGTAAACATGTGCAGATACCACTGACCGTCCGCAACACGCGTCCAGGCGGGGCCGCCAAAGTTGGCATTCCAATTGGTGGGAGGCAGCTCGCCATGCTCGCCGCGACCATCACGGAAGATATAGCGGGCGCGCTCGGGCGATCCGGGGCCGGCGGCAAGAGCGGCTTTGAACCAGGGGTGCTGGTTGGACGAATGGTTGGGCACGATGTCGACGATGACCTTGATGCCGCGCGCGTGAGCCGCGGCGATCATGTCATCGAAGTCGTCAAGCGAGCCGAGACGTTGGTCGACATCGCAGTAGTCCGCCACGTCATAGCCGCCATCGACAAGAGGCGATGGGTAAAACGGGCTCAGCCAGATGGCCTCGATACCCAGCCGCTCAAGATAGTCCATCTGCTGGGTAATGCCCGCGATATCGCCCAAACCCGAACCAGTCGAGTCCTTAAACGAGCGCGGGTAAATCTGATAGATCGCGGCATCGGACATCCATGAGCGCGAGGAGGACTTTTCTGTAGCCATGGGGTGTGTCTCCCTTGCAACGAGGTTTTGTGAGATGCCCACGATGATACGCCCAAAGCTGACATTCACGGCAATCAACGCCGCAGCCACGCCCCAAACGCTCGCCCCCTCTCGGGCTCGAGCCTCCTGGGACAAATCGATCGATTAGTGAAAAGAACGGAAGACTTACTCCCCCGGCCACGACAGCGAGCGGGCTCCGGGTGCCCCAGGTTGCCGCGAAAGAGGAGGGAAGCGTACTTTATGTACGCGACCGACGATTGAGGGGCAAGATGGGGTGCCCGGGGCCCGCGCAGCGTCAACAAAAAACGCGGTTCGTTAGAACCGCGTAAGATAGTTGGAGCGGACAACGGGGCTCGAACCCGCGACCCCAACCTTGGCAAGGTTGTGCTCTACCAACTGAGCCATGTCCGCTTGCGGGTTATTAATTTACGCGAGTTGCCCAAAAGACGCAAGTACTTTTTTCAAAAAAGTTGTTCGCCACATGCTCTTGGCAGATATACATGCCAAAACGATTTACTAGGCGCACGATTCCAATGTTCCGCTAAACAGCTTTACCATCCGAACGCGCGTACCGGCACCATCAGTACGACGGGCAACCTCCACGTTGTCGACTAACATGCGCATGAGCTTGATCCCACGCCCGCGCTCCTCAGTCGTAACCGGTTCACTCGACCCGTCAATCGAATAGCCCGCCCCACGGTCGACAACCTCAATCACGACACGATCGCCATAGGCCTGAACCGTCAGGATGCATCCGATACCGCCCGCATGGTCATACGCGTTGCCCAGCGCCTCGCCCGATGCCAACGCGACGTCATAGCGCTCATCCCGCCTCAGGGGAAGCGGTTCGAGTAGCTCGGCAATACGATGACGATAGTATGGAAGGTTCTCGATACCCTGGCGCACCTCGACACTCTTGCTCCAGCGAGGCAATTCCCCCACCGGAATGGCAGGAATCGACTCCCGAGCGAAGCCCGCAACATGGAGGATGTCGACAAGTCGGGCAATCTCCAAAAAGCGGATGACCTCATCGGAGGCGTTAACGAGCGAAAGCAGGCCCTCTCGCCTCATGAGTTCTCTGGCACGTGTAAGCAAAAACGCCAAACCCGTCGAGTCGATAAAGCCCACGGCCTGGCAATTGATGACAACGCGACGAACGCCCCGGTCGATCAAATTGTCCAACCGTCGGCGCAGCACGGGCACCGAGGCGATGTCGACATCACCCGGTGGCGTCAAAACCGCTATGTCATTCCACTCATTCATACGACCATGGTTCCCCAAAAAAGCCCACTCGATGCATTCATTTCCCCAACCGTGCGGATTCAACCCGCCCAGCGTCGTCTATGAACGACCCCGTAAAAACTCAAGGGACACCAATGCAATGTCATCGTCCAGCGCCGAATCGGTAAATCGGTCAAGCTCGCCCAAGACCTTGCCGCAAATGCCCGATACGCCCTCACCCGAGACAGAGAGCAGAAGGTCGCGAAGGCGCTGTTCGCCAAAGAAAGCACCCGAGCGATCACGTGCTTCAATCGTTCCGTCGGTATACATAAATAGCATGTCACCAGGAGCGAACGTAAAGGCGCCCGTCTCGTAGACCATGCTCTCAAAGGCACCGATCACGCCCGATTGGCACCCAAGGAGCTCCACTTCTCCCCCTCGGGTTTCTCCGCCGCCAAGCGGCTTCGACGACGGTCTGATGACCATAGTGGGAGGATGTCCCGCAGAGCAATAGGTAGCGCGCCCGGCTTTAAGGTCAATCTTAGCGATAAAGGCCGTCACGAACGTCTCGACCCTCGAAAAGCCCATGAGCATGCTATTGAGCGAGCGGGCCATGCGGGCAGGCCCCGCACCCTCCCAGGCATAGGCCGTCAGCGCCGTCTTGACGAGTGCAGACATGGATGCCGCCTCGATGCCCTTGCCGGACACATCGCCCAGGATCATGACGGCGCAATCGTCGGGAAGACGGATGAGCGTATAGAAATCGCCGCCGACCAACGCCGAGTTCGTGGCCGACAGGTACACCGAATCGGCGGCGATTCCCGGAACATCCCCCAGGGAATTTCTCATGCCAATCTGGAGGGTCTGAGCGATATGGCGCTCCTCGCGCTTTTGAGATTCGCCTTCGTAGATCAGTTCAAAGTCATGCGCCAAGTGCACCAAGTAGTCATATTCAAGATCATCAATCGGCTCTTGGCTACCATCACGAAGCAGCAGCGCACGCGTCGTCGGCCCCTTCGCAACAGAAGCAGGAACGATTGCGTCGTTACTGTGCTTGCCATCGCCCTCAGGGCGTGGGCGCCCCGCCTCGATGCCGGCGTCGACGTAGAGACCCTGGCAAGGCAGGCCATGCGCTCTAAGCCAGCCTCCCATAGGCATCGATTCGTCAACGCGAGTTATACGGACGTGTTTAAGGTCCTCGGCACTCGTGCCGCCCAAAACAGATGCCTCAAAGCCATCAGGGGCAGCCCCCAAACGTGCCGCTGGCGCCGTCGTGGAAAAGAAAAGCTTCTCGGGATCGTCCGGCAAAGCAACGCGACTGCCGCCTTCAAAATCTATGACGTAGGAATCCAGACTGGCGTCATACTCAATAGGGCAAAAATGGCAGTTGAGCATATTGCAGATCTCGGACGATACCGCCTGGGTAGCCGCGGCGGAATCGTCTAGAAAGGTAAACAACTCATCCCGCAAGACATTGAGCGAGCGGCCAAGCTCGGCCGTGCGACGGGAGCGAAGGCTCGATGCCATGCCGACCAGCTGGATAGACAGGTAATCGCAAATGACCTCGAGCACATTAACGTCATAGGCGAGCGGTGCCTGGGGGCGTTTCCAACCAACTTCCAGCACGCCAAGGATCTGCGTACCGTAAAAAACGGGAAGACAGATTTCACTGCGGTACGGAGGCATATCCTGCATGCGCAACAGGTGCTTAGAACGATTATCCATGTCCATGAACATACCGGAGGCGGCCTTATCGCCCTCAAGGTCCTGCTGAATCGACAGGCGGCAGGCACGCGACTCGCGAAGAACATACGTCGGAATGCCAGCGCCATACGGCAAAAACTCGGGCAGGTAGCTATCATGCAGCTCCTTGGAAACACCGCGAAGCTTAAAGCCGCCGCTCTCAGAAAAATAAATCGCAGCTCCAGAGGCATCGAGCGTTCCGACGAGCTGATTCAAAACGATATCGAGCAAGCTGGGGAGCTCATTGGAGCCCACGGTACTCATAATGACCGAAAGGGTACCCGAAAGGCGTTTATTCGCCACCCTAAGCTCCGAAAGCGCACGTTTGAGCTGACGATCGTGGGAATACTGCTCTTCGATACTGTGAAGCGCCACCAGGACGCGCGGCGCGCGGCGTCCAAAGATACGCGGAGGCGTAACGGAACCCGCGCGAACCAAGACGGGAATAAAGGATCCGTCGCTCAGCTTGAGCATCAGCTCGCTCTCGCAGCCATCGGTCTCAAACGGCAGACGATGTTCGGTCGCGCGCTCAAAGGCAGACGAGTACAGAACGTCCTTGACATCACCGTTGATGACGTCGGCGCGTTCCTCGCACATCAAACCAAGTAAGCGATTATTCACATGCAGAATGGTTCCGTCGAGCTCACAAATGATGACAGCATCGCTCGTGATCTCGACCAGTTGGGCAACGTCTGCCCACTCGTTGCGCTCAAGCGTTTCCATCGTGGACCTCACCGTCTATCGGTAACAAAAAAGCCTCCGAAGAGGCTTCTCAAATGCGATGGTGTCGGAGGCGGGACTTGAACCCGCATGACCAAAAAGCGGTCACTAGCACCTCAAGCTAGCGCGTCTGCCAATTCCGCCACTCCGACATGCTATGTTGTTGATTCGCGCTTCGTTTTGTTGGACCCGCGCGTTCAACGAGGAAGATAATAACCTATGATTCGAGAACTGTGCAAGCACTTTTTTGAAAAAAGTTTACGAATTTGTAAATGCGCTGGTAGATCTGTATGTCCGGGTCGGAATGGGGGCAGCTTCCCAGCGCGTCCTCGGGCATGCGGTACATTTTTATCCGCGCTTCGCGCTACAAAATGTACCGCCCCCTGCGGAATGCGCTGGGAAGTTGCCCCCATTCCGACCCTGCGTTAACATGCTCCAGGCAAAGTTCCTAAACATATTCTGGGGCTGATAAGAATCAGAACCACCCTTAAAAAGGGTGGTTTGCTCTTAGGGTATAACCCACGGGCC
>CAUDZT010000076.1 GCA_958453935.1 uncultured Collinsella sp. | reverse complement strand
TCGGCGACCTCAGCGGCCTCCTCGACCTCAGCCTCGGCAGCGAGCTCCTCGGCGGTAACGCCGACGAGAACGACAACCTCGGCCTTGATCTCGCGGTACAGCGAGATGGCAACGGTGTGGGCACCGGCAACCTTGATGGGCTTACCGAGCTCGACGCGCTTGCGGTCGATGTCCATACCGAGCTGAGCCTTGATGGCGTCAGCGATCATAGCGGCGGTAACGGAGCCAAAGAGGATGCCCTCGTCGCCGACCTTGACGTCAACGGTGACCGTCTTGCCCTCGAAGGCAGCCTTGGTCTCGTTGGCGGTAGCCAGGCGGACGGCCTCGCGCTTGGCGATGTTGTTGCGACGCTCGTCAAGCTGCTTGAGGTTGCCCTTGGTGGCGGCAACAGCGAGCTTCTTGGGGAACAGGAAGTTCTCAGCGTAACCCTGAGCGACCTCTACGACGTCACCCTCGCCGCCCTTGCCCTTGATCTCATCGAGAAGAATAACCTTCATGATGCGTCTCCCTTCTTAGCCGCGGTCGCGGTTGCCACGAGAGGAAACCACGGGGACGGTGTACGGCAGGAGAGCCATCTCGCGGGCACGCTTGATGGCGTTGGCGATGTCATGCTGATGCTGCGTGCAAGCGCCAGTGACGCGACGGGGCTTGATCTTGCCACGGTCGGTCATGTACTTACGGAGAAGCTGAGTGTCCTTATAGTCGATGAACTCAGTGTTCTCCTTGCAGAACTGGCAGTACTTACGACGCGGCTGACGTGCAGAAAAATCATTAGCCATGTCAAAATACCTTTCGTTTGGCAACTTCGGCGAACCGAAGCCGCCTCTCACTCAAAAATAGGTGAACAACCCTTAGAACGGGATGTCCTCATCGTAGACGTCGACCGCGGGCGGCGTAGCCACCGGTGCGGCAGGACGTGCTGCGGGCGCGGGAGCTGCGGGTGCGTAACCGCCCTGATCGTAGCCACCCTGGCCACCACGGGAGCTCATAAACTCGATCTCATCGACGATGACCTCAAGCTTGCTCCGGCGCTGACCATCGCGCTCCCAAGAGCTGTAGCGCAGCTTGCCCTCGATCGCGACCTTGTTTCCCTTTGCCAGGAAACGGCTCACGGCCTCGGCGCGCGTGCCGAACATAGTGCAGTCGACAAAGTTGGGATAGTCCTCCCACTCGCCAGTCTGCGGGTTGCGGCGACGATCGTTCACGGCGACGCCAAAGGACAGAACCTGGGTTCCGCCGGCGGTGGCGCGCAGCTCGGGATCACGCGTGAGGTTACCGGTGATGTTCACTCGATTGATGCTCATAACTCACTACTTCCTCTTGGGGCACAAGCCCAGTCCAAAACGACAGTCTTACTCCTGGTCGTCGCGACGGACGATCATGTGGCGGACCACAGCGTCGGTGATGCGCAGGACGCGATCAAGCTCGGCGATCTGGGTAGGATCTGCGTGGAAGTTGATGAGGGTGTAGTCACCATCGGTGAGGTCGTTGATCTCGTAGGCGAGCTTGCGCTTGCCCCACTCGTCAACGGAGTCGACCTTGCCAGCGCCCTCAACGATCGTGGTATCGATACGCTTCATAACAGCGAGACGAGTCTCGGGGTCGAGCGACGGGTCAACAAAGAACAGCAGTTCATAAGCCTTCATATTGTCACCTCCTCTGGGCAAATGTGGCTTCAGGTCGTGAAGGTGCGCCTGAAGCAGGAAAAGACTTGGTAATAATATCTTTCAACCTCCCAGGCCGCAAGAATATGCAGCTACAACCTCATGACCTCCACATATGCCCATACTCACACGACGTTTCATGCGCATTCCAACCAAATGCTGACCAAAAGCTTGACGGATCTGTTGACAAGATACGGTGCCGTGGGAACAAGCTGAGCCAAGCCGCAGGTCAACGGGCGCATGGTTGCGGTCGCGAAATGCATACCAGTGGCCCACAACATCGCTCAAATATTTTTAAATTCATTGCCAAGTCGCTTATGAATACCCCTTTTGAACAATTGAGTTGATCAACCGAGCTGGTCGGATGCCGTTTTTTGGCACCTCAAACCCCACTGCAGCGCCAAGCGCGGCAAGGCGTTTTAAAAAATGCCAACTTTTCTGTTTGCACTTTGCGATTCCTCGTGTATACTGACTTTCGCATTTAACGGAGAGTTGTCCGAGTGGCCGAAGGAGCACGATTGGAAATCGTGTAGGCGTCAAAAGCGTCTCCAGGGTTCAAATCCCTGACTCTCCGCCAGTTAATTCCAAAGCAGGCCTTCGAGCCTGCTTTGTTTTTACCCCACGCGGAGGGGTGGCAGAGTGGTTGAATGCGGCGGTCTCGAAAACCGTTTGGCCTGTATAAGGTCACGAGGGTTCGAATCCCTCCTCCTCCGCCATTTTGGTTGAGAAAGCTCCCAACAACGGGGGCTTTTTTGTTTAGAGTCCCTTACAAGCAAATACGGCGGAGGAGGAGGGATTCGAACCCGCCCTTCCCTCAAAAACATGTACGTCAGCCTCCAAAACCGACATTTTTCGACATCTTTGAAGGCTGACGTACACGTTTGGATTGAGCTCACGGGAGTGGCACTATTCGGAAGGCGCCTCTTCGTCTCGCATACCTTTCCAGTTGCGGATAAGAGCCTTGCGTAGTTCGTTTTGCTCTCGCTGGTGCCCGGTGTCGGTACAGCGAGGCATGCCGAGTGCTTCGCGAATGTTGTTCATGGCGCGGTGAAAGGCGAGTTGGCTGCCGAACTGAGCCGAAGTGAGCGTAACGATTCGATATCCCATTTGGGAGAGAACGGCCTCTCGCTCCGCATCTGCTCCTTTGCGCTCGAACTCATCGTGAAAACCGCCCTTATATTCGATACCGAGCTCCCTGCGCTTGTAGGTAACGAGCGCATCGATTTTAAGTGTTCGAGCTTTGGCGCAATGCCAGAGACGTTGAGGGATCTCGAGTGGTTTGTTGAGTTCGATACCTCGGATGCCAACGCCGCCTTCGCTTGTTGGGAGTGAGAGGGCGATTGCCGAAGCGGTCTCCATAGGCGAGGCCGAGCGATCGTAGATATGCCTGAGCGCGAGCCGTGCACGTGTGGCACCGGGTTTGCCGGGATGCCGATCGAGCAGTTCGATTATTTCATCCTTGGAGGTGGTGGCTGGTTGCTCGGTATAAGGGTCGGCGGGATTGAGCCTCATGCGATAATCGCCGCAAACTTCATAGCCATATTCGAGATATTCGATCCTATCCATCCACTCGGCAGCGAGCACGAAGGTGAAGGCTTCGTCGGTGATGAAGATTCCGGGCGTCAACTCGTTAATATGCTCGTAGGGAAGATTTTGTCCAAGAATGTGGCAAATGACGCCTTTGGTGCGAATTCGCTCGAATTCGAATACAACCGAGATATCGATAGTCTTGAGCATATCGGACGGAATGCCGCAGTCGATAAGTGCCTGTCGTATGCGCGCAACGCGTTGTTGGGTGGAGATGCCTTGTGCGCCTATCTGGTAGTCGTGCCGCGCAAGAGACTGAACCAAATTCTGGGGTGCATGATGGACAAGCCATGCGGTTTTATGCGAAATGAGAACAGGGGTATCCATTGAGGGCCTCTCGCTCTGAGCCGGTATCCAACTCTTATGTCCGTTGAAGTG
Source organism: uncultured Collinsella sp. (assembly GCA_958453935.1). GTDB lineage: Bacteria > Actinomycetota > Coriobacteriia > Coriobacteriales > Coriobacteriaceae > Collinsella. The sequence continues at coordinate 6,271 of CAUDZT010000076.1, read as the reverse complement.
GGGAAATATACCGGATGTGAGTAAATCAACTCACTCATGCTGTGAACCCAATCCAAACATGTACGTCAGCCTCCAAAGATGTCGAAAAATGTCGTTTTTGGAGGCTGATGTACATGTTTTGGACCCCTGGCATTCCAGTAACGCCACGCCCGCGCCCAGTCCCTACCGTTTGCCGAGCAATAGGGTCTCAATCGCCGCCAACCATGTACTATGTACGGGCATTGTTCAAACCCGAGAATCAAAGGACCTCATCTTGCCCGTCGTCGCCGCTATGACTGTTACTTCACACGCCTCGGATGCCATGGTCGCTATCCCATTTTGGCTCGAGATGTTCGCCGTTGTCGCGGCATCGATCTCGGGCGTGCTGGTCGCTCGCGAGCACAAGCTCGACCTGGTGGGCGCGGTCGCGCTCGCGGTGGTCTGCGGTCTGGGCGGCGGTCTTTTGCGCGATATGACGCTCCAGGTCGGCAACGTCTACATCCTCAACCAGCCCATGGCACTACCGCTCTCCATCGCCACAGCCGCCATCATCTATATCTTCCCGGCAATCGTCGATAAGCCCGAAAAACTCATTCCCCTGCTCGACATCATCTCGGTCGGCATCTATGCGGCCACCGGCGCGGACAAGGCGCTGGTCTACGGATTTGCACCCGCCGTGTGCATCATGATGGGCTTTTTCACCGCCGTGGGCGGCGGCATGCTGCGCGACGGCTTTATGGGCGTGGTCCCGGGCATTTTCCAACGCACCAACTTCTATGCCATCGCGGCCATCGCCGGATCGGCAAGCTATGTAGCCCTCGTCATGAGCGGCCTCATGAGCAATGTTGCCGCGCTGGTCGTATGCGTTGTCGTGACCATGGGTCTGCGCTGGCTCTCGCTGCGCTTTGACATCAAAAGCCCCACCGAAGAAGATATCGCGCGCTTCTTGCACCGTAAAAAGTAAACAGCACGGCACGACCCTTCGAAATGCAACCGAGAGGTTCTTTTAGAGCGCCCACGCGTTGGGTACCCTGTTAGATACCTGTCGAGTATCTAACGAAGGATTCACTATGCCTTGCAACCAAGTACCGTCGATCCGGCGCCACAAAGCGCAGGCCCGCATCACCATCCTATTCGCGCTGATTGCACTCGCGCTCACCGCACTTCCCACGGTGTCGTTCGCCGGCACCGACACCGCGGGAAACGTGCTCGCAACCGAAGTTGACTCAACTCCGTCCGGTATCGAAGGCGACCTGTACTGGGCCGGCCAAAGTCTCAACCTAGACGACGCCTCCATCGGCCGCGATATTATCGCGGCGGGTGAGAACCTGTCGATTCGCGATTGCACCGTAGGCGGCGCCGTTCGTCTGGCAGCACGCACCATCGATATCGCCAAAACCGCAATCGATGGCAGCGTCACGGTGGCCGGCCAGCACGTCGTGCTCAACACCGGCAGCACCGCCAACTGTTTTTACGCGGCGGGCGAAACGGTCGCCCTGCGCGGCTCCGCCAAATCGGCGGCGCTTGCCGGCGACACCGTTACCATCGACGGCACCGTCGATGGCAATGTTGAAGTCTGGGCCGACAAGCTCATCCTGGGTAAAAACGCCCGCATCACCGGCACGGTGAACGCCCACGTCTCACAGGACCCCGAGCGGGCCGAGGGCGCTCAGGTTGGAGCCCTCAAGATCGACCGGACCGAGAACGAGAACACCTCTACGGTCAACGACATGATCGGCGGCATCGTTGCCGCAGCGCTTTCCACCTGCTTTGTCGCTATCCTGCTTGAGCTTGTCTTTCCGCGCGCAACCGCCAGCGCCGCTGGCATGCTCCATCAGCATCCCATGCCACTGTGGGTAAGTGGCCTTCTGGGCACGGTCGCCATCGCTCCCGCCGTCCTGCTGCTTATCATCTCGATTGCAGGCCTGTCGCTCGCCGGAGCCCTCATGTGCAGCATCATCGACATCGCTTTGGTCTCGGCGGCATTTACGGGTACCGCGATCGCACGCATGGTCGGACACAACCAAAACCGCTTCGCCATGGCCGCCGCGGGCGGTATCGTCGCGGGCGCGCTCACGGCACTTCCTCTTATGGGCAACTTTGTCAGCGGCGTAGCCTTCGTCTTCACGCTCGGCTACGTCATCCAAATCATTTGGCACAACGCCCACCTCAAGCCGCAGCAGCCGGCTAACACGCCAGGCCTTCCCACCGCCTAACCACCAACCACCACAAAGGGGACAGGCACCTTTGTGGTGGCGTAGGCCGCCTCAATCCCCATGCACCAAAAAGGGCGCCGACCATCGCGGTCGACGCCCTTTCTTATTGGCGGTTATAAGCCCCAGCGCTTATTTGTTGACCTGGCCGGCGCGGACGGCGGCCTTCTTGCGGTCGGTGGCGTTGAGCAGACGCTTGCGCAGGCGAATGTTCTTGGGAGTAATCTCGACCAGCTCGTCGTCGGCGATGTACTCCAGCGCCTCCTCCAGCGAGAAGGTGCGGGGCGGCACCAGCTGGACGGAGATATCGGAGGTCGAGGAACGCTGGTTACCCAGGTTCTTGGTACGGGCGATGTTGACGACCATGTCGCCAGCCTTGCTGCGCTCGCCCACGATCATGCCCTCGTAGCACTCGGTGCCCGGCTCAACAAACAGCTGGCCGCGCTCCTGCAGCGTACCCAGAGCGTAGGCGACGGCCTTCTCGGTGGTCATGGAGATCATGGCGCCGTTCTGACGGTTGCCGATCTCGCCGGCGTAGGGGCCATACTCCAAGAAGGTGTGGTAGAACACGCCCTCGCCGTGGGTGACGTTCATGATGCGGTTCTTAAGGCCCATGATGCCGCGGGTCGGGATCTTAAACTCGAGGTGCGTCACGATGCCCGAGGTATCCATGCTCGTCATGATGCCGCCGGAGGTACCGAAGACCTCAACGACCTTGCCCGAGTACTCGTCCGGGCACTCGACGACGGCCTGCTCGACGGGCTCCATCTTGTTGCCGTTCTCGTCCTTCTTAAACAGAACGCGGGGACGGCCAACCTGGAACTCAAAGCCCTCGCGACGCATGGACTCCATCAGAACGGACAGGTGCAGGATGCCGCGACCCGAGACCTCGACGCCGCTCTTGTCCTCGAGCTCCTCGATCTTCATGGTCACGTTGTTCTCGGCCTCGTTGAACAGGCGCTCCTTGAGCTGACGGGCGCCCACGATGTCGCCGTCGCGACCGACGAGCGGGGAGGTCGAAGCCTCAAAGACGATGGACAGGGTCGGCGGGTCGATCTCGATGGGCTCGAGCTCAACGGGGTTCTCGGGATCGGTGTAGACATCGCCGATATCGGTGCGGTCGATGCCCACGACGGCAGCGATGTCGCCGGCGCCGACTTCCTGGCACTCGGTGCGGCCCAGGTAGTCGAAGGTAAAGAGCTGCTTGACGGTAGCGGTGGCGCTGGAGCCGTCGTTCTTGACAACCAAGATCTGGTCGCCCTGGTGGATGGTGCCGGAGTACACACGGCCGATGCCGATACGGCCAACGAAGTTGGAGTGGTCGATGGTCACGCACTGCATGGCCAGCGGGGCGTTCTCGTCAACCTCGGGCGCAGGCATGTCGTCGATGATCATATCGAGCAGCGGATTCATGTCCATGTTGCCGTCCTCGGGGTCATGGCGGGCAAAGCCATTGACGCCGCTCGCGTAGATGACATGCTCCATGGCGAACTCGAGCTGGTCGTCGGTAGCGCCCAGGTCGGCCATGAGGTCCAGGCAGTCGTTGTAGGCCTTCTCGGGGTTAGCACCCGGACGATCAATCTTGTTGATGACGATCATGATCTTGAGGCCGGTGTCGATAGCATGACGCAGCACGAAGCGGGTCTGGGGCATGGGGCCCTCAAAAGCGTCGACCAGCAGCAGGGCGCCGTCGGCCATACGCAGCACGCGCTCGACCTCGCCGCCAAAGTCGGCGTGGCCCGGGGTGTCGATGACGTTGATCTTAACGTCCTTGTACTCGATAGAGATGTTCTTGGCGAGAATCGTAATGCCGCGCTCGCGCTCCTGGTCGTTAGAGTCCAGGACGCGGTCCTCGACCTGCTGGTTGGCACGGAAGGCGTCCGTGGCACGCAGGAGCTTGTCGACCATCGTCGTCTTGCCGTGGTCGACGTGGGCGATGATGGCGATGTTCCTCAGATTGTCTACGCGCATGTAGTTCCCCTATCTTCTATCCATATACAAACGGCACGCGTATGCGACCCGCCCAGCGATACAACGCTCAGCGGGAATATTGAGCCTTTTACCGAAAACTCGTTTATTTTAGCGATTTTAGATAAGAGGGGTTTCCTCACCTGCAGGTTCAGGGTCGCTCCACATAAAACCATCGCCGGCACCCATGCCCTCATACAGCACGTATGCCGAAAAACCGCTCTCGAGCGTGGTTTCGAAGAAGCTCACGAGCAGAGCATCGTGATAGCCGCCGTCAATCTCGACGCAGCCGGTGTAGCCGATGGCATAGCGGGCGATACGGCCCAGGCCCTCGTCCTTAAGACCCATCTTGTGCTCGGAGATAAAGTTGGTGGCAGCCTCCAGGCATGCCTCCTCGCCATCTTCGTCGAGTGCGGCCAGATAACGGTTGGAAGCGGCGTCCTCAATTGCCACAACCACGCCCGGGTTCTCGCCCGCGGCCAGGTCGTCCAAGAAGGCGCCAATCAGATCGCACACCATGGCGTCGAGCTCGGCGGAGACGTTACCGGCGTCCTGCATATCCTGTGCCATCTTTAGACCTTCCCATCGAGTCCGGCGTCGTTACAGTTCTTGTGCCTCAGCAGCGATCTTGGCGGCAGCGTCGCGGGCGTGCATCATATCCACCGCACGCTTGTCGAGCACCTTGATCTGACTGGTCAGCATTACCGCGTCGACCACGCCCCAGATCACCAGGCCCGTAGAGATCGAAAACCCAAGCGCACCAACTGTACCACGAAGGCGCGAGCAGATTGCCGCGACAAGGGCGGAGATGACAACCATCTTGATAAACGAGCCGCGGCGCTCGCGAAGCGTACGGGCCTGTGTCACATAGGCGAGGCGGGCCGCCTCGGATGCTTCCGAGCGCATCTGGGCTTCACGCGCGATGGCGGCCGCCTCAGCCGACATGCCACCGGCCATCAGCGAACGCTCCGCAACCTGGACGCCCCGCATTTAGAAGTCATCGGGGGAGAGCGTATGGACGAACTCGTCGAACTTCTCGAACTCCTGCTCGTCGTCGACTTCCTCGGCATGGGTAGAAACGGTGCCCAGGCGATTCATGATGTCGTCCTCCACAAACATGGGAGCATTGCTGCGCACGGCAAGGGCGATGGCATCGCTGGGGCGGGCATCGATCTTGCGCTCGTCACCATCGGCCAGTACGACAATCGTCGCGTAAAACACCGGCGGCTCGGCGCGAACGATCTCGATGCGCTCGAGCTTGGCGCCCAAGGCGTCAACGGTATCGAGCAACAGGTCATGGGTAATCGGGCGCTCGGCGCGACCGCTATCGATGCCGCGGCTGATGGCAGCAGCTTCAAACGAACCAGTCTGAATGGAAAGGGAACGCAGCGGCGCGGGCGAGTCCGATTTGCTGCAGCGCTCGCGAAGCACGATAAGCGATGGCACGGGACCGGCGGCCATGACGATGGTCTCTATGTCGACACGAACCATGGAACACCTCCGGTACGTAGCGGTTAACACGCGGCAGCCCGCCGCATTGAATAGCTATACTACCCAATCTTTCGCACAGCACACAAAACCAAAATGAGATTTATCGCAGACAAGAAAAAAGCCCTGAGGCAACGCCCCAAGGCTCTTCACAGTTTTGATGGTGGACCTGACAAGATTCGAACTTGTGACCTCCCGGTTATCAGCCGGACGCTCTAACCAACTGAGCTACAGGTCCATCATGGTGGAGGTTAGGGGGATCGAACCCCTGACCTCAGGCTTGCAAAGCCCGCGCTCTCCCAGCTGAGCTAAACCCCCACGGAGACAGTAATAAACACCCCAGCGGCGACTCGGCTCTCGCTGGGGTGTTTATTGCGAAAGAAAGTGGTGGACCTGACAAGATTCGAACTTGTGACCTCCCGGTTATCAGCCGGACGCTCTAACCAACTGAGCTACAGGTCCATCGCGCAAGGGATATATTAGACGAGTCGTTACGCGCGCGTCAACAACTTTTTTGAAAATCTTTGGGGGATGTCGGCCCCGGCTGCCCGGCGGCATGCGAAGTCGTCTGCTCGGACAGTCCTGCTCGCACGGAGAGCACATTAAGTGCTCTCCGGCTCGTG
>CAUDZT010000075.1 GCA_958453935.1 uncultured Collinsella sp. | reverse complement strand
CCATGGATCTTATCGCCCAGTTCGCCCGCGAGCTCAATCTTAAGGCCGCCAACGTCGAGGCGGCCGTCAAGCTCATCGACGAGGGCAACACCATCCCCTTTATCTCGCGCTACCGCAAGGAAGCCACGGGCGGCATGGACGACGTCGCCCTGCGTGCGCTCGACGAGCGCCTGTCCTACCTGCGCAATCTTGAACAGCGTAAAGAGGACGTCATCCTGCTCATCGACGCCCAGGGCAAACTCACGCCCAAACTCGAGCAGCAGATTCGCGAGGCCACCCAGCTCCAGCGTATCGAGGACCTCTACAAGCCCTACCGCAAAAAGCGCATGACCCGCGCGCAGAAGGCCCGCGAGGCAGGCCTGGAGCCGCTTGCCAACATGATCATCATGCAGGCCTCGGCCAAGGGCAGCGCGCTCGACGCCGCCGAGGCATACGTCAACGAGGAGGCCGGCTTCGACACGCCCGAGAAGGCGCTCGCCGGCGCCGCCGACATCGTGGCCGAGACGGTGGCCGAGGACCCCGAGAACGTCGCCGACCTGCGCGCCTTTACGCAAAACACCGCCGATATCGTCGTCGAGGCTACCGACCCTGCGGAGAAGACTCCCTACGAGCCCTACTACAACTTTGACGAGCCGCTACGCCGTATTCCCAACCACCGTGTGCTGGCTATCGACCGCGGTGAGCGTGAGGGCAAGCTTCGCATACGCGTCAACGTCGACGGCGCTGCCGCTACGGCGCGCCTCGGCAGCCGTTGGCCCCGACGCCAGGGCGTCTTCGCTCCCATCTTCGATGCCGCCATCGCCGATGGTTACAAGCGCCTCATGGCCCCCTCGCTGGAGCGCGAGGCCCGCGCCAAGCTCACCGTCCGCGCGCAGACCGAGGCCATCAACGTCTTTGCCAAGAATCTCGAGGGCCTGCTCTCGGCACGCCCCGTCCGCGGCGCCCGCGTGCTCGCGCTCGACCCGGGCTACCGCACCGGCTGCAAGGTCGCCGTCATGGACGAGACCGGCAAGCTACTCGACCACGGCGTGGTCTACCCCACCAAGCCGCGCCACGACGTCGCCGGCACCAAGCGCGAGCTCGCCCGCCTCGTCAAGAAAGACGGCGTCAACACCATCGTCATCGGCAACGGCACCGCCAGCCGCGAGACCGAGGAAGTCGTCTCGGAGTTCATCTCCGAGCAGGCGCCCAGCCTTCGCTACACCATCGTCAACGAGGCCGGCGCGTCGGTGTACTCCGCCTCCGAGCTCGCCAGCCAGGAATATCCCGACCTGGACGTCACCGTACGTGGCGCCATGAGCCTGGGCCGCCGTCTGCAAGACCCGCTGGCAGAGCTCGTCAAGATTCCGCCCCAGTCCATCGGCGTTGGCCAGTACCAGCACGACCTTGACCAGGCCGAGCTTTCGCGCACCCTGGGCCACGTGGTGGAAGACGTCGTCAACCGTGTGGGCGTCGACGTCAACACCGCGAGCGCAAGCCTGCTGGGCTACGTGTCGGGCATTACGCCGAGCGTAGCCAAAAACATCGTGGCCTACCGCGAGGAAAACGGCGCCTTTACCGATCGCCGCCAGCTCAAGAAGATCCCCAAGCTGGGACCCAAGGCGTACCTCAACGCCGCGGGTTTCCTGCGCATCAGCGGCGGCAAGAACCCGCTCGACGCGACAAGCGTCCACCCCGAGAGCTACGAGGTGGCAACGGCCGTCTTGGAGCGCGCTGGCGTTGGGGCCAGCGAGCTCAGCCGCGGCGGCGTGCCCGACATCGAGCGCCGCCTGGGCAGCATCTCGACGCTGGCAAGCGACCTGGACTGCGGTACCCTCACGCTCATCGACATTGTCAACGAGCTCAAGAAGCCCGGTCGCGACCCGCGAGACGACGCGCCCGAGGTGGTCTTTAGCCGCTCGGCACTTTCTATTGACGACCTGGAGCCCGGCATGGAGCTCAAGGGCACGGTGCGCAACGTCGTCGACTTTGGCGCCTTCGTCGACGTGGGCGTGCACCAGGACGGCCTCGTGCACATCTCCAAGCTGGCCAGCCGCTTCGTCAAGCACCCCAGCGACGTGGTGCGCGTCGGCGACACGGTGAAGGTATGGGTAGAAAAGGTCGATCGCGACCGCAAAAAGATCTCCCTCACCATGGTGCAGGGGAAGTAAACCGCCAAAGCAAGGGTACCCCCTGTAGCAGCGTGCAAAATCGCGAGTATTCTGCAATTTCCGCCGTTCCGTATGCCCCTCAGAGACGAAAAAGCAAGAAACAGCCCCCGTTTTAGCGTCATCAGAGCCAAAACGGGGGCTGTTCCATGCTTCACCCAGCTGGTAAAAGCCTTTACCTTGCTGAATACTCTCAATTTTGCACGGCGCAGGCGGGGGTACCTTTGTCCACGGCAGGATATGGAAGCCTATCACCAACCTACCGGCAAGTTCGTGTCGGCAGCCCCGGCCTTTCCTTTGCCTAGCGCGACCCTCGCGAAGCGCGTGAGCGATAGGGAAAGGAAAGGCCGGGGCGAACAACCCGCGGCGCAGCCAGTGTTCGCGTTACGGCAGGATATGGAAGCCCAAAGCGGCGATATCCTTGGCAAAGCCGCGCACGGTATCGAGCGAAACCTCATACGGGTCGCGACCGATGTTCTTGCGCTTGGCCAGGATGCTGTTGGGCACCGTGATGATCTGACAGCCGCAGGCCTGCGCCTGGTAAATGTTGATAAGCTCGCGCGTGGACGCCCACAGGACCTCGCAGTTGGGCTTGGCGGCGGCCTTCTTGACCGACTCCGTCATAAACGGAATGGGATCGACACCCGTGTCGGCGATACGGCCGGCAAAGAGCGAGATGATGGACGGCGTCTCGGCGTCGACAGCGTCGACCATCTCGTCGACCTGCGCAGGCGTAAAGATGGTGGTGACGTTGACCTTAATGCCGTCGGCGGAAAGCTTGCGCACCAACTCGGCCGTGGACTCGCCCTTGGTAGTCACGCACGGAATCTTGACGTAGACGTTCTCGGCCCAGGTAGCGATCTCGCGGGCCTCGACCTCCATGGTCTCGACGTCGTCGGCAAAGACCTCAAACGAGACGGACACATCGGTGATGTGGGCCAGGACCTCCTTGGCAAACGCGCGGTAATCCGTCACGCCGCCCTTCTTCATAAGGGACGGGTTGGTCGTGAAACCCTGAACGTTGCCGTTCTCGTACATGTCGAGCATGCCCTCGAGGTTTGCACCGTCAGCGAACACCTTGATTGCCATCTGCCTGATTCCTTTCGTTAGCATACGGCCGATAAACTGCTAAACACTTTACCTACGTTTATCAAGGCGTGAGCTGCGGGTTTTCATCTTCTCGGCGAACGGTTTTGCAGTTTTACCATTTTTATATCGACACCCCAGCGGCAAAACGTTTTTGCTGATCATCGCGGTTGATTCCGTTCGCGGCGCAGAGACAGCGCTTCACCGGTGCGTTTTCACAACCAGTCCAAAACAAAAAGCGGTGACGCCTCATTTGAGACGTCACCGCTTCCGTGTAGGAGCCGGTTATCGGAGCTCCGCCCGATTAGGGCTTAACGTATGCCTGGATTACTCTTCCTCAACGTGATTGATCACAGCACCCTTGGTGTGGATGAAGTTGGGGACGAAGGCGACGATCAGAAGGACAGCAAGAATCGCGTAGACACCGGTGGTACCGAAGGCCTCGGCAGCACGGCCAAGCGTAATGCCAATGACGGAGAAATCAAAGTCGCCGAACGTAGTGTTCTTGAAGCCAAAGACGTCAAGAACGGGCAGGAGCAGGGCCGGGGCAAAGGTGATGAGCAGGCCGTTGACGAAAGCGCCAAGAGCTGCGCCCTTGCGACCGCCGGTAGCATTGCCGTAGATGCCCGCGGTAGCACCGCAGAAGAAGTGAGGAACCATGCCCGGGATGATGAAGATGCCCAGGGTAGCGCCCACGATGAACATACCGACCACGCCACCGATAAAGGAAGCGACAAAGCCGAGGATGACGGCGGTGGGAGCATAGGGGAAGAAGACGGCGCAGTCGACGGCGGGGATGGCACCGGGGATCAGCTTGTTGGAGATGCCCTGGAAAGCCGGGACCAGGTCGGCAAGGATCATACGAACGCCGTTATAGACGATGGTGACACCAACGGCAAAGGACAGGGCACAGGTCAGAGCATAGACAATCACGTTGTCGCCGCCAGCGGTCTTGGTAACGACCGCAGGATCTGCGATGTAAGCGGCGAAAGCGGTAACCAGGTAGAAGAAGGCCATGGTAAGAGCCGTGGAGATGGTAGTGTCGCGCAGGGAGGCGAACTTCTCGGGAACCTCGATCTTCTCGGTGCTGTTCTCCTCGGCGTCCTTAGCAAAAAGCGTACCGACTGCAGCGGAGATGTAATAGGCGAGTGAACCGAAGTGGCCCATGGCGATTTCATCGCCATCGGTAACCTTCTCGGTGAAACGCTGACCAACGGCGGGAAGCATAGCGCTCACGAGGCCCAGGAACATGCCGCCCACGATGACAAGCTGGACATCCTGGAAGCCAGATGCCTGCAGAACGGCAGACAGCAGGCAGGCCATAAACATGCTGTGATGGCCCGTCAGGAAGATGTACTTAAACTTGGTAAAGCGGGCAATGATAATGTTCACGACATAGCCGAGAATCAGGATCATCATGGTCTGAACGCCGAGGACGCTCTGAGCCATCGAAACGACGACCTCGTTGTTGGGCACGACGCCGGTGATGTGGAAACCGGTCTCGATGAAGGTACCCAGCGGAGCAAGGTTCTCCTGAACAACAGCGGCGCCGGCGGACAGCATGATGTAACCAAGAATGGGCTTCAGGGTGCCCGTCATCACCTTGTGGGCAGGACGCTTAAGCGCGACAAGGCCCACAAAGGCAAATAGACCCATAATCCACGCTGGCTTGGTCAGAATCGATTGGATAAACTCAAGTATGGGAAGGATGGCTTGCATCTGCGCTTCCTTTCTCTCTAACGTGGGCGCGTTTCCCTCTTCCACAGGGAACCGCCCTTTTTTGTGCCGCTTTAGGCGTTAGCGGCGGCCGCCTTGATTGCCTCGAGGGCGTCTTCGCGGATCTTCTTCTTGTTCACATAGCTGCGAACGATCACAACGTTGCCGTGGAGCTCGGGGGCGAGTTCTTTAACGGTGATGAACAGATCCGGATTTGCGGAAGAAGCACCGTTCAGGTCCATAGACTCAACGTCGGCCTTGATGCCCTCCTCCTCGCAAAGCTCCTCGACTTTGCCAGCGAGCATCAGGCTGGACCCGATGCCGTTTCCGCATACGGTGATGATATGCATGGCAACCTTCCTCTCCTACACGTGACGGTTTTCCGTCTATCCAAAAGCGGCGACGCATCGCCGTGCCATTAAGGCCTAAAAGAATGAACGCATGGTCTCCAAAACCTGCTCGGGCGTATCGCATGCGCTGAGCTTGGCAACGCAGTCCTCGTCCTCGAACATCTGCGAAAGCTCCGCCAAGCAGCCAAGATGAGCCTTGGGGTCGGGTGCGCAAATACCCACGAGCACGTGAACCGGATCGAAATCCTCGTGTCCAAACGCAACGGCTGGGTCAAGCGTGACGATACAGATTCCCGCTTCACTCACATTGCCATCTGCCTGAGCGTGGGGCATGGCGATGCCCTCTTCCAAGACCATATAGGGGCCGAATTTGTGAACCGATGAAATCATGGCGTCAACATAGCTCTGGTCGCATTTGCCAGCGCCTACGAGCAACTTACCGCATGCCCTGATCGCTTCCTCCCAATCGGAGGCCTCGACGTGGCAGGCAACAAGCTCGGGCTTAAGAAGATCGGTCAGCATGCTCGTCCCCTACTCCTCGGGCAGGATATGAAAACCAAGCGCCTGAATGTCGCGGGCAAAGCCCTTGACCGTATCAAGCGAGTACTCAAGCAAATCTTTCCCGAAATTCTTGCGCTTGGCAAGAAGGGCATTGGGAACCGTAATGATCTGACAGCCAACGGACTCCGCCTGGAAGATATTGAGGACCTCGCGCGTAGACGCCCAGAGAACCTCGGCAGCAGGCTTAACGGCAGCCTTCTTTACGGACTCCGCCATGAGGGGCAGCGGATCGACGCCGGTATCGGCAATGCGACCGGCAAAGATGGACAGAATAGAGGGGGTCTCAGCAGAGACGGCATCGACAAACTCGTCGACCTGCTCGGGCGTGAAGATAGTGGTGACATTCACCTTGATGCCGTCGGCAGAAAGGCGCTTGACCAGCGCGGCAGTGGACTCACCCTTGGTGTTGAGCGCCGGGATCTTAACGTAGACGTTGTCTGCCCAGGTTGCGATCTCGCGAGCCTCGGCTTCCATACCCGCCTCGTCGTCGGCGAATACCTCAAAAGAGACCGACACATCAGTAATGTGCTCAAGAACCGTCTTGGCAAAAGCGCGGTAGTCGGTCACGCCGCCGGCCTTCATAAGGGAAGGATTGGTCGTGAAGCCCTGAACGTTGCCATTGTCATGCATGTCAAGCATACCCTCGAGGTTAGCGCCGTCGGCAAACACCTTGATCGCCATGTTCGGTCCTTTCTCATCTAACACTATTGCTATCGAAAGCCTTCTTCTTTGTTTCAAAAGCTTTTCGGTTTTCTTTTATAAACCATTTCAAAAGCTATCGAAAGCTCAATTGTCAACTTTCCGTGAACGGTCGAATATCGGGCGTGAACGTACTTCTTTTGGGCGGCACCTTCAGAATGAGACTCTTTATAGCCCGTTTACGTGCGAACTATCTGCTACGCATGCATTTGTGACATGCCATTCCGTTCTTTTGATTCATTCGAATTTGCCTTGTTCTTTTCATATCGATACGTTATATTTCGATTACGAAAGGCGCATCTTTTACCTTTTGTTCAAAAGGAGCGGCATATGGCATCTACTTCAGACCTTTCACCGGCCGAGCGTCAGCGATTTATCATGAATTGGCTGGCCGAAAAGCCAAATATCTCGGTATCCGACATCGTTCGCCGTTTTTCGGTTTCGGAAGTCACCGCACGACACGACCTCATCTCGCTGGAATCCGAAGGCAAGCTGCGTCGCGTACGCGGCGGAGCGGTATCGCTTTCTCGCTCCAACGCAATCTCGTATCCCGAGGAGCGCATCAATGTCCAAGTCGAGGCCAAGGAAGCCATCGCCGCAACCGCAGCAACTCTTGTTGATGATGGCGATGTTCTGGTAATTGATATCGGCACCACAGGCTTTTACTTCGCTAAGGCCCTCATGGACAAGCGTGAGATCACCATTATCACCGGCGATCTTGCAATCGCGAACTACGCCAGCTTCAATCTCCCCAATGCTTCGGTAGTGCTGCTGGGCGGCTCCGTGCGCAAGGGCCACCTCTATCTCGCGGGCGCACTAACGCTCGACTGCATGAGCAAACTACATGCCGACAAGGCGTTTGTCAGTGCCGACGGATTCCACCCCGACCACGGCTTTACCGTCGAGCACGACTTCTCGGCCATGATCAAGCATATGTACCTTACCAACTCAAACCAGGGCTACATGATGGTTGACCAGGGAAAGTTCAACAAAACCAGTTTTTATCAGTCCGCGCAGATCGATGACCTCGACGGCATCATCGTTGATGGAGACGACGAGGGCATCATGACGGCGGCGATCGAGAGCAGTCGCAGTCATCCCAAGCTCTATATTGCAAAATAGCTCAAATGGCCGGGTCGCCCCCACTGCGGGCGACCCGGCCATTTATTAAATCAACCCAAAATGCTGCATCGCTGTGACGGTACCGTCGTGTGCGACATCGTCGGTCACGTAGTCGGCGAGCGCCTTGACCTCGGGCATGGCGTTGCCCATGGCGACAGCCGTCTCGACAGCGGCGAGCATACCCAGATCGTTGCCGGAATCGCCAAAGCCAAAGGTGCGCGCGTTGCCGGTGCGACCTAGGTATTCCAGCGCTCGCGCCACGCCCACGCCCTTGTCGATGCCCTTGGGACTCAGCTCGCGGTTCTGACCGCCAGTATTGCACAGCTCAAAGTTGCGATCGATAAAGCCGTCATCGTTGGCTACGCGAGCCAGGTTGCACGCGTTAATGCACACCTTGCCTACGTGCAAGCGGCCATCGACGCGCATCTGATCAACGCCATGCACCACGCCGGCGCCTAGCAGAAATGACTGTTCGACACCAACTGGCTCAAGTGAATAGGTGGCACCGTTCGTCTCGAACAACGCCTCGCCGCCCGCCACAGTAATGCGGCGCGCGAGCTCCTCAACAATGTCTTCGTCAATGCAATCCTCGTGCACCACGCGTCCCTCGACCTCGAGCGTGGCGCCCGCCATGGCAACGATTCCCGCCGGGTTCAGCGCACGCAGGCCATCGGCAACCAGCCACAAGGGACGGCCCGTGCAGATAAATGCCTGGTGACCCGCATTGCGCAGACGACCAAATGCATCGACAACAGCCTTCGACGGATGGATTGCATTGAAGTCCTTATCGGTCATATCGTCGGGGTCGAACGACGTCAGCGTGCCGTCCACGTCAAAAAAGAGCACAGCGGAATCGGGGCACGCATCAATCATATGGGTTCCTTTCGAGGTCGATGGCAAACGAAGCATCCATCATATAATGGAGCGACGCAACCAGAGAGGTCACCCATGGAATTTTATGCAAGCTGCCCCGAGGGCTTTGAATCCGCACTCGCCGACGAGCTCAAGTGGCTCGGGCTTTCGCATGTCCGTCGCCTGAAGGGCCGCGCTACGTTTGAGGGCGAGCTCGAAGAAGGCTACCGCGCCTGTCTGTGGTCGCGCCTGGCCAGCCGCGTGTTTGTGGTGCTCGGACGCTTTGAGGCACAGGATGCCGACGAGCTGTACGATGCCGTTTACGACATTGCCTGGGAAAACATCGTCCGCTGCGGCGCCACCATTGCCATCACTGCCCGTGGTGTGACCGAGCAGCTGCGCAACACGCGCTTCTCTGCCCTGCGCGCCAAGGACGCATTGTGCGATCGCCTGGCCGAGACCACAGGCCGTCGCGCCGATGTCGATGCTGCCGACCCCGATGTCCACCTGCTGCTTTCGCTACGCCAGCGCCGTGCGAGCATAAGCCTGGACCTTTCGGGCGACCCGCTGTTCAAGCGCCTGCCGCCCGCCGCGACTCGCGCCGGCGAGGGCGCGCACGTGCTACGCCCCGACTACGCCGCCCTGGTGTTGGCGCAGGTCGGCTGGACCGCGCTGTGCGAGCGCGAGCTGACGGCCGACGACTACGAAAACGAGGCCCTACCTACGCTGATCGACGCCTCGTGCGCCGGCGGCGGCCTGCTGCTGGAGGCCGTGAACATCCTGACCGACCGCGCCCCGGGCGCCGCACGCGAGCGCTGGGGCTTTGAGGGCTGGCAGCTGCACGATGCCGCCCTATGGGAGCAGTTGCTTGCCGAGGCACGCGAGCGCGAGGCGGCAGCGCGCGAGCGCCAGGCACGCATCGTCGCCGTGGACATTGACCCTGCCGCCCGCAAGACCGCCGAGCGCATGGCCAAGTGCGCCGGTTACAAGCGCTTTGTCGATTTTTGCGCCGCCAAGCCCGCCACCGTGCTGGACCATGCGGGCGCTGTCGCCGGCGCCGCCGTGGTCGCAGACACCACCGAAACTCCGCTTTCGCTCATGCACGACGCCATGACGCTGGTCGGCGAGCTGCGTCGCGCGCCCGAGCTTACCGCCGCGCCGGTCGCCGCCCTCACCCGCGACGGCCTTATGGCCCGCGCGCTCCATGCCGAGCCTGCGCGCTCCATCGCCGTCATGCCCAATAACGAGGAGGCGGCTATTGAGGTTTGGCCCTCGCTCGACCACGCCGCCGCGACATTCGAAGCTGCGACCAGCGCAGATGCCGAGGAGCAGACCGCGGATGCCCAAGACGAAGCCACCGCTTCCCCCATGTCCGAGCCCGCCGCCATGCTCGACCTGGGCGACGGCAAGCCGCTGCCCGTGCTCATCCCCGAGTCCGGGCAGTTCGCCAACCGCCTGCGCAAGAATGCCCGTCTGCGCCGCAAGTGGGCCAAGCGCGAGGG
>CAUDZT010000074.1 GCA_958453935.1 uncultured Collinsella sp. | reverse complement strand
AAAGGCAAGGCATAGACCTTTTGGTCATGCCGTGCCTTTTGAATGACAAATTGTCGTCCTGGGCGGCGCGCAGCGTCGACCGGTTCCGGCGTTTGGTAAAACGCCGGAACACAAGAGCGCCTCCCCCCGCGCACGGAACGGGAGGAGGCTAAAGGTAGGAGTCTACCGGTGGGGTTACCCCACCGGACAGACGATGACCAGGTGATCCTTTACAGGATCGTCATGGTTTCCGTGGGGTACCCAAGGGGTACTTAGAGCATCACGCAAGCGATGGTCAAGATGACGGCGCAGACGACGGAGAGAGCGACGATGAGCTTAAGAGCAAACTTGAGCCAGGTCGTCCACTCGATCTTGGCCAGGGCAAGACCGCCCATGATGGCGCCAGAGGTCGGGGTGAACAGGTTCACGACACCGATGGCGGCGGAGAAGATCATGACCATGACCTCGGGCGAGAAGCCGAGCTTAACAGCCAGCGGTCCCATGATGGGCATGGAGACAGTAGCCATACCGGAGGTCGAGGGGATCAGGAAGGACAGGCCGAAGTAGACCAGGAAGCTCATGGGAGCGAAGATCACGCCGGACAGGCCAGCCAGAGCATTGGCGGCAGCGTCGAGGACGTAGACGTCGAGGCCGGTGCTAGCCATGAGGACGGAGATACCACGGGCAAGAGCGATGACGAGGACAACGGACATCATGTCGGCAGCGCCGGTGATGAAGGTGTTGACGATCTGCTTCTCGGAGAGGCCACCGATGATACCGATCAGGATAGCCATGAGGAAGAACCAAGTGGAAGCCTCGTCGAAGTACCACTGGCCAATGGGCAGGCCGGTGATCAGGGCAGACCAGCCCTGAACGATGGCGTTACCGTCGGCGTCATAGACAGCGCCAGCATCGAAGAAGTTGGCGACGCCCTCGTTGAGGTCGGCCAGCGGGATGAAGCCGACGATCATGACGACGAAGGTGAAGGCAAAGGCGATCAGAACACCCTTCTGACGACCGGTGAGCTTGACCTCCTTGTTAACCTCGGAAGCAGCCTTGCCGTGAGCCTCTTCGGCGTCCTTGAGCTCCTGCATCGAAAGGATGGTGGAACCCTTGTCAGCCTTGACCTTCTTGGCATAGCTCATGACGAAGAAGATGGACATGGCGGTGGTAACAATCCACAGGACGGCACCGAGGCCGATGATGATGGACTGGTTGACCTCAATGCCAACACCGGTCAGAGCGTCGACGGCAGCGCCGACGGCGAACGGGTTAACCGTGGAGCCGAGGCAGCCGCAGCCAGCGCCGAGCAGGACGGTAGCGGCACCGACCATGGGGTCGAAGCCAGCAGCCATCATGGTAGCGGCGAGCAGGGCGTAGAAGGGAACGGTCTCCTCGCACATACCATAGGTGGTACCACCGAGGGAGAAGATGAACATCAGCACGGGAATGAGCATGATCTCATTGCCCTTAAGCTTCTGCACCAGAACAGCAATGCCGTTGTCCAGGGCGCCGGTCTCGGTCATCATGCCGAGGAAGCCGCCGAGGATCATAACGAAGAGGCAGACGGGCAGAGCGTCAGCGAAGCCCTTGACCGGGGCGGTGCAGAAATCGCTCAAGCGGGCAGCGGTAACCGCGCCACCGGACGTACCGGAGACGATAACGGTAACAACCGCGACGATTGCCAGCAGAGCAAGAAGAATGGTGAACGATGAAGGCATACCGCGCTTTTTCTTAGCGGTCTCAGTCATAGTTCTCATCCCCCCTTCATAAATCATTTACTGATCTCGCCCTAAGCGGCTCTTCCGTGCCGTGCATGTCGCTCAGTGCGAGATTTTTACCAGACAAAAGCGCTCGGGGTGCGCAGCAATGCACCCCGAGCGAGATGCTAGATGCTCTTACTTGAGCGTAGCGTACATGACAGCCTTGATGGTGTGCATGCGGTTCTCGGCCTCGTCGAAGACCTTGGAAGCGGGGCTCTCGAAGACCTCGTCGGTGACCTCCTGCTCGGTGATGCCGAACTGCTCGCACTTCTCGGCGCCAATCGTGGTGTTGGTGTCGTGGAAGCTGGGCAGGCAGTGCAGGAAGATGGCACCCGGGTTGGCCATAGCCATGACCTCGGAGGTAACACGATACGGGGTGAGCTGAGCGATGCGCTCGGCCCAGACCTCGTCGGGCTCGCCCATGGAGACCCAAACGTCGGTGTAGAGAACGTCGGCACCGGTGACGCCGTCCTTGACGTCGGTGGTCAGCTTGATGGTGCAGCCGTTGGCCTCGGCGATGGGCTTGCAGGCCTCGATGACGTCGTCAGCGGGCATGCACTCCTCGGGGCCGCAGGCCACGAAGTTCATGCCGAGCTTGGAGCAGACAACCATGAGGGAGCGAGCGACGTTGTTCTTGCAGTCGCCCATGAAGACGAGGGTCTTGCCCTTGATGTCGTAGTTGAAGTTCTCCTGGACGGTCAGGATGTCGGCGAGCATCTGGGTGGGGTGCCACTCAGTGGTCAGGCCGTTCCACACGGGCACGCCGGACTTAGCGGCGAGCTCCTCGACGTCGTCCTGGGCAAAGCCGCGGAACTCGATGCCGTCATACATGCGGCCGAGAACGCGGGCGGTGTCCTCGATGGACTCCTTCTTGCCCATCTGCGACGAGCCCGGATCGAGGTAGGTGACGCCCATGCCCAGATCCATGCCGCCGACCTCGAAGGCGCAGCGGGTACGAGTGGAGGTCTTCTGGAAGAGCAGAACGATGTTCTTGCCCTCGAGATAGCGGTGCGGAACGCCAGCGCGCTTCATGTCCTTGAAGTTCTTGGAGAGCTTGAGCAGGTACTCGATCTCCTCGGTGGTGAGGTCGAGGAGCTTGAGGAAGCTACGGCCGGAGAGGTTAACACCCATGGTTCGTTTCCTTTCGAAGAAATGAATTACGTAAGTATTAGTGTTGCCCGTTTAACGGGCGAAGCCGGTGCGGTTGTAGGGGGACCGCACCGGAAACGGAAAGACTTAGAGGTCCTCGCGCCAGAAGGGCATGCTCATGCAGCGCGGGCCGCCACGGCCGCGGGAGAGCTCGGCGGAGGGCACGACGAGAAGGTCCAGGCCCTCCTTGTACAGCACGTCGTTGGTGACGGTGTTGCGGGCGTAGACGCAGATCTTGCCGGGCTCGACGCACAGGGTGTTGGAGCCGTCGTTCCACTGCTCGCGGGAGGCCGCGATCGGGTCGCCGCCGCCGCAGGGGATCAGCTTGACCTGGTCAACGCCGGTGGCGTCCTCCAGGACGTGCTCGAGGGTGTCCTCGATCAGGCGGATGTTCACGTCGCCCGGGTTCTTGCCGGCGGTCAGCTCGTAGACGCGCAGGGTGCCCATGATGGCGGGGTGGATCGTGAACTTATCGACGTCGATCTGAGTGAAGACCGTGTCGAGGTGCATGAAGGCGCGGGAGACCGGGATGTCGAAGGCCAGGATGCGCTCGACCTTGGAGTCGGAGTTCCAGAAGATGTTCTGGGCCATGACGTCGATCGCGGCGGCCTGGGTGCGCTGGGAGATGCCGACGGCGAGGGTCTTCTCGTTGATGTTCAGCACGTCGCCGCCCTCGGTGTGGAACTGGCAGTCGCGGCGGAAATACAGGGAGACGTCCTTGTAGTCGGGGTGGTACTTGAAGACGTACTTGCCGTACAGGGTCTCGCGGTTGCGGGTGACCGAGTACATGCGGTTGAGGTTGACGCCCTCGCCGACGACCGCGAACGGGTCGCGGGTGAAGTAGAGGTTGGGCATCGGGTCGATGATCAGGTCGGACTCGGACTCGGAGTTGACCAGGGAGTCGAGGGTCGTGGACGCCGTGAGGGGCATGTCGATCTCGGCCTTGGTCATGCCGGCCATGGTCTTCTTGACGAACTCGAGGTTGTCCTCGATGGAGTCCAGCTTCTCGCGGACGATCTGCGGCATCTGCTGGCCGCGGATGCCTGCCTCGGCGATGTACTGGTCGGTGAACTCGGCGCGGGCGCCGGGGACCTGGTCGAACACCTCTGCGACGAGGTTCTCGAGGTAGAGCACCTCCACGCCCTGGTCCTTAAGGATCTGGGCGAAGGTGTCGTGCTCCTGCTGCGCGACCTCCAGGAACGGGACGTCGTCGAACAGGAGTCGCTCGAGCTCGTCGGGCGGCAGGTTGAGGAGCTCGTCGCCGGGACGGTGCAGGCAGACCTTCCTGAGCTTGCCGATCTCGGAAGGCACGTGCAGACCTTTCGTCATGGCCTCCTACCTTTCTTTCGGGCCCTTGTCAGGGCCGATTCGTTAGCGCCCCTCCGTGTGAGGCGTTATTGCTGACGACATATTTATATCCAAAATCAGCCCATACTTCCACCTTGCCCCCGAACGGTTTTTTATAGGGGGTGAACGGCATACACATATACTTCACGCATGGCACACTTTGATTTAATAAAGTTTATTTACGTGCTTAAATGCTTTTTCAAACCAAATAGCAAATGGAACTTAACTTTATTGAACCACCCTCAAATTGCATATTTCTAATAAAGCTATGAATAGAATTAGCGATTCATACCGCGTCTCAACCATTTTCATTTTTATTCAGAAAAAAGTTTGTCCTATTCATTTCTGGTATGCATATTACCGTTTACCAGACGCTTGGTACCGTTCACCGGAAGTTCAGTATAAGGCCCAACGAACACCGGCTCGCCTTACGGCCTCATTTGTAACAACTTGACTTCTCGGTATAGAAAAACAGACCCGCTCCCCTCATGGGAAACGGGTCTGTTATCGATAATCGTAGACAGATTTGAGTGGCTTTGAGAGCCGTCGGAATCCTAGCGATCAAACTCCGCCAGCGCCTCGCCCAGAAGCCTCAGGCCCTCGCGAAGAACGTCTTCGCTCGCGCAGTAGCCCAGACGCGCGCCGCAGGGAAGCTCAAAGCGGCTGCCGGGAACCAGCAGCACTCCCCTCTCGGCCAACAGGCGCTTGCAGAACTCCTCATCGTCCTCCGGAATATCCAGCTGGATAAACGAGGTGGATACGCCCTGCGGCGCCGTCCAAGAGACGCGGCTCTGCGTATCGATCCATGCCTGAGCGATATCACGGTTGCCAAACACGATCTTACGGTTGCGCTCAAGGATCTTATCCTTGTGCTCGAGCACGTAGGTCGCCAGGGCGTCGTTGAACACGCCGCCGCAGATCATGGTGTAGTCACGATAGGTGCGGATGCGGTTGGAGACCTCTTCGTCGGCCACGACCCAGCCCACGCGAGCCGCAGGCGTCGAATAGGTCTTGGACACCGAGTTGGTGACAATGGCCTTCTCGTACACGTCGGCCATCGATATAAAGGACTCGGTGTTCTCGAGCGGCAGATACACCTCGTCGCACAGCACATAGGCGCCCACCGAACGGGCGATCTCGGCAATCTGGCCGAGCGTATCGGCATCGAGCACCGTACCGATGGGGTTCGATGCGTTATTGATGCAGATGAGCTTGGTGTTGGGGCGCACCAAGCGCTTGAGCTCATCGATATCGGGCTTCCAGCCGAGCTCCTCGCGGAGCTCCCAATACTCGACCTCGGCACCGAGCGTACGCGGAATCTCGTAGAGCGGCGCATAGGTAGGCCACTCGGCAATCACGTGATCGCCGGGCTCCACAACGGCCATGATGGCGTTGAGGTTGGCGCCCGTGCAGCCATTGGTCTGCAGAATGTGATCGGGATTGACATCGCGACGATACAGCTTGGCGACCTCGGCCTTAAATTCCGGCGATCCCTCGATCCAGCCGTAGTTCATCTTCTCGCGATCCAGGCGCTCGTAGAACGTGGCGCCGTCCTGCTCGTCCAGTGCGCGAAGCTCGCCCATGGTCAGCGACGAGATCGTCGACTGAGCGATATCCCAGGTAGCACTCTTCTCCAAAACGTTGAGCCATTCCTCAACACCGATTGTCTTGATATCCATGGCCACCTTATCTGATCTTCATTTAGCGTCATTAAACATGAATGGGGCGGTGCGAAAGATCCGCACCGCCCCAATGGGAGACATCTAATGGCAGCTAGATGTTTGTAGTAAGACCTGTACGGGTCTTTGAAAACCTTAGAGGTCCTCGCGCCAGAAGGGCATGCTCATGCAGCGCGGGCCGCCACGGCCGCGGGAGAGCTCGGCGGAGGGCACGACGAGAAGGTCCAGGCCCTCCTTGTACAGCACGTCGTTGGTGACGGTGTTGCGGGCGTAGACGCAGATCTTGCCGGGCTCGACGCACAGGGTGTTGGAGCCGTCGTTCCACTGCTCGCGGGAGGCCGCGATCGGGTCGCCGCCGCCGCAGGGGATCAGCTTGACCTGGTCAACGCCGGTGGCGTCCTCCAGGACGTGCTCGAGGGTGTCCTCGATCAGGCGGATGTTCACGTCGCCCGGGTTCTTGCCGGCGGTCAGCTCGTAGACGCGCAGGGTGCCCATGATGGCGGGGTGGATCGTGAACTTATCGACGTCGATCTGAGTGAAGACCGTGTCGAGGTGCATGAAGGCGCGGGAGACCGGGATGTCGAAGGCCAGGATGCGCTCGACCTTGGAGTCGGAGTTCCAGAAGATGTTCTGGGCCATGACGTCGATCGCGGCGGCCTGGGTGCGCTGGGAGATGCCGACGGCGAGGGTCTTCTCGTTGATGTTCAGC
This sequence comes from uncultured Collinsella sp., assembly GCA_958453935.1. GTDB lineage: Bacteria > Actinomycetota > Coriobacteriia > Coriobacteriales > Coriobacteriaceae > Collinsella. Next base: position 3,650 of record CAUDZT010000074.1, on the reverse strand, counting down.
ACGTCGCCGCCCTCGGTGTGGAACTGGCAGTCGCGGCGGAAATACAGGGAGACGTCCTTGTAGTCGGGGTGGTACTTGAAGACGTACTTGCCGTACAGGGTCTCGCGGTTGCGGGTGACCGAGTACATGCGGTTGAGGTTGACGCCCTCGCCGACGACCGCGAACGGGTCGCGGGTGAAGTAGAGGTTGGGCATCGGGTCGATGATCAGGTCGGACTCGGACTCGGAGTTGACCAGGGAGTCGAGGGTCGTGGACGCCGTGAGGGGCATGTCGATCTCGGCCTTGGTCATGCCGGCCATGGTCTTCTTGACGAACTCGAGGTTGTCCTCGATGGAGTCCAGCTTCTCGCGGACGATCTGCGGCATCTGCTGGCCGCGGATGCCTGCCTCGGCGATGTACTGGTCGGTGAACTCGGCGCGGGCGCCGGGGACCTGGTCGAACACCTCTGCGACGAGGTTCTCGAGGTAGAGCACCTCCACGCCCTGGTCCTTAAGGATCTGGGCGAAGGTGTCGTGCTCCTGCTGCGCGACCTCCAGGAACGGGACGTCGTCGAACAGGAGTCGCTCGAGCTCGTCGGGCGGCAGGTTGAGGAGCTCGTCGCCGGGACGGTGCAGGCAGACCTTCCTGAGCTTGCCGATCTCGGAAGGCACGTGCAGACCTTTCGTCATGGCCTCCTACCTTTCTTTCGGGCCTTTCGGCCGAATCTCTCAGCACCCTTCCGTAACGGGTGCTGCTTGCTGACAGCTCTAGTTATATCCAAATTCCAACCGCAATTCCACCTCGCCCCCGAACGGTCAACAAAGTTCGATGAACGGTATATCGAATATGATTCTCCCATAATGCACTTCGGCGTTCTAAAGTAGCTTTTCTAAGGTAAATGCTCTTTTTTCTTAAAAATCATTCGCAATTACAAATCCAATCTTTCGATTAAGAATTGCATATCTAAAACGGTTTTATGTATATAAATGACGCTTGTTCGTGTTTCTGTCTGTATTCGATGATATTCAGCTACCTATCATTCTTATTCACACATACTCACCAGTTGAGTGAGGATATAGACCGTTTTTCACAACGCGAAGGGCGTCAGCTCTATGGCTTGTCAGCGTAAGAAGTAGGTAAAGATACCGTTCACGCGATACGTCCGTGCCATAGGCCGACTAAATTGAGACAATAGAGAATAGTGTTAGGCTACCGTCCCCTGCGGGGACTGAACGGACAGATGAATATGCCGAGCAAAATCGAAAAAAAGCAAGCCGCCGCAAAGCTGCGCAAACCGCCGCGCGACTTCTCGTATACGCAAAATCGAGAGCTCAGCTGGCTGCGCTTTGACAACCGCGTGCTCGACGAGGCCTTCGATGAATCCGTGCCGCTGTTCGAGCGCCTTAAGTTCGTCTCGATCTTCGAGTCCAATCTCGACGAATTCCTTATGGTGCGCGTGGGCGGCCTGTCCGACCTGGCAGAACTCAAAAAACAGCCCGTCGACAACAAGAGCAATATGACCGCCTCCGAGCAAGTCGATGCCATCATGGCAGAGCTGCCCGGCCTCCTCACCCGCTGGGAGTCCATCTTCAAGAGTATCGAGGGCAAGCTCGATACCCTGGGCGTTCACCGCGCGCGTGTCGATTCGCTTACGCCCGAGGAACATACCTTTGTAACCCGCTACTTCCAGGCCTACGTATCGCCGGTCATCTCGCCGTTAGTCATCGACCCGCGCCACCCCTTCCCCAACCTGCGCAACGGCGCGCTCTACCTGGCCTGCGGCCTGGACGGCGTCACCGACGAGGAAAGTCTGCTGGGCCTGATCGAGATTCCCGCCTCGATGAACCGCGTGGTCGAGATCCCCTCGCCCACCGGCACCTACTCCTACATTCTGCTCGAGGACGTCATCCTCGCCTGCCTGGACAGCTGCTTTGGCTCCTATAAGCCGCTCGACCGCGCGCTCATCCGCGTCACCCGCAACGCCGACATCGATCCGGACGGCGAGGGCGTCGAGGAGGAAGAGGACTACCGCCAGCATATGAAGCGCATCCTCAAGAAGCGCCTGCGCCTGCAGCCGGTAGTGCTCGCCGTCTCGGGCTCACTCGAAAAAGCAACGCTCAAGACTATCCGCAAGGCGCTCGAGCTCTCGCGTCGCTCGGTCTTTACCTGCGATATCCCGCTCAACCTGGGCTATGTCTTCGGCATTGAGGGCAAGATTCCCGAGCACCTGCGCAACGAGCTGCTCTTTACACCGTTTAAGCCGCAGCCCAACCCCACCATCGATATGACCCGCTCCATCCGCGAGCAGGTACTTCAGCACGACAAGCTGCTCTTTTATCCCTATGAGGCCATGAACCCCTTCCTGGATCTGGTGCACGAGGCCGCCTACGACCCCGAGTGCATCTCACTGCGCATCACGCTCTACCGCGTGGCCAAGCAGAGCCGCCTGTGCGAGTCACTGATCGATGCCGCCGAGAACGGCAAAGAGGTCACGGTGCTCATGGAGCTCCGCGCGCGCTTTGACGAGCAGAACAACATCGAGTGGGCCGAGCGCCTGGAAGAGGCCGGCTGCACCGTCATCTACGGCTCCGAGGGCTTTAAGTGCCACTCCAAGATCTGCCAGCTCACCTATCGCGAGGGCATGGCGCTAACGCGCCTGACGCTGCTGGGCACCGGCAACTTTAACGAGAAGACGGCCAAACTCTACAGCGACTTTATGCTCATGACCGCTCACCCCGGCATCGGCGAGGACGCCAACCTGTTCTTCCGCAACCTGTCGCTGGGCAACCTGCGCGGCGATTACCGCTTCCTGGGTGTGGCGCCCGTCGGACTGAAACCGCTCATCATGCGCGGGCTTGACCGCGAGATCCAGCGCGCCCTCGCCGGCGAGCCCGCCCGCGTGTTCTTTAAACTCAACTCGCTCACCGACCGCGAGGTCATCGACAAGATCGCCGAGGCATCGTGCGCAGGAGTCCGCGTGGACATGATCATCCGCGGCATCTCGTGCCTCAAGCCGGGCGTTCCTGGCAAGACCGAGAACGTGCATGTCCGTTCTATCGTCGGACGCTTTTTGGAGCATGCGCGCGTTTACGCCTTTGGCGTGGACTCGGACATGATCTATCTGAGCTCGGCCGACATGATGACACGCAACACCGAGCACCGCGTGGAGATCGCCTTCCCCGTGCTCGACCCCACCTGCCGCGCCCTGGTGCACGAGTACATGAGCATGCAGCTGCGCGACAACGTGAAGGCCCGCAGCCTCACGAGCGACGGCACCTGGGTCCCCGTGGAGCGCGCAGAGGGTGAGAAACCCTTCAACTCGCAGGAAGCCCTGCTGGAGCGTGCCTACCGCAACGCCGAGGCCGCGCCCGAGTCCGTCATTGAGGCAAAGCCCGCCCCTGCTCCTAAGCCGCAGCCGGCCACACCCGAGGTTCAGAAGGTCCAGGCGACCGTCATTGAGCCCGAGCCCGCACCTGCACCTCAGCCCGAGCCGCAGGCAGCTAAGCCCGCACCCGAGACGAGCGCCCGTCGCGATAAGCCCGCCGGCAAGACCAAGGCCATCGAGCGCCATCGCCCCGGTCGTGTGCGCATGGGCCTGGGCCTGATCGGCCTGGGTCTTAAGACGCTCATTACCGGCAAGACGAAATAGTCGTTTGTAGAAGCAGTTTGTA
>CAUDZT010000073.1 GCA_958453935.1 uncultured Collinsella sp. | reverse complement strand
CCCGCCTCAGCCGCGTCCAAGTCCGCAGGCCCGCCCAACAGCATAAACACCGGCACCAGGCACACGGCAAACACCGCGATCACGGCCATCCCCCACACGAAGCAAGCGTGCAGAAAAACCTCGTCCTCAAACGCATGTATGTTGGAAATCTCATTCATAGCATCTTAGGATAGCGCCCCTGCCACGCACCCGCCCGCATGTGCGATAATGTCGAACGATATGCACGAATTGACCACCGCGCCGCCGAACCCCGTGCCCGGCCGCGCTCTTACCTATATGCGAAGGAGTCCCATGGCATCCAAATACTCCATGAACGACCGTCCCAGCTGGCCGCGCCGCGCCATCGTTACCGCCGGCGAGCCCTACGGCAACAAGGGTCTGCACTTTGGCCACGTCGGCGGCGTCTTTGTCCCGGCCGACTTCTTCGCCCGCTTCCTGCGCGACCGCCTGGGCCGCGAAAACGTCATCTTCACCTCGGGCACCGACTGCTACGGCTCGCCCATCATGGAGAGCTACCGCAAGCTCAAGGAGAATGAAGGCTACGATAAGTCCATCGGCGAGTATGTCGAGTCCAATCACTCCCGCCAGGCCGCGACCCTCAACAACTACAACATCAGCTGTGACATCTACGGCGGCTCGGGCCTTGAGCCGGCTGCGCAGATTCACAACGAGGTGACCGCGGAGATTATCGAGCGTCTGCACGAGCAGGGCACCATCTCCAAGCGCTCCACGCTGCAGTTCTACGATGCCAAGGCCGGCACGTTCCTCAACGGCCGCCAGGTCATCGGCCGCTGCCCCATCCAGGGCTGCAAGTCCGAGAAGGCGTACGCCGACGAGTGCGACTTGGGTCACCAGTTTGAGCCCGAGGAGCTTATCGCACCCAAGAGCCAGCTCACCGGCGAGGTGCCCGAGCTGCGCCCGGTCGACAACCTCTACTTCGACCTGCCGGCCTACCTCGACTTTATGAAGACCTACACCGCCAAGCTCGCCCAGAACCCGCAGGTTCGCTCCGTGGTCTCCAAGACCATGGAGGAGTGGCTGCTGCCGGCTCAGCTCTACATCCAGAATAAGTTCCGCGAGGCCTTCGATGCCGTCGAGGACCAGCTCCCCGAACACACCGTGCTGGAGCCCGAGGGCAACAAGAGCAGCTTTACCGTCACCTTCCCCAGCTGGAAAGAGCGCGACGACGCCCACGCGGTGCTCGCCAACGGCGGCGTGCGCTTCCGCAGCGGCAAGGCGCTCGTGCCCTTCCGCATCACCGGCAACATCGACTGGGGCGTTCCGGTGCCCGAGGTCGACGGCGTGACCGACGTCACCTGCTGGTGCTGGCCCGAGAGCCTGTGGGCGCCCATCAGCTACACTCGCACCGTGCTCGCACGCGATGCCAAGGCCGCCGGCGTGACCGAGGGCGTCGCCGCCCAGGATGCCGCCCTCATGGGCGAGCCCGCCGCCGATTCCACGCAGGTCCCCGCGCCCACCTACCAGCACAGCTCGCTCGACTGGCGCGACTGGTGGTGCTCGGACGACGCGCAGATCTACCAGTTCATCGGTCAGGACAACATCTATTTCTACTGCATCGCGCAAACCGCCATGTGGGAGGCCCTGGGTTGGGACCTTACGCAGAGCACCGTCAGCGCCTGCTATCACCTGCTCTACATGGGCAAAAAGGCGAGCTCGTCCTCGCAGACCCCTCCCCCGCCGGCAGACGACCTGCTCAACCACTACACCTGCGAGCAGATGCGCGCGCACTGGCTGTCGCTCGGCCTATCCGAGAAGCCGGTGAGCTTTAGCCCCAAGGCATACGACACGCGTGTGACCGGCAAGGACAAGGACGGCAACGAGGTGCGTGCCTGCGACGACAAGCGCGTTATCGATCCAGCCCTTAAGGAGAGCGCCCTTTTGACCGGCGTCTTCAACCGCCTGGCCCGCAGCTGCTTCTACGGCGTCGCCATCAAGGAGGGCGACGAGAGCCCCTGCCGCAACGGCTGCATCCCCGCCGGTGCCGCTTCTGACACCGTGGTCGAAGCCGCCGAGCAGGCAGCTCTCGCCTTTGAGCAAGCCATGTACAAGTTCGAGACGCACCGCGCGCTCGCCGTGTGCGACGACTACCTGCGTGCCGCCAACAAGCGCTGGAGCGACGCCTCTAAGGCCGCCAACAAGCTCGAGGGCGAGCCGGCAAACGCCGCAATGACGCAGGCCCTCGTCGACGCCTTTACCGAGCTGCGCGTGGCGACCGTGCTCATGCACGGCATCGTCCCTGCCGGCTGCGAGCTCATCTGCGAGTACTTCGACGTTGACCCGGTCGCCTTCTTTAGCTGGGATAACATCTTCGCCTCCACGGATGAGTTTGTGGAGAGCCTGGGCGAGAAGCCCGGCGAGCACCGCGTGAAGCCGCTACCCCCGCGCTTCGACTTCTTCAGCAAGCACGAGAGCCAGTACTAGGCAACAGCAACGCGCCCGGGAATGATTATTCTGGGACGGGGATTAAAAAATCATTCCCGGGCGACGCAAAGTAGTCTTTTTGGGACGGGGATCATTAAATGATTTTTTAATCCCCGTCCCAGAATAATCATTTAGGTGGAAGGAAAGACGGATGTCCAAGCCGCGTCGTCGTAAGCAGAAAAAGCAGGTCAAGGCCGAGCTCAAGCTCAGGCAGTTTGCCGCCACCGAGCTTTCCGACCAGCTTGCCGCCCTTCCTTGCGCCGCCGACCTGCCGCGCTTTATGGTCGACACGGTCGCCGGCGCCTATGCGCCCGCCGATGCCGAGCTCATGATCAAGGGCTTCGGCGCCGCGGTCACACGCCCGGTCACGCTGCGCGCCAACACGCTCAAGGCAACCGCCGAGGACATCGCTGCGGCGCTCGATGCCGCCGGCATCGCCCACAACCCCGTCGCCTGGTATCCAGACGCCTTCATCCTGCCCGACGCCCAGGTTTCCGACCTGTGGGACCTCGACATCTACCGCGACGGCAAGATCTACTTGCAAAGTCTGTCGTCCATGATGCCGCCGTTGGTCCTGGGCGCCCAGGCATGCGAGGACATCCTGGACATGTGCGCGGCCCCCGGTGGCAAGACGACGCAGATCGCCGCCCTCACGCAGGGCCAGGCGCACCTTACCGCCTGCGAGATGAGCATTCCCCGCGCCGAGAAGCTCGAAGCCAACCTCCACCGCCAAGGCGCAAAAAACGTGCCCGTCATGCGCATCGACGCACGCGAGCTCGACGAGTTCTTCCGCTTTGACCGCATCCTGCTCGATGCCCCCTGCACCGGCACGGGCACCGTCATCAGCGGCAACGAGAAAAGCCTGCGCGGCCTGACCGAGCAGCTGCTCGTCAAATGCGCCCGCTCGCAGCGTGCGCTTCTGGACCGCGCCATGGGAGCCCTCAAACCGGGCGGCACGCTCGTCTATTCGACTTGTTCGATCTTGCCGCAGGAAAACGAGGACGCCCTGCAAGAAGCCCTCGACAAGCATATGGACTGCGAGCTCATCCCCCTCGACGGCACGCCAAGCGAAAGTGAGGCACGCCGTGCCCAGGAAGCTGGTGAGGAGCCGCGCATCGAGTCCAACGCCCTGACCGAGGCCATTGCCGCGGGTCAAGTATCGGCCATCGCCAACGGCCTGCCCGGCACGCTCACCATTCCGCCCAGCCGCAAATTTGAGGGCTTCTACATTGCCCTGATCCGAAAACGCAGCTAGCGCACGGATCCAAAACTCAACAAGCTATCTCCGTGCGCGTTTGTCCTGCTGGTCGCGATGCTGTTTAAGCATCGCGCGCTCCTTGCGTTCGGCCCTTTTGCCCTTAATGGCCGTGACCACAAAGTAGATGACCGCGGCGGTAACGATTGCGCCCACACACAGGCCAATCGAGCCAAACATTGCTGTCAATTCCATACCGCGTCACCTCTCTTTTAAACGGGACATTCAAGATAGCACCTCAATACCCGCCACCACAGCTCCTTCACGTTCGCCGGCCCTTCGGTCTAACGGATGGCGCGGCGGGGAAAAATCAACTCGTCAAACGATTTAGCATTCGCAATTCCGGCTGCATCGCGCCGGCCGTCATCACATAGAATCGAGCTTCCATGGATACCCTCAACGATCTAAATGAGCGCGTCGACGCCTTCGTCGGCACCAGCTCCTTCGACACGCCTGCCGCGGCAAACGACCAAGCCCCCATCGATGTGCCCGCCGAGGTTCACGAAGACATCGTCGCCTCGGTCGATTTCTCCGAGGTCGAGCTCGCAGACGAGTTCACCGAGCCCCAGGTAGCCGTCACGCCCAACGGCCTGCTCCCTATGGAGCCCCTTCCCATCGACGGACGTCTGCGCAAGGCTGCCCTTCGCATGCCCGACGAGATCGAGGAGGCCAGCGGCTTCACGCTCTTCGGCCGCCGCATCAAGTCGCTCATTTACACCACCGATGTTGCGGTCATCCGCAACTCCAACGCCGATGCCGTCTTTGCCGTTTACCCCTTCACGCCGCAGCCGGCCATTACGCAGGCACTGTTGACCGTCGCCGAGTGCCCGGTCTTTGTAGGCGTGGGCGGTGGCACCACCACCGGCAAGCGCTCCGTTCAGATGGCAGCCGTCTCCGAGATGCAGGGCGCGGCGGGCTGTGTGGTCAACTCCCCCGCCACCGCCGAGATGGTCGAGCACATCACCAACATCGCCGACATCCCCGTCATCGCCACGGTCGTACGTTGCGACGACGATGCTCACGCAAAGGTGCGCGCCGGCGCCAAGATTCTTAACATCGCCGCTGGCAAAAACACGCCGCAGGTCCTGCGTGAACTGCGCGAGCACTATCCCAACCTGCCGCTCATCGCGCCGGGCGGCAAGACGCCCGAGAGCATCCGCGAGACCATCGCCGCCGGCGCCAACGCCATCATCTGGACGCCGCCTTCGGCACAGCAGCTACAGACCGACATGATGCAGCGTTATCGCAAGATGAAGGAAGACGCCACGCCCGTTATCTCGCGCGACGATGTGCCCATTATCGACCAGGTCGCCGCCGCCGAGGTCAGCCAGGTCGAGAACATGAATCCCGACGTGCCGATTCCCGACGAGGTCATCGAGCGCGTCGCTTCGATCCACGAGCGCGTCGAGGAGCGTCGCGCCAACCGCGGCCTCAAGCCGTCACTGCACGGCTTCTTCTTCCGCGGAAAGAAACGCTAACCCCAACAGCAAGGCCCGCCCCGCAAACAACGGGACGGGCCTTTTCTGTTTTCGAATGTCAGGAGTGACAAGCGCAGCTGTTAAAACTGACAGTCAGCGCACGAACGCTAATCCACGCGCTTGTCGCCCATAAAGAAGAGCGCCACCGTACCAGGTCCGGTGTGCGAACCGATCAGAGCACCGATATTGTTGATCTCAATCTTGCCTTTGAGCTGCGGAACCTGTTCCTCAATCAGCGCCGCAACTGCCTCGGCATCCTCGTGGCACGCCGAGTGCGACATGATGCACTTACCCGAATAATCCGCGCCGTCCTGCACGTGTGCCAACATGGTCTTAGCCATCTCGGAAATCGCGCGCTTCTTGGTGCGAATCTTCTCACGCGGCGCCAGCTCACCTTCGCAATCGACCGTCATGAGCGGGCAAATCTTGAGCGCCGTGCCGATGATCGCGCTCGCGGCCGAAATGCGACCGCCGCGCAGGTAACTCGACAGATCGGTCGAGAAGAACCAGTGGTGCAGGTTGAGTTTATGCTCCTCAATCCAAGCGGCCGTCTCGTCGAGCGAAGCGCCGCTATCGCGAACGTCTGCGGCACACTCCGCCAGCAGGCCAAAGCCCGAAGACGCCGCCAGCGAATCGATGACGCGAACCTTGCCGCCCTGGGGATAGCGATCCGCGAGCATCTGCGCCGCAACGCAGGCCGATCCATACGTGCCCGAAATACCCGACGACAACGTCAGGTGCAGCACGTCTTTACCCTCGGCAACAAACGGCTCCCAAAACTCCTCGTACTCGCCCACGCTTACCTGAGACGTCTTGGGCATGGCGCCCGCAGATATCTGGGCAAAAAACTCGTCCGGCGTAATCGACTGATACAGATCGTCCGTGTAGACAACATCGTCGATCTCGTAATGAAAACACACGACAGGGATATTGCGCGACACAAAGAACTCACGGGTTCGGTCGGCGGCAGATTCACAGGTCAGGACAAAATCACTCATATGAGGCTCCTTACTCATTGCTGCGCAAATTATCGCACAGTGAGCCTACATACGGTACATATGTCCACTATTTACCAAATCGAAGCAATAATAGCGAACATCTTTACCACCATCGTCTCCACCGACCCCACGCATGAATATCTGAGAAAACACCCTCTGTCGTCTCCACTCAACCGCCATATCTACCTCAACTAAATCGATTTACCAAACCGTTCGGCTAACAATTCGGCCGCCCATCCCCAATCGAAACAAAAGCGGCGCATACTGATAAACGTTTGACGCTGTTTATCAGTTTTACCAGCTCCATCGGAAGGTGTTTCATGGTCGCATTCGATCGCAATCCGCAAGACTTCAAGTATCTGCGTCTGCTGTCGAGACAATTTCCCACCGAGCAATCCGCGTTTACCGAGATTATCAATCTCTCGGCCATTCTCAACCTGCCCAAAGGCACCGAGCATTTTATGAGCGACGTGCATGGCGAGTACGAAGCCTTTATGCACATCCTCAACAACTGCTCGGGCGTCGTGCGCGAACATGTCGACGAGATTTTTGGCGACACGCTTTCCTTTGACGAAAAGGGCGAGCTGTGCACGCTCATCTACTACCCGCGCGAGAAGATCGACCTGATCCGCAGCCGGCGCGAAGACTCGCCCACCTGGTACAGGACGATGCTTGACCAGCTCATCATGGTCGCCCGCTCGCTTTCGAGCCGCTATACGCGCTCCAAGGTGCGTAAGGCCATCCCACGCGATTACGCCTACATCATCGACGAGCTGCTGCACACGCATCCGGACGAGAACAACTATCGCGTGCGTTATCACGAGCGCATCGTGGAGTCCATTCTGGAGACCGCCAGCGCCGACGACTTTATCGAGTCGCTCGCCTCGCTCATCAAGCGCCTGGCCGTCGACCACCTGCACCTGGTGGGCGACATCTTCGACCGCGGCGGCGGCGCTGCCAAGATTATGGACCGTCTGCTCACCTACCATTCACTCGACATCCAGTGGGGCAACCACGACCTGCTGTGGATGGGCGCTGCGGCCGGTGAGCCCGCCTGCATCGCAACGGTGCTGCGCAACAACCTACGCTACGACAACTACGAGATCCTGGAGAACGACTACGGCATCTCGCTGCGTGAGCTTGTCGCCTTTGCCGATGCCACCTACACCGCCAGTGAGTCCATCACCCCGCTGATCAAGGCCATCAGCGTCCTGCTCTTTAAGCTCGAGGGCCAGATTATCCAGCGCCATCCCGAGTTCGACATGACCGACCGTCTGTTACTCGACAAGATCGATCACGGCACCGGCACGGTCACGCTCGCCGACGGCAGCGTGTGGCCGCTCACGACCAACGACTTCCCCACCGTCGACCCGGCGGACCCCTATACGCTCACGCCCGAGGAGCAGCACATCATCGACAAGCTCGTGTCCGAGTTTGTCACCGCCGATCACCTGCATCGCCACATCGATTTCCTCTATTCCCACGGCTCCATGTACAAGGTCGCCAACGGCAACCTGTTGTTCCACGGCTGCGTGCCGCTCAACGAGGACGGCACCTTTAGCAGCATGAACTGCCTGGGCACCTGGCACGCTGGCCGCGATTACTTCGACTTTTGCGATTACATTGCACGCCGTGCCTGGCGCGTGGGCGACCGAGACGCCCTCGACTGGATGTGGTACCTGTGGATTGGCTTTAACTCACCTGCCAGCGGACGCGTGGTACGCACCTTTGAGCGCGCCTACATCGCCGACAAGAGCACGTGGGTCGAGCCGATGGACCCGTACTACACGCTCACCACGTCCTCGTCCGTTTGCGACGATATCATGCGCGAGTTCAACGTCGCTGCCATGGCCTGCTCGCCGACGGGCCACATCATCAACGGCCATACGCCCGTCAAGACCACCAAGGGCGAGCAGCCCATCCGCGCCAACGGCAAGCTGCTGGTCATCGATGGCGGTTTCTGCCGCGCCTACCACCCCAAAACGGGCATCGCCGGCTACACACTTATCTCGAGTTCGCGCGGATGCCGCCTTAAGTCGCACCAAGCCTTTACCACGGTTGCCGAGGGGCTTACCCGCAATGTCGACATCGAGAGCGAGACTAACCGCTTTGACCAAGCAGACCGTCGCCGCATGGTGAGCGACACCGATACTGGCGCCAAGATCCGCAGCCAAATCCAGGACCTGCGTCAACTGCTCGATGCATATAGAAACGGTGCTATCGAGGAGCGCGCCTAGCACCACCCGCGGGGATTGGCTAAACTTGCTGAGTTTGTCATCCCCGCGGCGCTTCGGCGCCACCTTAAGGCAGGTACCATGCAAAAGCTCCTCGCGCAGATCATGAAGTTTGGCGTCGTCGGTGTCATTGCCACGGTTATCGACTTTGGCATTATGAATCTGCTCCACTACGGACTGGGCCTCAACATCCTAATCGCCAACACCAGCGGCTTTATCATCTCTCTCATCTTTAACTACGTCGCCAGCATGAAGTACGTGTTTGCGCACAAGGAGGGCATGAGCCGCCGCCGCGAGTTCATTATCTTTGTCGTGCTGTCCGTGATCGGTTTGGTGCTCAACGACGGTATCGTGCTGGCGCTCAACGCCGGCCTGGGGCTCGAAGCCAATATCGCCAAGATTTGCGCCACCGCGCTTGTCATGGTCTACAACTTTGTGACCCGAAAGATCTTCCTGGAGGGCGACGAGACCAAATAGCTCGACACCCCTGCAGCATTACGGCGCCCATGGACGACGCGCGCTCAGCGCAGTATCGTCCGTGGGTGCCGCTCGTTTACGGGCAAATTTTCAACGTTTGCGGATTAACTCTTGAAAATTTGGCGAGTTCGTATAGTTCTTGGCAAAGACCTTACGCTTCCCTTGCAAAAGCTCTAAAGTATCCTCTGCTCGATTTATCAACGCATTGGATGTGATTACGTGCGCAAGGCACTGGCACAACCTCATACCAAGCAGTTCCTCAAGTTCGCTGTCGTGGGTCTTATCTCCTTTGGCATCGACTGGGGTATGCTCATTGCGCTCGTCGAGTTGTTCCACCTCGATTTTTTGATGAGCACCACGGTTTCGTTCATCACGTCCGTCGTGGTCAACTACTGGCTCAGCATGAAGTACGTGTTCGACCATCGCGAGGGCATGAGCCGCAAGCGCGAGTTCACGATCTTCACCATCCTGTCGGTGATCGGCCTGGGCCTCAACGACCTATACATGTTTGTGGGCGTCACGTTTTTGAGCATCGGCTACCAGGCCATGAAGGCCATCGCCACGTTCCTCGTCACCTGGTACAACTACTTCAGCCGTCGCTTCTTTCTCGAGGGCGCACGGTCGTAGTCGATTCACTATTTGCTTGAATGTATAACCGGTTGGAATTCCCATTCCAACCGGTTTTTTGTTTGTCGAGAGACCCGGCGAACCAGTCCCATTCGCATGAAAAACAGGCGGCCCGGATGTTTGTCCGAACCGCCCGTCTGGCGCGCTATGTCGAGGCCTCTAGCCTGTTACGTAATACCAGACCACGTTGTCGCCATTGGAGAGAACGTAGTTACTGCACGCCGTCATGGGCGTTGCGCCGTTGACGGAGTACATCCAGCCGCTCGTGCCGCCGTACTGCTTCTCGGCCAAACCACCAATCGCGGAGACATACGTGCCGTACGACGAGCCATGTGCGCTGACAGAAAGGCCCAGCGCGCACAGGGCATCGTAGACGGTAGCACCTTCGTTAAAGGTAAAGGTGCCACCAGAAGACACAGGATTGCCCACGGCGCTCGATGTGACCGAAACCGTCACCGTAACGTAGCTGGACTCCTGCGAGCCGCTCTGGCCGCCCGAGGAGGCGTTTCCACCATTAGAGCTGGAGGCTCCATCAGACGACTGGCCGCCGCCCGAAGAAGCACCGCCAGACACATTGGAAGTATCGCCGGCTCCCGTATTCTGGGCAGCGGATTTATCTCCAGACTTCTTGCCGTCCTGACCATCGGACTTCTTGCTATCCGAGCTTTTATCCGATTCCTTGTTTGAAGACTCGGAATCGTCCTTGGACTCATCCTTTGCGTCATTCGATGACTTGGAATCCTTGGAACTGGCCTCGCCCGAAGCCATAGTCGAGCCAGACGCCTTGGTGTCCTTGGTGACGACGCTCTCCCCCGTCACGGCCTGAATGATCCAGTCGATGGACCAGGCGCCGCTCTCGGAAGGATGGACGAAGCCCAGCGAGACGACAATCAGAATGGTGCACGCGGCAGTCAGAACGCCGAGGAGCGCCTTGCGGCGAGGGGCGGACGCCGCCGAAGCGGCGCCCTTTTGCTTTGCATCGTCAAGCTGGATAAACGAGGAATCTGGTTGCTTGGGGTCAGCGTCCTTGGATTTATTGGACACAGCCCTCACCTACCGACGTTTGGTGAACACGAACACGCCGACGATGGCGAGACCGATGACGCCGGCGGCAACGCCAACAATGGCGAGCGGGTTGGTGCCAGTCTCCTGCTCGGAAGCACTAGAGGACTTCTTAGCAGTGGTCGTGGAAGCAGCACCCGTATCGGACTTGGAATCGGACTTCTTGTCGGACTTGCTGTCCTTC
>CAUDZT010000072.1 GCA_958453935.1 uncultured Collinsella sp. | reverse complement strand
CCTACTCAATTGGTTTTACTGCTAGAAAACCGCCGCGAGGGAAAGTAGCTCCCTCGCGGCGGTTTTTTGCGTTTACCCAGATAAAACCTGCCAAAATAAACCTGTCCCTTTTTGGCAGGTTATCGCTTCCAAAAGTGGAGGATGAGCGTCGTGCGGTTTTGCTGTTCGGTTTTGACCAGGATGTTGTGGATGTGGGTCTTGACGGTACCCACGGCAAGGAAGAGCTCGTCAGCGATCTCTTGGTTCGATTTGCCCAACACAACCAGATGCATGACTTCGGTCTCGCGGTTGGAGAGCTTGTAGGCGTTGCGATAGAAGGGCATCTGCTCTTCGATGTGTCGATCAAGATCGCTGACGTTCTTTTCCTCGGGCGCCTCCTGCATGCGAATCGAAAGCACGTGATAGGCATAGATGATCAGCAGAATCGCAAAGTAGCACGCAAAGATGTTCTCGCTAAAGTTGCGCTCGGACAGGTACAGCTGCAGCCAAGAGGGTGCCAGGCTCATGGGAACAACAAGGATGTTGTAGAAATCCTCGGCAACGATGCATCCGACCAGAATGGCGCCGATAATGAGGTGCTTTCGTTGATTGTTGACGCGCGCCTTAAGCTCGACCTGCGTGCTTTTATGCGCCGTCCAAAAGATATACAGTCCCACAAATACAAGGAATACCTGACGCATCGTGTAGTAGAGCCATTGATGCATGGGGCCGTAGGGGACAGCGACAATGATCAGCAGCTCGCTCAGGAAGAACGTTGCGACGGGAATAACAAACTGCTTTTTTGAATGTTTGTCGAGCAAGTCCATGGCAATGAGCCAGATAAAAGCTTGTGAAGCGGTCGCCACAAGGGTCCGCAACACAGGCATGGTAATTGAGTAATAGTCGCTGGCTGGAAAACTCTGGTTTTGCAACGTGTATTCAAAAAAGAAGATCTCGGTCATCTCGATGGCATAGCAAATAAAAACGCCGCTGCCATAGATAAAGAAGCGTCGACGAGACGAGGCATAGGCGGCAAGCGAAAGCACTGCCGTCACAATACAGATCACGAGTATCGCTAGGGTATAGAAGAACATCAGGGTGTTCATCTGCCACCGTCCCATCTCATTTCATCTATGGCCGAGCCCTGTATACCTTGTGGGATATAGACGTCTCAACCCTTCGTTCCATTGCGGATTAGGCGCCGAGATACAGCATAGCCGTATACCGTTCGCGGTTCTAGATAGTAAACCCCCTGCAAGCTGGCTACCTGCGGGTTTATATTGGTTTAGAGGGGGTGTAACTCCGTGAACGGTCTTTAATCCCGAATAAACTAGGTAAAAATTGCATACGGGTGAATGATGGTCTTGTCAACACGAGGCGTGATGTTCGAGCGCCTCATAGTAATAGTCGGCAAGACCGGCGGAAAGGAAATCGACATGGCACTGCCTAAGGATTTCATCGACACCAACGACTTCACCAAAGAGCAGATCCTGGCTATCGAGGATCTTGGCCTGGCAATGAAGAAGGCCATCAAGGTTGACGGTTATTATCCGCACCTGCTCCGCAACAAGAGCCTTGGCATGATCTTCCAGCAGGTCTCCACCCGCACTCGTCTTTCCTTCGAGACCGCTATGACCGACCTCGGCGGCCATGCTCAGTTCTATGGCCCTGGCACCATCCAGCTCGGCGGTCACGAGTCCCTGGGCGACACCGCTCGCGTTATGGGCTCGCTGCTCGACATCATGATGGCTCGCGTTGACCGTCACAAGGACGTCGTCGGCCTCGCCGAGGGCTCCGCTGTGCCCGTCATCAACGGCATGTCCGAGTTCAACCATCCCACGCAGGAGATGGGCGACCTCATGACCATGCTCGAGAACCTCCCCGAGGGCAAGAAGATCGAGGACTGCACCCTGGCCTTCATCGGCGACGCCACCCAGGTCTGCGTCTCCCTCATGTTCATCGCTTCCAAGGTCGGCATGAAGTTTGTCCAGTTTGGACCTAAGGGCCACCAGATCCCCGACGGCGGCCTGCACGTTGGCACCGTCGAGGAGCGCGCCGAGTTCGGCAAGCAGATGATGGCCATCGCCGAGGAGAATTGCAAGGTCTCCGGCGGCTCGGTCGTCATCTCCGACGACATCGAGTGCATCAAGGGCGCCGACTTCATCTACACCGACGTGTGGTATGGCCTGTACGACGAGGAGGTCTCGGGCGAGAACTACATGGACGTGTTCTATCCCAAGTATCAGGTCACCATGGACATGATGAACTTCGCCGGCCCCAACTCCAAGTTCATGCACTGCCTGCCGGCCACCCGCAACGAGGAGGTCGTCGACGAGGTCATGGACGATCCCGAGCGCTCCCTGTGCTGGGTCGAGGCCGAGAACCGCAAGCACTCCATCCGTGCTCTCCTTGCCGCCCTGGGCAAGCGCACCCCGCTCAACGACGAGGGTGTCGAGTACTCCGCCAAGGCTGAGCTCCACGCCGCTCTCGAGGCTCTCGAGCAGCTCTAAGCCTCAAGGCTTCTAAAAGCACGTTTGCGGGCGGCGGATGCTCGTCTCCTGTCGCCCGCTCACCGAGGCCCAAGCAATTGCCTTAATACCTTAGGGCCTCGGATCTGTCCAAGACTGAGCGAAGGAGCTCATCATGAGCGACGGAAAGAAAAAGCTTTCCTTCTTGACGGTCATTTCGACCATCATCTGCGTCGTCTTCGTTTGCGAGGCCGCCGCTCCTGCTGCTGCCATTGGCAACCAGCAGTTCTTCTGGTGGATCTTCCTGATCCTGACCTTCCTGCTTCCCTACGGCATGGTTGTTGCCGAGCTCGGTACCACCTATGACGGCGAGGGCGGCATTTACGACTGGGTACGCGATGGTCTGGGCGACAAGTGGGGCGCTCGCATTTCGTACTACTACTGGGTTAACTACCCGCTGTGGATCGCCTCGCTGGCTACCATGTTCCCCGACATTTTGGGCATGGTCTTTGGCGTCGAGTTCAACTTGATCGCCAAGATGGGTATCGATCTTGCCTTTGTGTGGATCGTCTACCTCATGGGCCGCTCCAAGGCGGCCGACTCCGAGTGGGTTCTGAACGGTGGCGCCATCATCAAGGTCGCCGTCGCCGTTATCGTTGGCGCTCTGGGCATTTGGTATGCCATGGAGAACGGTTTTGCGAACGACATGTCCGCTGCCACCTTCCTGCCCGAGCTCACCAACACCAACGCTCTCGGCTACCTGTCGATCATCATCTTTAACTTCATGGGCTTCGAGGTCATCTGCACCATGACCGACGACATGGCCGATCCCGCTCGCGATATCCCCAAGGCTATCATCGTCGGTGGCCTGTCCATCGCCGTGATCTACCTGTTCGCTGGCTTTGGCATCGGCGCTGCGGTGCCGGCCGATTCCATCGACCCCGACTACGGCATGATCGTCGCAGTCCAGACCATGGTGGGCGACTCCATGATCTTCAAGGTCATCTGCATCGCCTTCCTGATCACCCTGTTCGCCAACATGGCCGCCTGGTCCTTCGGCGTCAACTCCGTCGCCCGCTACGCTGCCGAGCACGGCAACATGCCCAAGGTCTTCGCCTCGATGATCTCGGATGACGACATGCCCAACGGCGCCAACCTGGTCAACGCCATCGTTGCCTCCCTGGTGCTGTGCCTGCAGCTCGTGCCCATCGACGCCATCTCCAACGGCGTCTTCTGGATGCTCTTCGGCACCTCCGTCGTCTTCCTGCTGCTGACCTACATCCCGATGTTCCCGGCGTTCCTCAACCTTCGCAAGAACGACCCCAACCGCGAGCGTATCTTCACGTTCCCGTTTAAGGGCGCCATGATGAAGGTCATGCTGGCCATCCCTTGCATCGAGCTGATCCTGGCCATCGTTGCAACGCTGGTGCCGCTCTCTGCCGCTGAAATTGGCGACAAGCTCCCGATGATCGTTATCTTCATCGTGCTTCTGCTCATCGGCGAGGTTGTCCGCGTCGTCAGCGCCAAGGGCCGCGAGACCGAGTACAAGGGCCTCACTCCCGAGCTGGCAGCTCAGCGTCTCGCTGAGGAGGCCGCCGAGGCCGAGGAGAACTAGAGCACCCGGTTCTGGGGCTCCAACCCTCCTCGCGTACCAACGTGCGCTTCGTCGGGCTTGTCGCTCCCGACTCCGGGCACTCTAGCCTCTTCGGAGACGTGCCCAAGCGACAGGTTTGCTAACCATTCCCCGGGGTGGGTGTGAGCGATAGCTCCGGTAACCACCGCCCACCCCAATCTCTCTTCCGTATCCTTCGTGCGTTTTGTCTCCGCGCACTTGGTTACGTCGTCGCTTGCCGGTGCGATTCCGTGAAAACCGGCGTCGGGCGCCCCGACCTTTGCCGAGGAACGGGCGCCTACCATCTCTTGGTTTTAGGCTGCGGGCAACCCGCCCGCGGCAAGCGATCGTTCGATTTGGAGGAAATCTTATGCGTACGATCACCGAGTCCGAGTCCACCCCCAAGGCCGACGGCTTCTTTATGCCCGCTGAGTTCGCCCCGCAGGATCGCGTGTGGATGGGTTGGCCCCACCGCACCGACACCTGGGCCCACGGCGCCAAGCCGGCTCAGAAGCAGTATGCCGCCATCGCCCGCGCCATCGCCGAGTTCACCCCGGTTACCATGTGCGCCAACCAGGTCGACTATGCCAACTGCAAGGCCGTCTTCGAGGAGGACGAGAACGTCACCGTCATCGAGATGACCACCGACGACGCCTGGTTCCGCGACACCGCCGCCACCTACGTCATCAACGGCAAGGGCGAGAAGCGCGCCAACCACTGGCACTTCAACGCTTACGGTGGCCTTGTGGATGGCCTCTATTTCCCGTGGGACAAGGACGAGCAGATCGCCCTTAAGATGGCTGAGCTCTCCGGCTGCCGTCGCTATCGTCCCGATGACATGATCCTCGAGGGCGGCTCCATCACCGTCGACGGCGAGGGCACCCTTGTCGTGACCGACCAGTGCCTGCTTTCCCCGGGCCGCACCTGCTCTGCGGTTCTGGAGGAGGAAGAGGATCCCGAGTCCATCTGGCCCAAGTTCCACAAGAAGTTTGAGCCCTGGAGCGAGGAGCTTCGCGCCTATATGGACGAGCACCTCAAGGATTACCTGGGTGTCGAGAAGGTCATCTGGGTCAAGGAGGGCATCGACCCCGAGGAGACCAACGGCCACATCGATGACGTCGCCACGTTCATCGCTCCGGGCGTCATGGCCTGCATCTGGACCGACGATCCCGAGTATCCGTTCTACGAGCAGTGCCACGCTGCCTACGAGACCCTCTCCAACGCCGTTGACGCTAAGGGCCGCAAGATGAAGGTCTACAAGCTCTGCATGCCCGTGAACCCGCTGTTCATGGACCAGGCTTCCTGCGACACCATCGACGCCGACGAGAACGC
This sequence comes from uncultured Collinsella sp., assembly GCA_958453935.1. GTDB lineage: Bacteria > Actinomycetota > Coriobacteriia > Coriobacteriales > Coriobacteriaceae > Collinsella. The sequence continues at coordinate 5,543 of CAUDZT010000072.1, read as the reverse complement.
CGAGCCGCGCGTCCCCGACGAGCCGCTGATCGCCTCTTACATGAACTACCTGGTCACCAACCACGGCGTTATCGTCCCGCAGTACGGCGACGAGAACGACCAGCTGGCCGTCGACACGCTCCAGAAGATCTATGACGAGGTCTGGGGCGAGGGCGTCTACAAGTGCGTCGGCGTTCAGTCCGAGCAGGTCGTCTTCGGCGGCGGCAATATCCACTGCATTACGCAGCAGGAACCGTCCGCTTAATCGTCTGGCTTTCCGAGGCACCCCATCTCGCCGCTCAAACCGTCGCTCGCGTACCAAAGTACGCTTCGCTCCTCTTTCGCGGCGACCTGGGGCACCTCGAAAACTCAGCCGATCAATCGGACAATCGGCGAATCGAACCATCTTGGGGCATTGATGGTCGGCTTGCCCGATGTCTTGGTCGGTTGGGTTTTCTTTGGGCACTCCGTTGCCTCCACATCGGAGTGCCTTTTTTCTTTGATTGAATACGCGTCTGGCCTGGGATTTTTGCGGGTTAGGCCAATTGTTCGCTTGAATTTCCCAGGTCAGACGCGTTTTCAATTGCCGAAAGTTTCCGGTCGCGAACGCGGCCGTTTTGATCGGAGTATCTATGTACCAGCGTATCGTCATCTACACGCGCCTGTTCCGCGAGCGTTGGTCCAACAATTGCATCCTCTCCTCTCTTTGGGATGGCACCTGTACCGGTGACGCGGCCTGCAACCCTACCTTGGGCTGCGCCTTCGGTACAGATGCCATCCTTTTTGCTGTAGGGGGCGCGCGCCATGGCAGGTAAAAAGTTCTCCCTGATCGAGGTCATCCTTTCGGTTATCTGCGTCGTGTTTACCATCGAGGCGGCGGCTCCGGCATCTGCCATGGGCAACGTGCAGTTCTTCTGGTGGATCTTCCTTATCATTACGTTTTTGCTTCCCTATGGTCTGGTGGTGGCCGAGCTGGGTACGGCGTTTGATTCCGAGGGCGGCCTGTACGATTGGGTTCGCTTGGGCCTGGGCGACCGTTGGGGCGCCCGTTGCTCTTGGTGCTACTGGGTTAACTTTCCGCTGTGGGTGGCAAGTATCGCCTGCATGTTCCCCAGTGTCATTAATGCGGTGTGGGGTATCGAGTTTTCACTCGGGATCCGAATTGCCATCGAGATTGCCTTTGTGTGGGGCGTCACGGTCATGGCAATGCAGCCGGTGGCGGAGGCCGATTGGGTTATGGACGGCGGCGCCGTCATCAAGGTGCTCATTACCGCTGTGGTGGGAATCGTCGGCATTTGGTTTGCCTGCAATAACGGCTTTGCCAACGACATGTCGCTTAAGACCTTCATTCCAGATCTGGGCGACACCAATTCGTTGACGTACCTATCGATTATCCTGTTCAACTTTATGGGCTTCGAAGTGGTCGCGACCTTTGCCAGCACGATGAAGAACCCGTCGCGTGATATCCCCAAGGCGGTTATTGCCGGTGGCGTGGCCATTGCGGCGATCTACATCATCTGTGGCATTGGCATTGGAGCCGCGGTTCCCACCGAGCAGCTTTCACTCGATTCGGGCATTGTGGACGCAGTCGCCGCTATGGTGGGGCGCACCCACCCGCTGACGATGGTCGTGGGCGTGGCCTTTTTGGTGACGCTGTTCGCCAATATGATCTGCTGGAGCTTTGGCGTCAACAACGTAGCGAGCTATGCCGCACGTCACGGCAACATGCCGCGCCCCTTTGCGCTGGTGTCCAAAAAGACCGGCATGCCCAACGGCTCGGCGCTCATTAACGGCTGTTTTGCCAGTCTGGTGCTGCTGCTCCAGATTCCGCTGGGTGAGGGTTCCGACGTCTTTTGGGTCTTCTTCTCGATGAACGTCGTCTTTCTGCTCATGAGCTATATTCCCATGTTCCCAGCGTTTTGGCGTCTGCGCAAGCACGATAATCGCTCGCGTGTGTTCCGTGCGCCTTTCGAGGGCAAGGTGCTCGCGGTGGCGCTTGCGATTCCCGTGGTGGAGCTCGTGCTTTCGATTGTTGCTACGATTGTGCCGCTCAACAGCTCACCTGCCGAGATGGCAAAGTTGCCGATTCTCGCGGGCGTAGTGATTGGCCTGTTATTGGGCGAGGTTTCGCGCCTCATATCGCGCCGCGGCCGAAGCGTCGACAATCCCGGCGTTGGTGCACGGGGGTCAGGTTACTTTGCACCAAAACAGTAAGCGCCGCGAGTTACGCAGCGCTTGGTGCATCTTGGATTACTGTTCGCGGTGCTCGGGATCGGAAACGAGCTTAGGCGCAAAGTAGGGGACGTGGCCCAGGTACGGGCGGCTGTCCGAACGCTCCTCGGCGATGCAGGGGACCTCATCGTAAGTAAGTGAGTCGCTCAGGTGGGCGATGGCCTTGGCGGCAGGAGCGACGAGCATCTTGAGCGGTGCGATAGGCGCCATGGCATCTCCTTTCCTGTATGCGACCCGTGCTTTGGCGCGAATGTATATGCCGCAAGTCTAGCATCCCGCCCAGGAGAGCTTCAAACCACCACAAAGGGGACAGTGAACTGCCTCCCATTTCTTGGACATCGGGAAATGGGAGGTTTTCCATGAGTATAGACCTCAGGGTGAAGCACGACCTGGAGTCCAGGAGGCGGGCCGTCGAGCTCTTCGACGCCGGCGTCGGCTGCAAGCCGGCGGCCGAGGCCCTGTCCGTCCCCCGCGAGACCGTGAGAGAATGGCAGTGGGTATACCGGGCGTTCGGAAGCGAGGCGCTGCTGTCCATGGGCGGGAAACAATCCAGGTACACATTCGAGCAGAGGGTCGCCGCGGCGTCGGCCGTGGTCGACGGCGGGATGGCGAAGACCGACGCCATGGCCGAGTTCGGGATCAGGTCGAAGTCCCCGCTGGAGCGCTGGTGCAGGCTCTACCGCGAGGGCGGCGCCGAGGCGCTGCGGCCCGGACCGAAGGGCAGGCCGAGGGGGTCGAGGTCGAAACCCCGGGCCCGCACCCGCGAGCAGGAGCTCGAGGAGCGCTGCCGCAGGCTCGAGGCCGAGGTCGCCTACCTAAAAAAATTGCGCGCCCTGGTCGAGCGGGACGGGCTCTGACCAGGGCGGCGGCCGAGGCGGTGAGGGCGCTGAGGGCGGAGGGGCACTCCCTGCGCCACCTGCTGGAGTGCTCGGGGCTCAGGAGGTCGACCTACTACTACGCGCTGGCGCACCCGCGGAGGCCGACCAGGCCCGAGCTGCGCGACGCCGCGGCCGAGATATTCTCGCGCACCGCCAACGGCTGCGGGCACCGGCAGATAGCCATGTGCCTGCGCGCCGAGCTGGGCGCGGTCGTGGCCGACAAGACCGTGCTCAAGATGATGCGCGAGATGGGCATCCGGTGCGGGATACGCCGCCGGGGCTCCCGCCGCCGGTACAGCTCCTACAGGGGGCTCGTGGGGAGTACGTTCGAGAACGTCATCGCGAGGGACTTCGGCGCCGAGGGGCCGTGGCAGAAGCTCGGCACCGACGTCACCGAGTTCAAGGTCGCCGGCGCCAAGGCCTACTGGGCCCCGGTGCTCGACTTCTGCACGAAGGAGATCGTGGCGAGCGACATATCGACCTCGCCGGACCTCGCCCAGCAGCACAGGATGCTCGACCGGCTCCTCGAGGCCCTGCCCGACGGGGCGGCACCGACCATGCACTCGGACATGGGCTGGCAGTACCAGCACGAGTCCTACACCTCCAGGCTGGAGGGGGCGGGCATCACCCAGAGCATGTCGCGCAAGGGGAACTGCATCGACAACGCCGCCACCGAGCAGCTCTTCGGCCACGTGAAGGACGAGTTCTACCGCGGCAGGGAGTGGGGCAGCTTCGAGGACTTCAAGCGCGACCTGGAAGGGTACATAGCCCATTGGAACACGCGGCGCAGGCAGGTAAGATTGAAGGGCCCGGTTCCGGAGGAGTTCCGGAGCCGGGCCCTTGCGGCGTAGTCGCTATTTATTCAGTCCAAGTTTCGGGGCGCAGTTCACAGGCACCTTTGTGGTGGTTTTGGCGTTTGCCCAGATGAAACCCGCCAAAATGAACCGGTCACCAGGAGAGGAAATGGCGTTGGGCGAGAATTTGGTTTGTTAAATAGGGTCCCGACCTGGGCTACTTATAGATTGTGGAAAACTCTATTGTCAGATTATGGCGAATGCTGCTGTAGGATTATGACATGCGCTACTACAGCCTATGGCAACGTACCTCATGAGCGCCGGCATGGTGCGAGTTGCCATCGCCACTCGCTACAGCGAGTAGCAGGCGGGCAAAACCACCGCAAAACCGTCGCAAAACCGCGATGAACAACCGCCGCGAAGGGGGACGGGCCCCTTTCGCGGCGGTTTTTTGCCTGCCTGGTGCGTCTCGGATGCAAGTGAGTAGACTTTTTGGGATCTGCCGAGCACATCGCGACAAACGCTCGATAAAACCGCAGGCCAGAGCTGCGGCGTTTTGGGGTGTGCTCGGGATCCCGCCAAAAGCCTACTCACTTGGTTTTCACGGTTAGTAAACCGCCGCGAGGGAAAGCAGCTCCCCCGCGGCGGTCTTAACGTTCGCCCAGATAAAACCTGTCACCACAAGGGGGATGGGCGCCTTTTGTGGTGGTTTTGGTACTTGCTTAGCGGGTTAGCCCTGCGTGTCGCCTCCGTACATGTAGACGATAAAACCGTCGCCGGTGTCTTGACTGTGATCCTCCAGGATGCGCTTCATGTTGAGGTGCTCGTAGAACTGCCAGTCGGAGTTGCAGTCGCTCATCAGGAAGAACTTGGTGCAGCCTGCCTTGGCGAGCTCGGCGCGCGCAAGGTCGATAAGCGCGCGGCCGAGCCCCTTGCCCTGCCGCTCGGGCACGATGATGATCAGGTTGAGCTGGCCCTGGGCATACTCGTTGCCTGTGGCGGCAAAGCGATCCGCCGTGGCCTTTTCGCGACTGTCGCCGAAGAGCGAGCCCTCGAGCTTGGCGTCGGCAGCCTTTGCCATTTCGGTTGCCTGGGCGAGCATCTCGTTGTAGCAGGACTCCCACGTGGGGTTGGTGCGCGGCTTGCCGTCCTCGAAGATGCCGATGCAGCAGGCGGCGATAATGCGGCCCTCGGCCTCGGCGACAAGCGCGATAGGTGAGCGTTGCAGCTGCATAGCGATGTTAAAGCGCGCGCAGAAATCGGCAGCTTCGACGTCGCCGCGGTTGCGCAGCGTGTTGCACCACAGCTGGTTGTAGATGGCAGCGATGCCGGTCAGGTCGTCGAGCGTGGCGGCGCGCAGGGCTACGTTGTCAAGGCTCATGGAGGCTCCTTCCAGGTTGGGTCAGGCCACCTCTGAGTGTGACATGGCCGCAGGGCGCCCGCATCAATCATTCGGCAGGCGAGCCCCGATCCCTCGGGGACGGAGGAAAAGGGGTCACGAGTGAGGATTTTCGGACGCTTGCCCGACGAGAGTGGATAATCTCCCACTTTGAGCGCGAACATGGGCCAAAAACGGGAGATTATCCACTCTCGTGGTGAGCGGGCGGTGGCGCGCGCAGACGTGGTGTAAGAGCGTCCTGAGGTCCGTCGCTGCAAGTCC
>CAUDZT010000071.1 GCA_958453935.1 uncultured Collinsella sp. | reverse complement strand
TCCCCGCCACCTTGAATTGACTAGGACCTCTGCAAAGGGGTCCTTTTCTTTTATGCAGCCCCACATGGAATCGAACCCCGTGAGGGCGCGGAGCTGAGTAAACGCGTAAGCGTTTGCCAGCGCAGCTCGCAAGGCGCGTAAGCGCCGCAGCGGTCCGTCCGCGCAGCGCGCGGACGCGATTCCCTTCCCCGCCACCTTGAATTGACTAGGACCTCTGCAAAGGGGTCCTTTTCTTTTATGTAGGGTTCTGCGGAAACTGCGTCCCAGAATAAGGGCTCAGAACGGGACACACTTTCCGGTGCCTGCCTCCGGCGCGCGTACACACCTCATCGCACCATTCCGAGCCCGCCCGCCCCAGACATTCCTCCCACTTTCGCGTCACTTTGCAGACCGTTCGGTCGCCTGTCCGCACACGCGGGTATACTCAAAACGATACTTATCCTATGCAATACGATGCGGGTTCGACCTGCATGATCCGAAGGGGGCAGTGATGGAGAGGATACTCGGCGTTAATCTCTCTGGCTGGTTTATTCCCGAGCCTTGGGTGACCCCGTCGCTGTACGCGGCGACCGGTGCATCCAACGCGGCCGAGCTACAGGAGGCCATGGGTACCGCCGCCTATAACGAGCGCATGCGCCGCCATTACGAGACGTTTGTGAGCGAGGACGATTTTCGTCGCATGGCGCAGATCGGTCTCAATGCCGTGCGTCTGCCGGTGCCCTGGTATGCCTTTGGCTCACAGGAGTCCGATGCCTCCTACATATCGGTTGTCGATTACATCGACCGCGCAATTGAGTGGGCTGCCAAGTACGACATCCGCGTGCTGCTCGATCTGGCAACCGTGCCCGGTGGCCAGGGCGATTCCAACGATTCGCCCACCACGCCGGAGGCTGTTGCCGAGTGGCATTCGTCCACCAACGGCCGTCATGTCGCACTCGACGTGCTCGAGCGCTTGGCCGATCGCTATGGCGAGGCCGAGAGCCTGCTGGGCATTGAGCTGCTGGACACGCCGCAGATGAGCGTTCGCAAGAGCCTCTTCACCATGACGGATGGCATTCCCGCTCACTACCTGCGCAATTTCTATCGCGATGCCTACGAGCTCGTCCGTTCGTATATGCCCGAGGATAAGATCGTCGTCTTCTCGTCGTCGGGGCATCCCAGCGAGTGGAAGCATTTTATGCGCGGCGCCAAGTACAAGAACGTCTACATGGACCTTCACCTGTACCATTACCGCGACGAGTATGCGCTCGACATCACGAGCCCCCGCGGGCTGACGACGGCGATTTCGCGTAACAAGCGCGAGCTTAAAGAGGCGATTTCGACTGGGTTCCCCGTGCTGGTGGGCGAATGGTCGGGCGCGGCGATCTTTGCTAACTCGTCGGTTACGCCCGAGGGCCGCAATGCCTACGAGCGCGTGTTTATCGCCAACCAGCTGGCTTCGTTTGCGCCGGCTGCCGGTTGGTTCTTCCAAACGTGGAAGACCGAGAAGCGCATTGCAGCATGGGACGCCCGCGCGGCGCTCGGTACGCTCGAGCGCGGCATGATTGAATAGGTTGATATGACGCAAAACAGCGCCCATACGGGCAAACTCTATGTGGTCGGCACGCCCATCGGCAACCTAGGCGACCTGTCCCCGCGCGTTGGCGAGGCTTTTGCCGCCGCCGATGCCATTTGCTGCGAAGACACGCGTGTGACGTCAAAGCTACTGATGCACCTGGGTATTTCCAAGCCGCTTGTCCGTTGCGACGAGAATGTGATCGCTAGCCGCGCTGCCGGCCTGGTCGACCGTCTGCTGGCGGGGGAGACCCTCGCCTTTGCCTCGGACGCCGGCATGCCGAGCGTGTCCGATCCCGGCCAGGCGCTGGTCGAGGCGGCGCGTGAGGCCGATGTGCCTGTCGAAGTTATTCCCGGACCCTCTGCTTGCGTCACGGCACTCGTTTCGTCCGGCATTCCCTGCGAGCATTTTTTCTTCGAGGGCTTTTTGGGCCGAAAGCACGGCGACCGTGTGCGCCGTTTGCAGCGCCTTGCCGTGGTGCCCGGCGCACTCATCTTCTACGAGTCTCCACATCGCATCGTGGCGACGCTCGAGGCCGTGGCGGAGGTCTTTCCCCAGCGTGAGCTTGCCGTCTGCCGCGAACTCACCAAGCTGCACGAGGAGGTCTTGCGCGGGCCCGCTGACCAGCTTGCCGAGGAGCTGCGTGCTCGCGGCGAGGTAAAGGGCGAGATTGCGCTGGTCATCGCGCCGCCGAGCGAGGACGAGGAGGCCGGCATCGCGCCGGTTGGCGCTGCGGTAGCGGATCCCGACGATGCCCTGCGCGAGGATATCCGCACCGCGCTCGAGGAGGGGGAGCCCGCCTCTGCGGTGGCCAAGCGCCTGTCTCAGAAGTATTCGCGCCGCAAGCGCGATGTCTATGCCATGGTGCTCGATATGCAATAGATGGAGGATATCCAGCCCTTGCGCTAGAATCATCCCCTGTATGCAACGTTTTTCTGGAGGACAAACCCCATGGATCAAAGCAAGCCTTCGTTCTTTATCACGACGCCCATCTACTACGTCAACGCCGATCCGCACCTGGGCACGGCTTATTCCACCATCATCGCCGACGTTCAGGCTCGCTATCGCCGCTCCGCCGGCTATAACGTCAAGTTCCTGACCGGCATGGACGAGCACGGCGAGAAGGTCGCCGAGGCCGCAGCCAAGCATGGCATGACGCCGCAGGAGTGGACCGACAGCCAGGCTCCGCACTTCAAGGAGCTTTGGAGCAAGCTCGAGATCTCCAACGACGACTTCATCCGCACCACCGAGCCGCGCCAGCATCATGCCGTGCAGTACCTGTGGGAGCGCATGAAGGAGTCCGGCTATCTGTATAAGGGCAGCTACGACGGTTGGTATTGCGTGCCTGACGAGACCTACTTCACCGATACGCAGGTCCAGAAGGGCGACGAGGAGTACGGCAGCGTCGGCCAGCATCTATGCCCCGACTGCCACCGTCCGCTTGAGCGCGTCCAGGAGGAGTCCTACTTCTTTAAGCTTTCCGCCTTCCAGGACAAGCTTCTCAAGCTCTATGACGAGCACCCCGACTTTGTCGAGCCTGCGTTCCGCATGAACGAGGTTCGCAGCTTTGTCGAGGGCGGCCTCAACGACCTTTCTGTGAGTCGCACGAGCTTTGACTGGGGCATCCAGGTTCCGTTTGACGAGGGCCATGTGACCTATGTATGGTTTGACGCGCTGCTCAACTATATGACGGCCGTCGGCTACGGTGTCGACACCGACGAGGCGCGTGCCGAGCTGGCCTATCGCTGGCCCGCGCAGTTCCACATCGTGGGTAAGGACATCATCCGCTTCCACTGCGTCATTTGGCCCGCCATGCTCATGGCCATCGGCGAGGCCCTGCCCGAGCACGTCTTTGCCCACGGCTTCCTGACCGTGCGCAATGCCGAGACCGGCAAGGCCGAGAAGATGTCCAAGAGCCGCGGTAACGCCATCGCTCCGCAGGACGTTATCGACATGCTGGGCGTCGAGGGCTATCGCTACTACTTTATGACCGATGTCGTTCCCGGTACCGACGGCGCCATCAGCTTCGATCGCATGGAGCAGGTCTACAACGCCGACCTGGCCAACAGCTGGGGCAACCTTATCTCGCGTTCGCTCAACATGAGCGGCAAGTACTTTGACGGTTGCGCGCCCGCCAAGCCCGCATCGTTCGATGCGTTCGACAACCCGCTGGCAAAGATCGCCGATGGCCTGGTCGACCGCTACATGGCCAAGATGGACGTGCTCGATTACGGCGGAGCCAAGGATGAGGTCATGGAGCTCATCCACGCCGCCAACCACTACATCGAGGACTCCGAGCCCTGGGCACTTGCCAAGGACGAGGCCAAGGCTGACGAGCTGGCGTTTGTGATCTACAACCTGCTCGAGGCCATCCGCATTGCCGCTCACCTGCTGATGCCGCTCATGCCTCAGACCTCTGCCGAGGCCCTGCGCCGCCTGTCCTGCGAGAACGAGGCCGCGACCGACGACCTCAAGGGCATTTGCGCTTGGGGCCTGCTTGCTGGTGGTCAGCCCGTCGAGAAGGGCGATCCGCTGTTCCCGCGTCTGGCGTAGAGACCGCACGAGCGCCATATCGGCAATTTGCTGTTTAGATGTAAGGGCATGGCCGCAACGGTCCATGCCCTTTCGTTTCAAGACGCCGCCATCATGCTAAGGAGGCAACTATGACAACTTCGCCTTTGGCAAACCCCACGGCAACAAGGGAGCTGCTGGAGGAGTTTGGCCTTGCGACCAAGCATCGCCTGGGCCAGAACTTTCTAATCGACAATCATGTGATCGAACGTATCTGCGGGCTTGCCGAGCTTGCAGGTGACGAGCGCGTACTCGAGGTGGGTCCAGGTTGCGGTACGTTGACACTTGCGTTGCTGCAGGAAGCGGCGTGCGTTACGTCCATTGAGGCCGATCCCGAGCTTGAGCCGGTGCTCGATGCCCACGCCGCCGACTATGCCAACTTCCGCTTTATCATGGGCGACGCGCTTAAGGTGGGCCCGGAGCAGATTGAGCAGGCTGCGGGCGGTGAGCCGACGGTATTTGTCGCGAACTTGCCCTATAACGTGGCGGCGACGATCATCCTGCAGTTCTTCCAGACGATGCCCGCGCTCAAGCGTGCTGTGGTCATGGTTCAAAAGGAGGTTGCCGATCGCATTGCCGCGGTGCCGGGTAACAAGACCTATGGCGGCTACACGGCAAAGCTCGGCCTGTATGCGCAGGTTACGGGTCGCTTTGAGGTGCCGCCACGTTGCTTTATGCCGGCACCGCACGTGGACTCGGCCGTCGTGCGTATCGATCGCGTTGACGGCGTGGTACCCGAGGGCCTCGACCGCGAGTTTGTGACTCGTGTGATCGACGCCGCGTTTGCTCAGCGCCGCAAGACGATTCGCAACTCCATGAGCGCCAACGGCTTTGCCAAGGACGTGCTCGACGCCGCCTTTGAGGCTTGCGGTATCGCACCCACCACGCGCGCAGAAACGCTTGATGTTGCCGACTTTATCCGCCTGGCTCAGGAGCTCATCCATGATGCCTAATGCCGAACGCGTGACGTTTACCAAGAAAAAGAAGACGGTTGCTTGTCCCGTGCCCTTGGCACCGCTTGCTGACACGCATGCGCATCTGCTTTCGTTCTGGGGCAAGGATGTGCCCGAGACACTCGTGCGTGCCAAGGCGGCAGGCATCGACCTGTTGGTGACGGTCTTCGACCCCATCGCCGACAAGCGCAGCGTGACGGACTATAGCGACTGGCTCGTGCGCGAAATTCTGCCGATGCAGGATATCCCGCAGATCAAGTATCTTGCCGGCGTGCATCCGTATGGCGCGCCGGACTATACCGACGACATTCACGCGCAGGTTGTTGCTGCGCTTGATGACCCTTTGTGTGCCGGTATTGGCGAAATCGGTCTGGACTACCACATGGATTACGACGACGACATCACGCCGGCGCCCCACAGCGTGCAGATTGATTGCATGGCGCGCCAGCTCGAGCTTGCCGTGTGTCGTAACGTGCCGGTGGAGCTGCATCTGCGTCACGAGGACATGGACCAGGAGCGTACCTCGCACGTGGACGCCTACAACGTGCTTCGTGAGGTGGGCGTGCCCCAGGCCGGTTGTGTGCTGCACTGTTTTGGCGAGGACCGCGCCACGATGGAGCGCTTTGTGGAGCTGGGCTGCTATATCGCCTATGGTGGTGCGGCCACCTTTAAGCGCAACGACGACGTGCGCGAGGCATTTGCGGCAACCCCACTCGATCGAATTTTGTTCGAGACGGATTGCCCGTATATGGCTCCGGAGCCCATCCGCGGTCTTGAATGCGAGCCCGCAATGATCTCCATTACGGCAAACGCGCTGGTTAACGACCGTGTCGATCGCACTGGTGAGGACGCCGAAACAATCGCGCATGCCGCTTGGGAAAATGCCTGCAAACTTTTTCAAAAATAGTTCTTGCGTTCGCGGTGGCGCTCCGTTATTCTAATTCCTGCACGCGGGCGTGGCGGAATTGGCAGACGCGTACGGTTCAGGTCCGTATGGGGGCAACCCCATGAAGGTTCAAGTCCTTTCGCCCGCACCATTGATTGAAAGAGCTCCCAGCAATGGGGGCTTTTTTGTTATGGGCCCACCGCGGGGACTTGAACCTGCGAAGGAGCGAGCGTAAAGAAAACGCGGAGCGTTTTTAGCGAGCTGGCGAGTCCGCCGGCAGGCGGGCGAAGCCGGTGCGGATCCGCGAAGCGGATACGCGGACGTCCTTTCGCCCGCACCATTGATTGAAAGAGCTCCCAGCAATGGGAGCTTTTTGTTATGCACGATCTCCTTGGACGGGTATCCTAATGGCAACGTGTGCCTATCAGAGGAGAGACCATGCTGTTTTCCGGTATCATCGCCGCCCTTACCAGCCTTTTGATTCCCATCATCATCCTGTTGTTGCTGCTCCCCAACGCCTGCTACGTCGTTGAGCAGCAGCACGCTGTGATCATCGAGCGCTTGGGTAAGTTCAATCGTATCGTCAACGCGGGCTTCCACGTGAAGGTGCCCGTGATTGACCGCAAGGCCGCCACGGTGAGTCTGCGCACCATGAAAAATGGTTTTGGCATCGACGTTAAGACCCAGGACAACGTGACCATTGGCCTTGAGGTCTCCGCTCAGTACCACGTGAGCTATGACATGGGCGCCGGCCCGGCAGATTCGGGCATCTACAAGAGCTACTACATGCTGCAGGAGCCCGTCGACCAGATGCGCGACTTCATCACCGACGCCCTGCGCTCCTCCATCCCCGTCTACACACTCGATGAGGTCTTTGCCAAGAAGGATGACATCGCCAAGGATGTCAACGCTACCGTTTCCGAGCAGATGGCCGCCTACGGCTTCACCCTCGTGTCGACGCTCATCACCAAAATCGCACTGCCGACCGAGGTTGAGAACTCCATGAACGACATCAACGCCGCCCAGCGCAAGCGCGCTGCGGCACAGGAGCTCGCCGAGGCAGACCGCATCAAGCGCGTTACCGAGGCGACCGCCGAGGCCGAGGCAATGGAAAAGGCGGGCGAGGGCATCGCCAACCAGCGCAAGGCCATCGCACTGGGTATCAAAGATTCGCTCGAGATCATCCAGGAGACGGGTGTCGGCAATGACGAGGCCAACCAACTGTTCATGTTTACGCAGTGGTCCGAGATGATGACGGAGTTCGCTCGCACGGGTAAAACCTCGACGGTCGTGCTGCCGAGCGACTTTTCGCAGTCGGCCTCGATGTTCGAGCAGATGCTGGCCGCCGGCAAAGTTCAAAACGATTCAAAGGAGTAGGCACGCGTGAAATACACCGTCGTTTGTGTTGGCAAGCTCAAAGAGCGCTTTTGGAAGGATGCCTGCGCTGAGTACACGAAGCGTCTGGGCGCCTATGCCAAGGTGGATATGCGCGAGGTGGCCGATATCGACCCGGCCAAGGCGGGCGGTGTGGATGCCGCGCGTGACAAGGAAGGGGCGGCGATTCTTGCTGCCTTGCCGTCTCGAGCGCATGTGATCCTGCTGGCTATCGAGGGCAAGGAGCGTTCGAGTGAGGAGCTCTCGGCGAGGCTCGACGATCTTATGCTGCGAGGCAGCAGCGACATTGCCTTTGTAATCGGCGGTTCGGACGGCGTGAGTGATGAGGTGCGCGCCCGCGCCGACGAGATGCTCAGCTTTGGACGCATTACTTTGCCGCATAACCTGGCGCGTGTGGTGCTGCTAGAGCAGATTTACCGTGCCTGCAAGATCAGTCGTGGCGAGCCGTATCACAAATAGGTCGGCAATACGAAACAATGGCGTGGGACAATACCTTTCGTTTTGAGGAATGTGTCTGAAAGGACTATGAGATATGAAGATTGGATTTGTCGGTTTTGGCAATATGGCGAGCGCTATGGCCGATGGCTGGATCGCTGCCGGTGTAGCTGCGAGCGACATGTGCGCCTGCGCGGGTCGCTACGACGCACTGGTTGAGCGCTGCGAGGCGCGCGGCATGGTCGCCTGCCACGATGCCGCCGAGGTTGTCGCCGCATCCGATATCGTGGTCGCTGCGGTCAAACCGTATATGATCGAGGAGATATTCGCCCCGCTCAAGGATGCTCTTGCCAAAAAGGTCGTTCTGTCGGTTGCCTGGACCTGGGACAGTGCCAAGTGGGAGCAGGTCCTGCCGGGCGTCGCGCATATCTCGACGGTGCCCAACACGCCGGTTTCGGTGGGCGAGGGCGTCATCGCTTGCGAGAAGGCTTCCACGCTTAGTGATGAGCAGAGCGCAGTGGTGCTTGATCTGCTTGGCAAGCTCGGTGCGGTGGTCGAGCTCGATACGAGCCTGCTGTTCGTGGGCGGCACGGTGGGTGGTTGCGCTCCGGCATTTGTCGCTATGGCAATCGAGGCCCTGGGCGATGCAGCGGTCAAGCACGGTATTCCGCGCGCTGATGCCTATCGCATTGTGAGCCAGATGGTGCTGGGTACGGCAAAGCTGCAGCTTGCAACTGGCCAGCATCCCGCAGCGATGAAGGATGCTGTGTGCTCGCCCGGCGGCGCCACCATCAAGGGCGTCGTTGCGCTCGAGGACGCCGGCATGCGCAGCGCCCTGGTCAAGGCAATCGACGCAACCCTCCAGTAAAACCGACCAAAAAAGGGACAGGTTTATGTTGGCAGGTTTTTCCTGCGGTTTTGTCCTTTTAGCGAAAAGTGCCCCGCAACTGGCTCAATTCCAGTTGCGGGGCACTTGCGTTTGCCCAGATAAAACCAACCAAAATAAACCTGTCCCCATTGGCAGGCTAGTCCCAGAAGCTGTCTTCTTCGTCCTCGGACTTGGGGCCGCGGTCGACATACATCTTATGGGTGCGCTTCTCCATTACAAAGGCAATAATCGCAAACAGCAGGATGCCGCCGGCGAAAAGGATGGCAAAACCGGTGCGGGTGCCAAACAAAAAGGAAAAAACTGCGTCCATTGGGTGCCTTCTTGCGTAGTTGAGTTGGGTCGTAAACGCTCATAAGTATATACTTGCCCATACATGTACAAGGTTGCAACCTAAATGGAATGTATATCGCCGGAGGATCTAATGCTTGATATCAAGTTTGTTCGCGAGAACCCCGATGCCATCGATGTCGCCATGGCTAACCGCCAGACGTCTTGGGATCGCGAGAAGTTCTTTGAGCTCGACGACGAGCGTCGTGCCGTCATCACCGAGGTCGAGGAGCTCCAGGCCACACGCAACGCCGAGTCCAAGAAGATCGGCGCCCTGATGAAGGAGGGCAAGAAGGACGAGGCCGAGGCCGCCAAGGAGGCCGTGCGCGCCGTCAACGAGAAGATTGACGGTCTGGCCGAGCGCCGCACTGCTCTCGAGCAGGAGCAGTACGACTTCATGGCTCACCTGCCCAACATTCCTTGCGAGGCCACGCCGTACGGCAAAGACGAGGACGAGAATATCGAGCGCCGTCGTTGGGGCACCCCGCGCGAGTTCGACTTCGACTTTAAGCCGCACTGGGACCTGGGTACCGATCTGGACATCCTCGACTTCGAGCGTGGCAACAAGCTCTCCGGCAGCCGCTTCACCGTTCTCGGTGGCGCCGGCGCCCGCTTGGAGCGCGCCCTTATCAACTTCTTCCTGGACACGCACACGAGCCGTGGCTTCAAGGAGTGGTGGCCGCCCATCGTCGTCAAGCGTCAGACCATGTTCGGCACGGGCCAGCTGCCCAAGTTCGAGGACGACGCCTATCACGTCTCGGGCGACAACTTCCTGATCCCCACCGCCGAGGTCGTGCTCACCAACCTGCACGCCGGTGAGGTCCTCGACGCCGATACCCTGCCGCGCCGCTACACCGCCTTCACCCCCTGCTTCCGCGAGGAGGCCGGCTCCGCTGGTCGCGACACCCGCGGCATCATCCGTCAGCACGAGTTCGACAAGGTCGAGATGGTCAAGTTCGCTAAGCCGGAGGAGTCCGACGGGGAGCTCGAAAGCATGACCGCCGAGGCCGAGTACCTGCTGCAGCAGCTGGGCCTTCCGTATCGCGTGATTAGCCTGTGCACCGGCGACTTGGGCTTCTCTGCCCGTCAGACCTACGACATCGAGGTCTGGCTGCCGAGCTACAACGCCTACAAGGAGATCAGCTCCTGCTCCAACTGCGGTGACTTCCAGGCCCGTCGCGCCAACATCAAGTATCGCGACCCCGAGAACTTCAAGGGTTCGCGCTACCTGCACACCCTTAACGGTTCCGGCCTGCCGGCTGGCCGTACCATGGCTGCCATTCTGGAGAACTACCAGAACGCCGACGGCACCATCACGATCCCCGAGGTCCTGCGTCCCTACATGGGCGGCCTCGAGAAGATCGAGCCGGTCGCGTAACTTGGCTGCATAGGCGATATGCAAGGCCGCTCCTTCGGGGGCGCCCTATTTCGTGCGCAGGTCCATACCATGCCGTGCGGACAGCTCAATAGAAAACACACGAACAACTGTTCTGTATACAGCCATCTACCTGCTATGCTTTTGCTAACTAAGAGCAAGAGAAAGGGGATGTGATGGAGCTGTTCGACGAGCGGGTTGTTTTGTTCCAGCGCGATGAGGGCGAGGAGTACCTGCTGGTAACGTGCGAGCCGTCGGGTATGGGTGGCTTGGTGGTTCGGCAGACGAGTGAGGGACCATTGACGCAATGGTGCTATGAAGAGTCGCCGCATGTGGTCGAGACCTTTGTGACGCACGAGGGGCTTGTGGCGCTTGAACGGTTTTATGAGGTGGGAACTTCTAACCAGGTGGCGCGCATGCTGAGTATCTCGTTTGCCGACTACGACTGCGCCCAACGGGTGCGTTCGCTTTTGGGGGAGCTTGGCGCCGGGTTCGATGTGATTGAGAAGCCAATCGATCGCACAAGAAGCGCTGATGCTTGTGGTGCAGCGTGACAAATTGCGGCCCGCGCAAAAAAAAGTTTGAGATTTTGCTTGACTCTAACGAACTAAAGTGGTTTTATATGTCTTGCGCTGCGGCGTTACCTCAGCTGGATAGAGGGTCTGACTACGAATCAGAACGTCATAGGTTCGAATCCTATACGCCGCACCAATCGAAATTGAAAGCCTCCGGCAACGGGGGCTTTTCTTTTATGCCGCCACCGCATGGATTCGAACCTCGGTCGAGGCGCGAGCGTGAAGCGGACGCGGAGCGTCCGTAGCGAGCGGGCGAGCACGCCGGCAGGCGGGCGAAGCCGGCGCGGATCCGCGGAGCGGATGCGCGGAATCCTATACGCCGCACCAATCGAAATTGAAAGCCTCCGGCAACGGGGGCTTTTCTTTTATGCCGCCACCGCATGGATTCGAACCTCGGTCGAGGCGCGAGCGT
>CAUDZT010000070.1 GCA_958453935.1 uncultured Collinsella sp. | reverse complement strand
AAGAATCGTCTTCAGGAAAATCTTCCTCAAAAAGAGGGGGCGCTGGAGTTGGTTTTAAGATTTTTAAACTTGGGATAACAGCCGAAGCGGAGCTTAATAAGAATTCTGGAAATTCGAGTTCTAAGGAATCAAAGTTGGTCCAGACCACAACTTCAATGTTGAGCATGGTGGTCGAGCAGCTGTCCCAACATAAGTTCTTAAAAGAGATTTTGATGTCTCAACCTGGAGACTTTGTCTGCATTCCGGTCAATCTTAAGATCAATTCCATTAAAGGTCTCGTTGATGAAGCGATTGAAATAACTGAGCTCAGCCAAAAAATGCAAGAGGTAGGCGGGACTAAGCTCAAGGGATCAAACAATGCTAATTCAGCTTCATTGAAAAAAATCGGAGCTGTCACCAAAGAGTTATTTTCCGCAGAAGAGATAGTTTCGGAAAACGAAGCTTATGCCGTAATTGGTACGATAACCGACCAAAATCTATATCAAGCTATTCGGCAGGATATTATAGATATTGATCTGACCTGTTTGGCACAAATCAAACGAGTGTTTCCAGACGGAACCCAATTAATGAAAAATACTGTATTTACCAAAATTATGGACACCGCCAGCAAAGAGGCGCTTATAAAGTCAGTGGCAGCCTTAAATTCTGGACCACTTAAATGTGATTCAGTGGCGATAATGGAGATTAGTGGCAAGCCTGTTTATCAACTTGAAGTTGTTGCGCTTTACCAAGAATCGCATCCATCGGTATAGCCGCACAACTCGAATAGCTAGTTGAGAGCAAGGCTATATTTAACTCTAATATGAGTATTTGCTCGCTTGAGCACTGCTGAATATCGCGAAACGGCACCGCCGATATCGCGCCTGGGCACCGGGGCCGACACTGCCCCCGGTGCCTTTTTATTGCTATCGGCCTATCCGCGGCGCTGCCGCATGTTGGTCTCGCCCATGTCGACCCAGACCGCGTTGTGCACGATCCTGTCCATGATGGCGTCGGCATGCACCCCGCCACCGAGCCTCGGGTGCCAGTCCTTCTTCTTGAGCTGCGTGCAGAAGACGGTCGAGGCGGTGCCGTACCTCAGCTCCATCAGCTCCAGCAGCATCGACCTGAACTATGTGTCCGGCTTGTCCAGCAGCCACTCGCCCCCTCGTGGCCACCAGTACGTTCTGGACACTGTGCTTCGAGACGCGGGCGGTGCGGGCGATCGCGTTCTGCGGCAGACCGTTCACCGACCTCAGCCTCAGGACCTCCCTGGTCCTATCCTTCTCGCCATTTGGAACCTCCTCGTTCTCTGGACTGCATGGCAGCCCGAGCGTAACGGGGATGGCCGGGGACGTTTATTGGCGGTGCCGAACGGCAATATTCGGCCGGGTGGACGGCGGTGCCGATGCGCAATATAGGTGGTGTCGAAAGGGCCTGGGACTCACTAATAATCTCAAGCATGCCGGCAAGCCGAAGCCAGTCGCGGACGTCAACCGCCTGACGACGAAGTCCAACTCCGACAACTTCCGCGCTAGCTCCATCCAGGGCGTCATGAAACGCGTGAAGGCCAAGGGCGTGCCCGTGGTGGTCTACGAGCCCACGCTGGACGCGCCGGAGTTCTTCGGCTCCGAGGTGACCCACGACCTGGAGGCCTTCAAGGCCGGCTGCGACGTGATCGTGGCCAACCGCTGGAGCGACGAGCTCGCGGACGTTGCGGACAAGGTGTACACGAGGGATCTGTTTAAGAGGGACTAGGGGAGAGGTGTACTCCCAGGATCTGGTGATATACAAAAATCGAATCTAGAGGGAGGCCGTATCAGCGTTGGCTGATACGGCCTCCTTTGATGTAACTCTGTTCCTAAAAACAAAACATGTGTTCGATTTGAAACTACATGAAGGAAGATCAATGCAGAATGCAAGCTACAATAGCAAACGAGTATTGGACTCGAGTCTAGCGGAGGATTATGGCGTTCCAAGATATCCTTGCTGCGATTGATATCGTCACGGGGCCTGACCCGGCCCATTCTATCCTGGCGTTTTCGATTGTCGTCGGGCTGTTTTTGCTGTGGTTGCGTAAGCAGGCTTTGGCGCGGTTTTACAAGGCCGGTATCTATGTTGCAGCACTGGCGTCCGATGCATTGTTTGCATCGGTAAAGCTTAGCCTTTTATGGTTGGCGGGTGTGGCATCGCCCTTTCTCGCGTTGAGTCTGTTCGCTCTTCTCGTCAACTATTTTTGGTGTGCGCAGCGGCTCGATGACATAGTGGGCAAGGCGGATCCCTCTCTTCCCGAATGCGACTATGTAGCTGCCTTCAGGCTGATGAACTCGGTTGACCGTGATCGACTGTCCAGAATGCAGCTCGCCTGCCTCGACAAGGATAGGATTTTCTGCAACATCTACTTGGGAAACAACGGCGTTGCGAAAAGAATGCTTGAGGACGAAAACTTAGAGCCGGCTTTCAGGCATTTCGCCCTCCATATTATCGCGGACGCCGCTTGCGATCGTGCTGGGTCGCAAGCGGAGCTCGAAAGCGCCTTGGCCGAGAAAACCGACAAGACAGACCCTTTCATCACGGTCCAGCTTTGGCACAACCGCGCGGTTGGCTATATCGTGAACGGTCAGTTCAAAGTCGCCGACGATGAGTTCAAGAAGACGTATCGCGAAGCTAAGCGTCTGGGCGTTCGGAATAAGTCGTTCCTCTTGCTGCTGTTTGAGAACGCAGCATTGAATAAAACGAAAATCGGCTTGCCTGATGGCGGCATTGAAGAAGGGTGGGGGTTGATTGAGGAATGCGAAAAGGCGCTTGCTCCGATTGGCCCCAACGATTTTGGGCAGCTCTTCAATCTGCGGCTTCTTTTCATGAGGCAGATAGGGGCAAGCATCGAGGACAGGAACAAGTTGTATTTGGCCGAGGTCGAAAGCACCCTCAGCAATGCCTCCCTTTCCGAGCAACAGCGCGTCGTCGCTATGGCGAGCCTGGGCAGAATCGCGTGGGCCGACGGGCTCGACCCCGCCCCCGTGCTCAATTTCTTCGAAGGATGCGATCGGTATTTGTGCGTGAGCGACCCCGATGCACGCTACTATGCCCATATGAACCTGAGGGCGATGCTTTCGGGCTTGGCGGTGGATGACCGCTCCCTAAATACTTTGGCTGAGAGCGTAATGCGGTATTTCAAGGATGGGGACGCGGAGCATGACTTGGATGTGATGGAGGATGGCCTTCCTCCCGAGGCGATTCTGCGGCGCTCCCAAGTGCTGCGAGAACGCGCTGCCCTAGCCTTAATGGTGGGAGAGAGCGTTGAGCGCGCCGTGTCGTACACTGATGAGGCTATAGGCCTCCTTGAGGGAAGCCTGCAGGTTATGGCGGCGCTCGAGTGTCGATGGCAGCTTGCCCGGCTGACACTGTACGACAAACCCGAGGTGGCGAAATTGCAGCTCTCGATTGCCGAAGAGCGCCTCGCTACGCTCAACAAGCAACCGTCCCTCGGATATCCCTATCTCGAGATGAGCCTGTGCTACGCCTTGCTTGGTATGCGTGCCGAGTGCAGAGGCGCGTATGAAAGGGCCGCCGGCTTCGAGACTCCGATGAGCCATTACGCGCCCGGCATTCGGATTAACATTACCGCCGCCGCCTTCTGTGCCAGGTTCTACATGCTTACGGAAATGCTTGGAAATCCCGAAGAGGTTTGCCCCTTGCTTAAAACTCGAGAGGGCAGGGCGTGGCTGTCTCGCTATCCGAAGGTTTCTTCCCTGTCGAAAACGCTTCTTTGCGGGAAGTTTCTTGGGTATGGGGATGTCGTGCCCGCCATGACGAGGCTATTCTTGGATGAGGCGGGGAAGCTATATGCCGAAACGTGGCTCGTCGTCCAAGAGATCGGGCTCGCGTTCGATCTTGATTCCAGAAAGCCCGGCGAAGAGTATGGGCTGGTTGTCGAGATCCAAAGGCACCCGCTGGTTGCCGATGACGATGCCCTTGCGAGGGTCGCTGTGCAGCACGGGTATACTGTGCTTGGTGCGAGGTTGGACCTGTGCAACGAAGACCTCCTCGGGGTCGATGACGCAGCCGCCGTATTCGATGTGCTGGATGCCTTGGGCATATTGGCCGAAGGACGCGTGCCCACATTGGAAGACATCATGAAGAGTTACCTCGAAAGCTGTGTCGACGTTCCTGCCGGCGGTTGGGGTACCTTTGCCGAGAGGTAGCTTCGTCCTGCCACGCTTCACAAAACGTTTCACAAACTTCTCGTTGCTGGCCAAGTTCTCAACACGTAGCGCTGCAATGGCCCTGCCTGTTTTATCCTTCTAGCCCCTTGGGGCTGCGGTGGAAATCCTAGACCAAAAGAGAACCGGGAGGATCATACGGATGTACAGCGCAGAGCAAAGGGCAAAGGTCATCGTGACGTTCACCAGGTTCGGATGCAGCACGGCTGACACCATAGCAAAGCTCGGCTACCCCAGCCGCGTCACGCTCCACAACTGGTGGAAGGAGTACCAGATCGACGGCGATGAGCTCCTGGAAGGGGAGCATCGCAGGCCGAGGTGTTCCGACGAGGCGAAGCGGGATGCGGTCAATCGCTACCCGGGGCACGGGAAAAGCCTGGCGCGCACGATAAAGGCCATTGGATACCCGAGCCGCGAGGTACTCTCCAAAAGGAACGACGAGCGCACCCAGGTGATCTGCGCTGTGCGCGAGAAGGAGTGACGCGTGTGGGCCGCGTGATCGCCGACGACACGGCCGTGCGCGGCGGCGCGCCCGCCGCCGGCGTGCGTGCCTACGGTGTGTGCCTGCAGGACGCTGGCGCCGGCGACGGCTCGGCCGGGTGTGGGCTTTCCGTCGATGCCTCGTGGCTCGATGCGACCGGTACCGATGGCGGTGTCGGGTGCACGAGCGGGTCGCTTGCGTCCGCACGGTTTGTGACGCCTGCGGGCGGGGCCTTCGGTGCCGGCGGCGTGTTGGATGCCTCCGGGGCCATGGCGCCGCTTGTAGTGATCGAGCCCCAGGGCGCCACGGCGCCGGCGGGGGAGACCGGCGGGCGCGAGGCGCCCGGTGGCACGGGCGAGCCGGCCGGCGGTGCCGGTCCTGCCACTGGGCAGCCCGGTGCCGGGCCCGCGACGGATCCCGCGCTGAAGCCGGCGAGCACGACGCCCAGGATAACCACGACAACCAAAGCGACAGTGACCAAGGCCACGGCGTCCAAGCCATCCAAGGCCAAGGCTGCCAGCGCCGCCGCCACGCTCCCCAAGACCACCGATGTCAACTGGATCGCAGTCTCCTTAGCGCTATTCCTGCTGGGAGCAGCGCTCCTGGGTTCCGCACGCCGCTCAACTTGCGCCTACACGCTGCCGGGCTGAGTGGATTTCAACCTTCTTCGGATGATCCGCATCTCTATCGTTCGTCGCTCTGGAAAACCTCGCCCCGCATATCTCGTAGGTTGTCTCATGTAGTTGCCAGCACTACGGAATCGGTTGGACAGGTCCGGTGCGCATCGCGTACTTCCGTAGTTTTTCTTCGGAATATCCGTATTAAAAATACGGGTAAATTGACCGATTTGCTCAGCTGCTTTACCCTGTGTCTCAAATAACCTCAGAAAGCAGAGGAACTGTACCATGCTCAAGAAGTTTTCGGTTTCAAATTTCAAGTGCTTCGATAAGCGAATTACATTTGATCTATCCGATCCCGCCAACTACTCATTTAATCAACAGGTGATTCAGGGCGGCGTTAAGGCAAAGGGCATCATATATGGTGCGAATGGCAGCGGAAAGTCCAATTTCGCCCTCGCGATATTCGACATCGTTCTGCATCTGACCGACAAGGAAAAGCTGCTCAAAAAATACTTGCCATATCGGTGCCTTGATTCAAAGAGTTCAATCGCAGAGTTTCAATACGATTTTGTCTTCGACAATATCGACGTCGTATACCGCTACGGGAAAACCGACCCACAGACGCTTGTGTACGAGAGCCTGTGCATTGATGACGTGGAGGTCTTGAGCTACAGGTTCGACGCTCAAACGGGCCATGTTGACCTGCCGGGCGCCGAGTCCCTCTCGCTTTCTACCGATCTCCCCGCTGAGTCCGACAGGCTGTCGCGTGTCAAATACGTCAAGAGCAATGCAATACTGCGAGATGAGCCGTCTGCCAGGGCGTTTAGAGCCTTCACCTCCTTTGTCGACAACATGCTGATGTTCTACTCACTCGACGAGCGCGGGTACCAGGGGCTTTTGGTTGGCACGGATAGCTTTACCCAGGGCATTATTCGCGAGGGAAAGATGGAGGACTTCCAAGAATTCTTGCGCCAGCAGGGAATCTCCCTGAACCTCGTATCCGTGGACGTGAATGGAGTTCCCGAGCTTTATTGCAGGTTCGAGGGCGGTACCGTTCCGTTTGCGTCGGTTGCCTCGACAGGCACCATGTCACTTGCTCTGTACTACTACTGGTATATCAAGATGAGCAAGGCTTCCTTGGTCTTCATCGATGAATTCGATGCTTTTTATCACTTTGAATTGTCCCGGTCGATCGTGGAGATGCTGCGGGACCTCGAGGGTGTCCAGGTTTTCATTACGACGCACAACACGGACCTTTTGACGAACGACCTCATGCGGCCCGATGTCTATTTCATTCTCAAGGAGGGGGAGATTCGCTCGCTGGAGAAGCTAACGCCCAAGGAGCTCAGATTGGCCCATAACCTCCAGAAGATGTTTAAGGCCGGTGCTTTCGATGGCTAGTCCGGTCACGCTTTTCATCGTTGAAGGGGAGTCGCGTGACCTGCGCTTTGCGGAGAAGATGAAAGAGCTTTTTCTGAAAGGGAGAGATGACCTGAGGGTGATCTGTCTGCCAGCGGCGCAGAACATCTACATGCTCTACGAACGGCTTGCAGAGGAGGACTTCGATCTGGATGTTGTGGAGGTGCTAAGAGAAACGGTGCCTTCCGCTGCAAAATGTCTAGAGGGCGTGGAGCGGGATTCTGTTGACGAGGTCTTTCTCTTCTTTGACTACGACTCCCATCAAAACAATGCGCCTGGATGCGAGTCCGATGCCCTTGTGGAGGCAATGCTCCTCGCATTCGATAACGAGCACGAGAGCGGAAAGCTCTATATAAGCTACCCGATGGTCGAGGCGCTGTACGATTATCGCGCGGGGCAGTGCCAGGCGCATTCAGGCTGTTTTGTTGACAACTCGGAAATCGCTCAATATAAAAAGATGTCGGGAGAGGGAAACGTTAACGTGGGGAAGCACATGGAGCTTCCCCAATGGAAAGATGCAATCGCTGCCTTCGTATTGAGATGCAAGTGCCTGCTCGATCTCGATGAGGTTTCATTTGGGACATATCGAGAGCTGGTTACGGTCGATGCGATTTTCCGCGAGGAGAAAAGAATGCGGAGCGAGGACGGTTCGGTGTTTGTGCTGTCGGCTTTTCCAGAGTTTCTACTCGACTACTTTGACGATAAGTTCTTTAATTCCATGGCCCCGATGCGCCACCTTAAGTTCGATGATTGCCCTCGAGAAAAAGGATGAGGCGCAATTAATCTCGCGGGCACAGGTTCTCCTGCCTAAATCGTGAATTCGGCATAAGAGCCCCAACTCGCCCGTTAGCCAATTGCTCTTGACCAGAAGGCAAAGTGGACAATTGCCTCAGAGACACATCATTACGCCAATTCGTATCGCAAGGTGCGGCCTCCGCCGTGTCTTGCGATTTGCCCCTTATCCACCATCTCTTTCAATATGCGGCCGGCCGTGGACTGGCCGATCCCGAGCAACGTCTGCACTTCCTTTCGGGTGATTGAGGGGTGCTCTGCCAAGAACCGCAGGATCTCGTCCTCTCGGGAATAGGAAGCAGCGGGCGCCTCCTTGCTGTTTGCCGTGGGCGTTTCCGCTGCCGTTGCTGCGAAGTTCGTGTTGGGCAGGACGATTTTGAATGCGTTGTTCGTGGCCATGATTTGCGGCTGAGAGGCCGCACCCGCGTAGGCCCCCATGATCTTCCTCATCCCCGTGCCGTATGCCTCGATGAGCTGCAGGCGGTAGAAGACGTTGGCGAGATGCGGGTTCCGGCAGGCGGAGACGCCCATCATCAAATCCTCCAGCTCAAAGCCGGGCAGAAGGCCGCCGACTGACACGAACTCGATCCTGTCGTCGTAGACGCTGATCAGCGTGCTGGTGCGGAAGGAGTAGTCCCTGTGCACGATCGAGTTCAGCAAGGCCTCGCGCACGGCGACCTCCGGGTAGTCCCGGGTGTCGACGCGCAGCAGCTTTTGGTAAGTGGCATGGGTCTGGTTGTGGAAGTCGATGTAGTCGTAGACCTCGTCGAGCTGCTGCATGAGGGACCCGGAGAACTCCCGGCGATCATTGAACACACTCGGGTCCGTCCCCTCGAAAACGGCCGCTTTTACGGTATGCGGGCACTGGTCGGACAGGAGCAGGCCGAGGTTTGTGTAGAGACCGTCCGATGAGGTTATATTCAGGGCCTGCATCTGCGGCGCGCCGAAGGGGATCTTTCGTGTCTCGAATTCCCCTTTCGTCGACTCGAAGGTGAGCGCTTGGTCAAGGGAGCGCATGTCCTCAAAGCTGTCGCCGTCAGTCTCTTTGATCATCTGCCGGATGGCAGCATCGGTCGCCGGGACGGAGGAGTACCCCTGCCGCACGTAGACACCCTCGGGGCGCAGGCCCTTCTTCGCTAGGTAGTAGGGGCGGTTCGTGCCGCGCTGGACCTTGACGGCCACGACCGCCTTCCCGTCGCAGTCGAGCGTTTTATAGCTGACAAACATGGTGACGTCTGGCTTCACGGCGTCTCTCACCATGTTGGAGACCTGCAGGGCGCACGCATCCGCGTCCTCGACGCCCGGCACGGCGCCGTCGTCGGCGACGCCAACGTAGACCGTGCCGCCGCCGCAGTTCGCAAATGCGACGATCTCCTTCTTGATGCCGTTCTGCGCAATGGCCTTCAGCTCGATTGTCTCTGTTTCCTGGAATTTCATGCTGTCCGCCTTCCGATTCTATTCTGCCCATATTCTAACCATTTTGCTAACCATGGTGGTTAGCAAAATGGTTAGAATTATGCTTCCCAAAGCAGAGGCGCACCGCCCTTTTCAAGCAATGAAACAGCAGGTAGAGACTTTGTCGATTTGAGGAGCTCGCGCATAAGCTTAGGCTCAATTGTGCTGTGCTCCTCAAGGAGACGCCGCCCGTATAGAATCAAACCATCCGCACGCCAGCTATCAATTGGATTGGACGCCACATGGAGATCCCCGGCACCCTGTGCAGCAATGTCTACGACTTTGCGTTTTGCCCCGAGCCCAGCTACGACCGCCTGGTAGACCTCGCCGATCCCGAGGACTGGGGCCCCAGCAACCGCATCCTCAAAAACTACCTGTCGTTCTCGTTTAGCCGCGCGGTATTTCTGACCGAGCGCGACGTGAACCAGACCGCGCCGTCCAACCTGCCGCTGGTGTTCGACGACGACCTTTGCCTGTTCAACACCGGCCTGTACACGCGCCGCTACGAGACCATCTACGGCCTGTTTGAGCCCAACACCAAGCCCGACGCACACCAACGCTGGTTTTTGAAGGGCTTCTTTAGGGAAAGCGACCCCATGCTGGTCTCGTTTGAGTACCTGCCGTGCCGTGTCCGCTTTGCCGAGGACCCCTCCGAGCTGGTCTTTGACTACCGCTTGCCAATCCGCTCCAACATCGACCACATCCTGGGCGACGAGGAAAACCTCACGCGCATCCCCGCCAGTCTGATGGGGGAGGGAAACTCGCTGCTACTGCGCCGCGCCTTTGAGGGCGCCGTCGTCGAGGCCGCCCGCCGCGCCGCCGCCAACTACACGCTCGCCGTGCCACAGTTCTACGGTGGACGGATTCAACTGCTTCTGCCGCTGTGCCTGACCGGCGACAAGCCCGAGCTGGCGCTGACAATCCAACGCGAGGGCGGATTCTACGCCGCGCGCACCTGCCTCACGCTCGAGATGGCCTACAACAACGCGCGTCTTATCTGCCGCCCCGAGACCTCGTGGATAAAGCGGTAAAGGCTCCTTGAGCTGCGGGTTTGCTGTTAATCTGGACCGCGCCAGAGCAGCCAGCGCCCACGAATTTAAAATCGAGGGGAAAAAGTTCTTGGTAAACCACGCGCGGCTATGATAGTATCTCTTTTGCCGAAAGGCGACGGGCGATTGGCTCAGGGGTAGAGCATATCCTTCACACGGATGGGGTCACAAGTTCGAATCTTGTATCGCCCACCATCAAAAGCGCAGGTCAGAGGTATTAAGCCTCTGGCCTTTTTGTTTTTGCCACCAAGGGTGACACCAAAAGTGACACCAAATTTTGCAACTTTATTAAAATGGGGCCTCCTTTTTTATTGAATATGACCCCTTCACAATTGCTACAAATGTATAAAATCACCTAACTAAAAGTTTTGTACCTCGGGTCTCATAGACTAAATGTAACTATGGTTTACGTTTTTAATGCAAGCGTGTATAAGTGTTTCAAACTGTTGCAGAGGTGTAACACTTTGCGGCTTTATTAGCTCTTGGCTATTAGTAGATTTGTAACCTCATCTCATACCGTCGCGGAAAGTTTTTCTAAAATTGTCCTTGCATCGCCGCCGGTGTTCCCGTATAGTTCTTCTTCGCACGGGGGCGTAGCTCAGCTGGGAGAGCGCTTGACTGGCAGTCAAGAGGTCAGGGGTTCGATCCCCCTCGTCTCCACCCGAGCATTGAATGAGGCTCCAACGCAAGTTGGGGCCTTTTTTCATATAGGAACACAAGGTCAAAGGCGGCACCATGATCCTCCTGGTCGACAAGATCGTGCGTTGAACGGGCGCCGTGTGCATGGTAGTATTTCACGTCGTGGTGCAACGCTTCTCTGCATGGAAGTCCTCCATTGCTTTTGCAACCACCAATCACAAGGGCTCTTGGCGCAACGGTTAGCGCAGGGGACTCATAATCCCTGGGTTCTGGGTTCGAATCCCGGAGGGCCCACCAGAGAATCGAGGGGCCGGGCAAATAGCCCGGCTTCTTTTTGCCATAGTTCCCACTCCATACGCCTGCCAAATTGCTTTGATAAACGTTTGCAGCTCAAATCCACGTAATAGATTATGCTGGTTGACAGGAACCATTTCAAAACTATGCCGGATTACGGGGCTGGACCCGGACCGGCCGTCCATACCCTGCATTTCACGGAATGCGCAAGTCGTCTACCTGCGGTTTTGATTTTACCGATTACGGCATGCTCGGGGGTTCCCGGCCTGGCCCCGTAAACCGGCATGGTTTTGGAATCGCCGGGTCGGCGGGGGCGCGGTTGGCCCCGGTAATGGGCCTGGCGCCGGCAAGACGGCCGTTGGGCGGATGGCGGAACGCGCCGCGACTGCGAAATTTTCCAAAAATGTCCTTGCATCGTGGTCCGAGTTCCCGTATAGTTCTTCTTCGCACGGGGGCGTAGCTCAGCTGGGAGAGCGCTTG
>CAUDZT010000069.1 GCA_958453935.1 uncultured Collinsella sp. | reverse complement strand
CGCGGACCTTACCGTGCGAGAGCCGGCCCTTATCGGGTGGCTCCACACACTCGAGGCCATCTCGCAGCTGTGCATGGCAAGCGCCCGCTACCGCGCTGCTGCCAACTACGCCCGCCGCGTCCTTAAGGCAGAAGGCTATCCCACCCGAGCTGCCGGCACCGTGTTGCTCGCTCTCGCTCGCCTGGAAGACCAGGACGGCTTTTTTGCCCTAGCCCACCAGCTCGAGGAACAGATGGGGGCAGACGCACTCGAAAACTCTCCTTGGTACCTGCTCGCCCGCACGATTCTGCTGTTCAAAACAAACAAGATGCGCCCGGCGACGCGCGCGCTGCGTGAGTTCGCTAACCGTTGCGAGGGCGGCGCGTTCTTTTTGCTGAACCCCATGTATCAGACACCGTACCTTCCCTGCCGGCCCGAACCGCACGACCCCTGGGACCTTTCGCATCAGGCAGTTTGGGAAGCCGACGGCATCATCTCGGACACCCCCGACTTTGCCCCCTGGGCCAACGCCTGCGAAGATGTATCGCAGCTTGCCCAGGAATTTGCGCGCCGTTACGGCTTTTAACGGCGCAAACGCCACGACCATGTCATTCACGTTAGGAACGGCTTCATGAACTTCCGCTCATCTCTCGCCTGTGCCTCGAGCGATATCGCCCGCTGGGGGCTGCGCTCCGTCCTTAAGCGCCAGGGCGGCGTACTCCCCGGCCGCATCGCCATGAAGATCGACCCCGAGCTGCTAAGCGACCTCGCGAGCCTGGTCGACCGCAGCGTGGTGATCACCGGCACCAACGGCAAGACCACCACCTCCAACCTCATCGCCGACGCCGTTGCTGCCAGCGGTGCTACCGTGGTGTGCAACCGTGCCGGCAACAATATGGAGCCTGGTGTGGTGGGTGCTCTGCTCGAGGCCCGCGGCGGCCTTAAGCACACCAGCAGTGGCAAGCGCGTAGGCGTTTTTGAATGCGATGAGCTCTACACTGTGCGCGTCCTGCCCAAGCTCAAGCCGACGTACTTCGTGCTGCTCAACCTGTTCCGTGACCAGCTAGATCGCTATGGCGAGATCGATCACACCCAGGAGGTCATCGCCCACGCGTTGGAGCTTTCGCCGGCAACGACGCTCATCTACAACGCCGACGACCCGCTGTGCGCCTCGATTGCCGCGCGCGTTCCCAACGCGAGTATTGCCTTTGGCATCGACGGCGCCACGGGCACCGAGTCCGACCGCATTAGCGACTCGCGCTTTTGCTCGCAGTGCAACGCCCCGTTGGAGTACGACTACGTACAGTATGGTCAACTCGGCGCCTACCATTGCCCCTCGTGCGGCTGGGCCCGCCCTGCGCTTGTCCGTCGCGTGACGGGCGTGGAACTCGGCTGCGACGGCTACGGCTTTGACCTTGTCTTTGGACCCGATACCGACGCACCCGCAACGCACATCGCCACGCGCTACAACGGTCTGTACATGGTCTATAACGTTGCCGCCGCCTTCTTTGCCACACACGAGTTGGGCGTGAACACGGCGCTTCTACAGCCTACGCTCGATGCCTATGTGCCTGCCGGCGGTCGTATGGGGCGCTGGGATATCGCCGGCCGCACCGTCGAGGCCAACCTGGCCAAGAATCCCGTAGGCTTCGATCGACAAATCCAGTCCATCAAGACGGCAGACGGCAGACTCTGCGCTTTCTTCCTCAATGACAACGACGCCGACGGCCACGATGTCTCGTGGATCTACGACGTCGACTTCGAGCGCATCGCCGATACCTCGGGGCTTGTCGCCTTTGCCGGCGGCACGCGTGCACACGATATGCAGGTGCGCCTCAAGTACGCCGGCATCGACGCCGCCATTATCTCGGACGTCGCGCAGGCAATTGGCGCCATGGCAGACGAGGCCGCCGATGACACCTTCTACGCCGTCGCCAACTACACGGCCTTCCCGCCGCTGGTCAAAGAACTCGACGGGCTCAAAGGCACCGATGCAAGTTCGGTCGCCTCCCACGCCGTAACGCGCGCCGATGGTAGCGCTGTCCCCACCGATATCGCGCCAGTCGAGCTCTCGCGCCCGCTGCGCATCGTCTACCTGTATCCCGATGCCCTCAACCTCTATGGCGACGGCGGCAACGTCATCGCCCTCGAGCGCCGCTGCGCCTGGCGCGGCATCCCCGTTCGCGTGGATGAGGTCCGCATGGGCGAGGTGCTCGATCTGCATGATGCCGATATCGTCATGATGGGCGGCGGATCCGATCGCGACCAGCTAGCCGTGGCACACGAGCTGCTCGCCCAAAAAGACAAGGTCGCAGCCTATGTTGAGGACGGCGGTTCGCTGCTCGCCATCTGCGGCAGCTATCAGCTGCTCGGCCGTTCGTACTATATGGGCGAAAATCGCATCGAGGGCCTGGGCGTCATTGCCGCCGAGACCGTACGCGGCTCCGACCGCCTGATCGGCAACGTCGCCGTCAAGACCGACCTGGCACCCGAGCCCTTTGTGGGATTCGAGAACCACGGTGGCCGCACGCTTTTGGACGCCGATGCCACGCCGCTCGGAACGTCCGTCGTCACGGGCACCGGCAACAACGGCGACGATGGCTTTGAGGGTCTCATCTACAAGGGTGTCATCGGCACGTACCTGCATGGCCCGGCGCTGCCCAAGAACCCCGAACTCGCCGACTGGCTCATCGCGCACGCCCTCGAGCGCCGTGGCGACACACAGGCCGCCGCCCTGCTGCCGCTCAAACCCCTCGACGACACCTACGAGCACGCCGCCCACGACGCCGCCATGAAGCTCCTCTCCTAGCACCTCACCACCACAAAGGGGACAGGCACCTTTGTGGTGGTTTTCCAGTTTGCCAACGATATACGCGCCGGCAAAAAAGTCTGCTATACTCTTCCCCGCTGTCCCCATCGTCTAGCGGCCAAGGACGCCACCCTTTCAAGGTGGATATCGCGGGTTCGAATCCCGCTGGGGGCACCACAAAATCTGAGAAGCCCGTTACCAATTCGGTAGCGGGCTTTTTGCTACCGATATGCCGGGATTCGAACCCGACAGGGTGCGGATCCCGGCAAATCGGCGGCAAAACGGACTCCAAAGCGTCCTTCGCAAACAAATAGCCGGGGCCCGCGCGATGCGGACCCCGGCTCAATACCGTGACGATATGTCAGTTACGCCCTACACGTAGAACAGGATGTCGTCGTAGGTCGGAACCGGCCAGTAGTCGGCTGCCACGATCTCCTCCATGGCATCCACGGCGGCGCGCAGCGTATCCATAGCAGGAACGACCTCGTGCGCGTACACGTTGGCCTGCTCCTGGCCATCGAGAGCCTCGGCCTTCTGATGTACGGCGTCGAGCGCCTTGATGGAGTCGTTGATGGCGGTGATGCCGTTGCAGAGCTTGTTGAGCGTGTTCTGCTCGCACTGCATGGCGGCCTCAGCACCGGCGGCACGAATAGTCTCAAGGCCCTTAGCGACCTTGGTGGCATAGGCGGTAATGACCGGACGATAGGTACGACGCGCCTCGCGAACCATCGTGGTGGCCTCGATGTTCATGAGCTTGTTGTACTTCTCGAGCTTGCAGTCATAGCGGCACTGGGCCTCGGCGCGGGTCAGAACGCCCGTCTCCTCAAAGAGCGCGATAGCCTTATCGGAAACAAAGGCGGGAAGAGCGTCGGCCGTGGTCTTGTTGTTGGCAAGGCCGCGCTTCTCGGCCTCGATGGGCCACTCGTCGGAGTAACCGTCGCCGGAGAACAGGATGCGCTGGTGATCGGTCAGCACCTTCTTGCAGTACTCGAGCGCGGCGTCCTGGAACTTATCCTCGGGCGTACCCTCGAGTGCGTCGGCGAAGGACTTGAGCGACTTGGCCACGGCGGCATCGAGCACCAGGTTGGAGTCGGAGACGTTC
The DNA here is from genome assembly GCA_958453935.1 of uncultured Collinsella sp. GTDB lineage: Bacteria > Actinomycetota > Coriobacteriia > Coriobacteriales > Coriobacteriaceae > Collinsella. The sequence goes on along the minus strand of CAUDZT010000069.1, from coordinate 7,558 downwards.
TGCTCGGAGCCGCAGGCACGGAACTCGAACTTGTTGCCGGTGAAGGCAAACGGGGAGGTGCGGTTGCGGTCGGTGTTGTCCTGCATCAGCTTGGGCAGGGTATCGGCGCCCAGGTCGAGCACGCCGCGCGTGGCATGGACGGAAGCCTTGCCATCGATGATCTTCTCGACGACCTCGGTAAGCTGGTCGCCCAGGAAGATGGACATAATCGCCGGAGGAGCCTCGTTGGCGCCCAGACGATGATCGTTGCCGGCCGAGGCAACGGAGGCACGCAGGAGCTCCTGATAGTTATCGACGGCCTCGATCACCGCGGTGAGGAAGACGATGAACTGCAGGTTGTCGAGCGGGGTGTCGCCCGGGTCGAGCAGGTTCTCGGACTCGGTGCCAAGCGACCAGTTGTTGTGCTTGCCCGAACCGTTGATGCCCTCAAAGGGCTTCTCGTGCAGCAGGCAGACCAAGTCGTGACGGGAGGCGATGAGCTTCATCTTCTCCATCATGACCAGGTTCTGGTCGATGGCCTCGTTCACCTCGCCATAGACAGGAGCGAGCTCATGCTGGCAGGGAGCGACCTCGTTGTGCTTGGTCTTGGCAGGAATGCCAAGCGCCCACAGTTCATCGTCCAGGTCCTTCATATAGGCCGAGACGGTGGGGCGGATAGCGCCAAAGTAGTGCTCCTCGAGCTCCTGGCCCTTGCAGGGGGCAGCGCCAAAGAGGGTGCGACCGGTGATGACCAGGTCCCTGCGCTTGCGGTAAGCGTCCTTCTTGATCAGGAAGTACTCCTGCTCATCGCCCACGGAAGGAACGACCTTCTTGGGGGTCTTGCCAAACAGCGCCAAAACGCGCTTGGACTCACGCGAGAGCGCAGTCATGGAACGCAGCAGCGGGGTCTTCTTGTCCAGGGCCTCGCCCGTGTAGGAGCAGAAAGCCGTGGGGATGCACAGGACATCGTCCTTGATAAAGGCGGGGCTGGTGGGATCCCAAGCGGTGTAGCCACGGGCCTCGAAGGTGGCGCGCAGGCCGCCGTTGGGGAAGCTGGAGGCGTCCGGCTCGCCCTGAATGAGGTTCTTGCCCGTAAACTTGGTAATGGCGGTGCCGTCGTGGTTGGGCTCGAGGAAGCTGTCGTGCTTCTCGGAAGTAATGCCCGAAAGCGGCTGGAACCAGTGCGCGTAGTGCGTAGCACCCTTGGAGATGGCCCAAACCTTCATGGCGTGAGCGACGGCGTTGGCCACATCCAGGTCGAGCGGCTCACCCTCCTCGAGGGTTGCGGCAAGGCGCTTCCAAATGTCCTTGGGGAGGTAGTCCTTCATGACTTCCTCAGAGAACACCATGGTCCCGAAGCGGTCAGTAAGATCGGCCATACGGAACTCCCTTCGTATCGGCACCGCGTGAGAAGCGGTGTTGATTACTAACGAACGAGTCATAGCTTAGGCTCGCCGTGTTTCCGCGACATTACCGTTGTGTTGCTGTCGCGAAACCAATCAATGAGGTTACCGCATCGCGGCAGTATTGCCACCCTTAACAGCCAATGAACTGTATAAATTGCAGACCTCCCCGCATGGTTTAAGGGTAGTCAATTTAGGACGGGGCTAAATTGACTGGTATTTCGCATCAGATACCAGTCTTTATAACCCCGCACCCAATGAGCTGCGTTGTTATAGGGAATGCCGATAGCAAGGCATCTTTGATTGGTATCCCTAGATAGCGAGTAAAACTCCACCGTGATACAGTGGTGCTGTAGAATCCTTACAATACATCGCACTAAATATCTAAAGGAGCACGATATGCGCGTCGACGAGGTTTTTAAGCAGGCAGCATCCCAGGGCACTGCACCCGTTTCGTTTGAGATGTTCCCGCCCAAGGGCGAGCTTACCCTCGACACGGCTCGCGAAGTGGCAGGCAATCTGTGCAAGCTTTCGCCGAGCTTTGTCTCGGTCACCTGCTCGGCTGGCGGCTCGGGCAACGGCGCCACCACCGCCCCCATCGCGCATATGATTACGAGCGAATTCGATACGCCCTCGGTGGCGCACCTCACCTGTGTGGGCCGTACCCACGCCGATATCGCCGCCAAGATCGATGAGTACCGCACCGCCGGCGTGGAAAACATCCTGGCCCTGCGTGGCGATCTCCCTGCCGGCGCGACCGAGGACGACAAGCCCGCCTCCGACTACGCCTACGCCCGCGACCTCATCCCCGAGCTCGTCGACGCCGGCTTTTGCGTGGGTGCCGCAGCCTACCCCGAGGGCCACATTGCCTGCGAGGATCTCAACCTCTCGGTCGAACACCTCAAGCAAAAACAGGACGCCGGCGCGAGCTTCTTTGTGACGCAGCTCTTCTTTGATAACGAGTGCTTCTATCGTTTTCGCGAGCTTGCCGACAAGGCCGGCATCACCGTGCCCATTACCGCAGGTATCATGCCGTTTATGGGCAAGTCGCAGATCAGCCGCATGGTATTTATGTGCGGCGCGTCACTGCCCTCCCCCGTCATCAAGATTCTCGCCAAGTACGAGAACGACCCCGAGAGTCTGCAGGCAGCCGGTGTAGATTATGCCGCCCGTCAGCTTTGCGACCTTAAGGAGCACGGTGCCGCCGGTCTGCACCTGTACACTATGAACCGTCCTGCAATCGCCGCAACCATTATGGAGCGCTTGGGGTAATGGAAAAACCGCACATCGATACAACCGCTGTCGAAGTGCCGGCCGACCTTGCGTCGCCGGCGCTTTATCGTATCGATGATGCCCACCATCCCCGCGTCGATCGTGCCGAGATGCTGCGCTATCTGGGCTACGGCGGTCAGCAGATTGAGCCCGAGCTGTCGCAGCGTATTGAGCTTGTCGTTGAGCGTCTGGAACTGGACATTGAGCCCCGTGGCGTGCGCCGCGCATTTGCCATCGATGCCATGGGCGTGGACGAGCAGGGAGAGCCTTGCATTCGCTTGGTCGGCACCAACGTTGAGCTGCGTGGTCGCGATATCTATCGCCATCTCAAAGACGCCCGCTTTGCCGCGCTCATAGCATGCACACTCGGCATGGACGCCGAGCGTCGTCTGCGCACCACGGGAGCCCAGCAGCCCCTGGAGGGAGCCGTGCTCGACGCCGCATGCTCTGCCTATGTAGAAGCCGCCGTCGAGCAGATGGACCAGCAGGTCAAGGCTGCGGCCGCCGCACACGGACTCGCCGGTAACTGGCGCTTCAGTCCCGGCTATGGCGACTGCCCGCTTACGGCCCAGCGTTCAATCGTGAATGCGCTCAACGCCACGCGGCTCATCGGGCTTACCGTCACGCCGACCAGCCTGCTCATGCCCACCAAGAGCGTGACCGCGGTGATTGGTCTGTTTGACGGCGAAGTCCACGACGCCCAGAGCCGCCCCACCTGCAATATCTGCCGCATGCGTGAGCACTGCCGCTTCCGCGCCGCCCACACCACCTGCTATTCCAGCCATTAGGAGCCATCGATGTTTACTCCGCTTATCACTCATGATCTGGACGGTGCCGCGCTGGCGGCACCCGTTGATGCCGCACGCCGTAATGGCGCTGTATACAAGACGCGCACGATCGACGACCTTCGCATTAAGGACGATCGTCTGCGCGCCGCCATCAAGGGCACCGGACACCTGCTGTTCGACGGCGGCATGGGTACCATGCTGCAGGCGGCCGGCATGAAGGCCGGCGCCCTGCCCGAGCTGCTCAACTTTGAGGAGCCCCGAGTCATCACCGACATCCAGCGCCAATACGTCGAGGCCGGATGCGACGTGATCACCGCCAACACCTTTGGCGCGAACGCCCACAAACTCGACGGCGCCGCCACCGTGGCCGATGTCTTTGCCGCCGCCGTCGCCCGCGCCCGCGCGGCCGGCGCGGGCTATGTCGCCGGTGACATCGGCCCCATCGGCGCGCTGCTTCGTCCCCTGGGCACCCTGAGCTTTGACGAGGCCTACGACCTCTTTGCCGAGGAGGTGCGCGCCGGCGTCGCCGCGGGCGTGGACCTCTTTATTATCGAAACCATGACCGACCTAGCCGAGATCAAGGCTGCCGTCCTCGCCTGCCGCGAGAACTCCGACCTGCCCGTTTTTGCCACCATGACCTTTGAGGAAGACGGCCGCACCTTCCTGGGCACGAGTCCCGAGGTCGCTGCCATCACGCTCGACGCGATCGGCGCCGACGTCCTGGGCATCAACTGCAGCCAGGGACCGGCCGAGCTCCGAGGACTCGCCGCTCGCATGCTCACCGTTACGGACAAGCCCGTTATGGTGCAGGCCAACGCAGGACTGCCCCACGTGGACGACGACGGCAACACCGTCTTTGATATCCAGGCGCCCGAGTACGCCGTGGCCGTCGCCGGTATGATTGAGGACGGCGTAAGCGTCGTGGGCGGCTGCTGCGGCACCACGCCGGCGCACATGGCAGCGCTGCGCACGCTTATCGATAACCACACGCCCAGTCCGCGCCACCGCAAGCCCAGCATGTCGGTCACAAGCGCCCAGACCGTGGTGGACCTCCCCTGCGACGGCCACAAGATCGCCGTCATCGGCGAGCGCATCAACCCCACCGGCAAAAAGCGCCTGCAGCAGGCCCTGCGCGACGGCGACCTGGACTACGTGGTGAGCCAGGGCATCAGCCAGCAGGAGCAGGGCGCCGACATCCTGGACGTCAACGTGGGCCTGCCCGAGATCGACGAGGTCAAGATTATCCAACAGGCCACCGAGCAGCTCCAAGGCTCCACGCTGCTGCCGCTGCAGATCGACTCCACCGACCCCGCCGCCGTCGAGGCCGCCGTACGTCGCTACGCCGGCAAGCCCATCATCAACTCGGTCAACGGCAAGCAGCAGATCATGGACGAGATCTTCCCGCTGGTCGCCCACTACGGCACCAACGTTGTCGGCCTTACGCTCGACGAAGGCGGCATCCCCGATACCGCCGAGGCCCGCTTTGCCATCGCCGAGCGCATCGTGGCCGAGGCTGCCCGCTACGGCATCGGCCCGGACCGTATCCTCATCGACTGCCTGGTCATGACCGCCTCGACCAATCAACGCCAGGCCGAGCAGATCCTGCGCGCCATGTCCCTGTGCAAGGAGCGCCTGGGCGTCAAATGCGCGCTCGGCGTGTCGAACATCAGCTTTGGTCTGCCTGCCCGCCCGCTGCTGGGCTCGGTCTTTTTGGCCGCCGCCTTTGGCGCGGGCCTCGATGCCCCCATCATGAACCCGGGCTCCAAGCGCTTTATGGACACCGTCTACAGCTATCGCGTCCTGAGCGTTGAGGACGAGGGCTCGACCGGATACATCGAGCGCTATGCCGGCTGGACCGATCCGTATAAGATCGCCGCCAACCCGGCAGCAGCTCAGGCCGCATCGACCGACACCGTGCCCGCTGCCGGCACCGCCGGCACCGACGGCAACGACGACCCGATTCGTCGCATGGTCGTCTCGGGCCGCAAAGGCGAGATCGCTGCCGAGACCGAGCGTCTGCTGGCAGACCACGACGCCATGGACCTTATCAACAACCACTTTATCCCCGCCCTCGACGAGGTGGGCGTCCTCTTTGACCAGGGCAAGTTCTTCTTGCCGCAACTCATGGCCTCGGCCGAAGCCGCACGCGTGGGCTTCGACACCATCAAGCGCCTGATGCCCGCCGGCGAGATTGCCGACAAGGGTAAGATCTGCGTGGCCACCGTCAAGGGCGACATCCACGATATCGGCAAGAACATCGTCAAGATGCTGCTCGATAACTACGGCTACACCGTCTTTGACCTAGGCCGCGATGTCGACCCGCAAGAAGTGCTCAAGACCGTGCAGGAGCGTGACATCAAGCTCGTCGGCCTCTCGGCGCTTATGACCACCACGGTCGTCGCCATGGAAGAGACCATCAAGTTGCTCCATGCCGAGGTTCCGGGCGTCAAGATCATCGTGGGCGGCGCCGTGCTCACCCCCGAATACGCCAAGCAAATCGGCGCGGACTACTACGCCAAGGACGCCGCCGAGAGCGCTCGTATCGCCGAAGAGGTCTTTGGGAAGTAACACAACGGAAACAACCGAGCACCAAAACGTGCCGCACGCGCCACTTGGCACGTGCGGCACGTTAGAATAGATAAGACTATGCTCGTTTTGGCAGATAGGAGCGCAAGGATGGCGATCACGCCCGCAGAAATCGCGGAAACCCGCGGCATGGTTGAGGAACAGAACCTCGACATCAGGACCATCACCATGGGTGTTTCGCTCATGGGTTGCGGTGACGAGAACCTCGACCGCATGTGCACGAAGATCTACGACCATGTGACGCACACGGCTGAGCATCTGGTCGAGACCGCCGAGAACCTCGAGCGCGAGTACGGTATCCCCATTGTCAACAAGCGCGTTTCCGTCACCCCGGTGGCGCAGATCGCCGCGTGCTGCAAGGATGAGGACCTCACCCCCATCGCGCATGCCCTCGACCGCGCGGCCGAGACGCTCGGCATCGATTACCTGGGCGGCTTCTCCGCACTCGTCCAGAAGGGCATCGGCGACGCCGACCGCCGCGTCATCCAGTCCATCCCCCAGGCGCTCGCCACCACGAGCCGTGTCTGCTCCAGTGTCAACGTCGCCAGCCTGCGCGCCGGCATCAACATGGACGCCGTGCTTATGGCCGCCCAGACCATCATCGATGCCGCTAAACTCACGGCCGACCAGGATTCCGTCGGCGCTTCCAAGTTTGTCTGCTTTGCTAACATGGTCGAGGACTCCCCGTTTATGGCGGGCGCCGTCCACGGCGGTGGCGAGGCCGACGCCGTCATCAACGTAGGCGTCTCGGGCCCCGGCGTTATGGCCGCAGCCCTGGAGACGCTGCCCGATTCCGCATCGATGATGGAAGTCGCCGAAAAGATTAAGCAGACCGCCTTTAAGATCACCCGTGCCGGCGAGCTCATGAGCCGCGAGGCCGCCCATCGCCTGGGTGTCGAGAAGGGCATCGTCGACCTGTCGCTGGCTCCCACGCCTGCCATCGGCGACTCCGTCGCGCGCATCCTCGAGATCATCGGCGTGGGCACCTGCGGTGGCCCGGGCACGACCTGCGCGCTCGCCATGCTCAACGATGCCGTCAAGAAGGGCGGCGTCATGGCCAGCTCCAGCGTGGGCGGTCTCTCCGGCGCTTTCATCCCCGTGTCCGAGGACGCCGGCATGATCGCCGCCGTCGAAGCCGGTGCGCTTTCGCTCGAGAAGCTCGAGGCCATGACCTGCGTGTGCTCCGTCGGCCTGGACATGATCGCCATCCCCGGCGACACCCCGGTCGAGACCATCGCCGGCATCATCGCCGACGAGATGGCCATCGGCGTCATCAACAACAAGACCACGGCCGTCCGCGTGATTCCCGCCATCGGCAAGGGCGTGGGTGACTGCGTCGAGTACGGCGGCCTGTTCGGCCGTGCACCCATCATGCCGGTGAACCCCAACGCCGGCACCGTGCTTGCCCACCGCGGTGGACGTTTCCCGGCGCCGCTGAACTCGCTGAAGAACTAGCTGAGGGGGACTGGCGAGGAGCCCCGGGGAGGGCAAATATATAAGGTCGCCTGCTCGGACAGTCCTGGCTCGCAC
>CAUDZT010000068.1 GCA_958453935.1 uncultured Collinsella sp. | reverse complement strand
AAAGGGCGGAGGCGGGGCATGCCCCGCCTCTTACACCACATCTCTGTGCGCTACCGAGCGGGCCCTTGTGTCGATTCATTCCCTTTTTAGTAGGCTGTGCTTGCACTTTAGCGTGCGACAGCGGATAATGCCGAGCACTCGACAATACGCTTTTTGCTCTCTCTATAGATTGAGGAGGCCCCTATGGCCATGGATTTCAAACGCAGGCTGCCGATCCCCGTGGAGATCCGCGAGGAAATGCCGCTTTCCGCCGAGCTTACCGCTAAGAAGCAGGCATTCGACGCCGAGGTCGCCAAGGTCTTTACCGGCGAGGACGCGCGCAAGGTGCTCATCATCGGCCCATGCTCTGCCGATCGCGAGGATTCGGTCCTCGAGTACATGAACCGCCTGGCCAAAACCGCCGAGGAGGTCAAGGACAAGCTCATCATCATCCCGCGTGTCTACACCAACAAGCCGCGCACCAAGGGTACCGGCTACAAGGGTCTACTGCACAATCCCGACCCCGAGGCGCCCGATGACCTGCTCGAGGGCGTCAAGGCCATTCGCCACATGCACCTGCGCGTCATCGAGGAGACCGGCTTCTTTACCGCCGACGAGATGCTCTACCCCTCTAACTATCAGTACCTTGTCGATCTGCTGAGCTACGTTGCTGTGGGCGCGCGCTCGGTCGAGAACCAGGAGCACCGTCTGGTGTCGAGCGGCATTTCGGTGCCGGTGGGCATGAAGAACCCCACTGCCGGCTCCACCACCGTCATGCTCAACTCCATCTACGCCGCTCAGGCGCATCAGAGTTTCATCTTCCGCAACTGGGAGGTCGAGTGCGACGGCAATCCGCTCGCGCACGCCGTTATGCGTGGCTACATCGGTCTCGATGGGCGCACCTACCCCAACTACCACTACGAGCACCTCGAGCGCCTGGCCGAGCGCTATACCGAGCACGCCGGCTATGCCAATCCGGCAGCGGTCATCGACTGCAACCACGACAACTCGGGCAAGCGTCCGCTGGAGCAGTATCGCATTTGCAAGGAGGTGCTCGACAGCTGCCGCCGCAACGAAGCCATTTCAAGGCTGGTCAAGGGCTTTATGATCGAGTCCTACCTTGAGGACGGCAACCAGCCGGTCGACGGCGGTGTCTTTGGCAAGTCGATCACCGATCCGTGCCTGGGCTGGGAAAAGACCGACTACCTCATTCACGAGATCGCGGAGCGGGTTTAGTTACGCGGGTTTTCGCTGACTCTGCCAAGACATCGGCGGTCCCGTTGCTGCCGGGCACTCATTGGGGACAGACTTAAATGAGTGCTCGCAGAATGAGAGTGGATAATCTCCCGTTTTTAAGTAGTCGTTGGGGACGTTCTTGTTTGACTGGTCGTTTAAGAACGTCCCCAATGACTACCCTGTTGGCCTTTTCCAGGCCCTGTGGGCAAAAAATGGCAAATATGAGTACTGTTGCTATCGTAGTGTCATATTGCCGGCATAAGATAATAGACATAACAGAAAATATGTTCATTAACCTTAACACATATAAGCCCGCTATAGAACTATTTGAGTAATTTAGGGGCGCTTGCAAGCCGTGCGGGCAGCATATGGGGCTGTTTTGGCTGTTACTAAAAAGGTAACAGTACTCATATTTGCCATTTTTTGCCCACAGGGGCTGGAAAGGACCGTCAATTCGGCTCCAGGGGATGCGGTCCAAGGGCCGCAGAACGAAAAATGGGGGCGCTGGTTGTCCTGCGCCCCCGTTTTTGGGTATTGCGGTTGTTTGCCGCCGGTTTTACGCCGCTTCGTCGAACTGCGAGTTGTACAGGTCGGCGTAGAAGCCGCCCTGGGCGAGCAACTCGTCGTGCGTGCCCTTCTCGACGATGTCGCCGTCGCGGATCACCAAGATCACGTCGGCGTTGCGGATCGTGGACAGGCGGTGCGCGATGACAAAGCTCGTGCGGCCCTGCATCAGCGCGTCCATGGCGCGCTGGATGAGCTCCTCGGTGCGGGTATCGACGTTGGAGGTCGCCTCGTCCAGAATCAGCGCCGGGCGGTCGGCCAAAATGGCACGGGCAATGGTCACGAGCTGGCGTTGGCCCTGCGAAAGGTTGGTGCCTTCCTCGTTGATCATAAAGTCGTAGCCGCCGGCGAGCGTATGGATAAAGTGATCGCAGCGTGCGGCGCGTGCAGCGGCCTCGACCTCGGCATCGCTTGCATCGGGGCGTCCGTAGCGGATGTTCTCGCGGATGGTGCCGTTAAACAGCCAGGTATCCTGCAGCACCATGGCAAACTCGCCGCGCAGCGCCGCGCGGTCCCAGTCGCGCACGTCGACACCCTCAACGCGCAGCGAACCGCCGTCCACATCGTAGAAGCGCTGCAGCAGCTTAATGAGCGTGGTCTTGCCGGCGCCGGTGGGACCGACGATGGCGATGGTCTGGCCGGGCTGCGCCTCGCAGCTAAAGTCGTGGATGATGGTCTTGTCCGGCGTGTAGCCAAACTTGACATGGTCAAACTCCACGTGGCCGGGACGCTTCTCGGGGATCTGCGCGTCGGCCTTCTGCTCCTCCTCGGGCGCGGCCAAGAACTCAAAGACACGCTCGGTGGCGGCGGCCATCGACTGCATCGTGTTGCTCACGTTGCCCAGCTGCTGCACGGGCTGCGTAAAGTTGCGAACGTACTGGATAAAGCTCTGAATATCGCCAGGCGTGGCATTGCCGGTCAGCGCGAGCTGTGCGCCCACCACGACAACGCCCACGTAGCCCATGTTGCCCACCAAGCTCATAAGCGGCATCATCAGGCCCGATAGGAACTGCGAGCGCCAGCCACTAATAAAGAGACGGTCGTTTTGACGGTCGAACTCCTCGATTGAGGCCTCGGCGCGGTCGAACACCTGAATGACGTTCTGGCCGGCAAAGTCCTCCTCGATAATGCCGTTGACGGTGCCCAAAACCTGCTGCTGCTCGCGGAAGTACGGCTGCGAGAAGTGAATCATTACGGTCAGGATAATCGCGGCGGCCGGCAGTGTGAGCACGGTGACGCCGGTGAGCGGCAGACTGATCGAAAGCATCATGACGAGCACGCCGATAATCTGCGTCACCGACGTGATGAGCTGCGTCACGCTCTGGTTGAGTGACTGACCCAGCGTATCGACGTCGTTAGTGATGCGGCTGAGCACGTCGCCCTTGCTGTGGCCGTTGAAGTAGCTCATCGGCACGACGGCGATCTTGGCGGCGATCTCCTTGCGCATGCGGTAGCAGATCTTTTGCGTGACGCCGGTCATGAGCCAGCCCTGGATCAGGCTACAGACAGAGCTTGCCAGGTACAGGCAGAGCAAAAAGCCGAGCGTCTTGGCGATCCAGTCAAAGTCAACATCGCCGGTGCCGTTGACCTTGGCAACCAGGCCCTCGAACAGTTTGGTCGTAACCTGGCCGAGCACCTTGGGTCCCACAATGTTAAAGATGACCGAGCACACGGCAAAGGCGACGGCGGCAAACACGGCAATCTTGTGCTGACCGATATAGCCGAGTAGCTGCCTCATGGTGCCCTTAAAGTCCTTGGCCTTTTCGCCGCGGCCCATGCCACCCATACGGCCCATAGGACCACGCTGGCGGGTGGGCTTGGGAATCTGAGTCTTGGTCTTGTCTGCCATTAGCGCTCGCCTCCTTCCATGACGGCTTCAATTTCTTCTTGGGTGAGCCCCAGCTCCTCGGCGGAAAGCTGCGACTGTGCGATCTCCAGGTACGCTGGGCAGCTGTGCAGCAGCTCCTCGTGCGTACCGGTGCCCACCACGTGGCCGTCGTCGAGCACGATGATCTGGTCGGCGTGCATGATGGTCGCGATGCGCTGGGCCACGACCACGAGCGCGGCGTGGGTAACGTTTTTGGCAAGCTCCTCGCGCAGGCGCGCGTCTGTTTTGTAGTCGAGGGCGCTAAACGAGTCATCGAACACCACGACCTCGGGCTTTTTAGCCAACGCGCGTGCGATGGCCAGACGCTGGCGCTGACCGCCCGAGACATTGGAGCCGCCCTGGCTGATGGGGGAGTCGTAGCCGCCCTCGCGCTCGGCGATAAAGTCCTCGGCTTGGGCGATGCGCGCGGCCCGGTGCATGTCCTCGTCGCTCACCATGTCGCCGGCAAACTTGAGGTTGCTCTCAACGGTGCCCGAGAACAGACGACCCTGCTGCGGGATGTAACCAATGCGGCGGCGCAGCTCGGAAAGGGTCATGTCGCGCACGTCGATGCCGTCGAGTGAAATGCTGCCGCCGGTGACGTCGTACAGGCGCGGGATGAGCTGCACAAGCGTGGACTTGCCCGAACCCGTGGAGCCGATGATGCCGAGCATCTGGCCGGCGTGCGTGGTGAAGTTCACGCCGCTGATGACATCGGCGCGGGCATCGGGATACTGGAAGCTCACGTCGCGGAAGGCGAGCTCACCGCGCGGCGCGTTGGCCGCGGGCAGTTTGGGCGAGACGGGGTCGTTGATGCTCGTGGGACAGGTGATGACCTCTTCCACGCGCTCGGCTGCGACTTCGGCACGGGGTAGGATGACCGACACCATGGTGAGGATCATAAACGCCATGACGATCTGCATGGTGTAGGAGATAAACGCCATCATGTTGCCGACCTGCATCACGCCGTCGGACACGCCCTGCGCACCAAACCAGACGATAAGCACGGTGATGCAGTTCATGACCAGCATCATGAGCGGCATCATAAAGCTCATGGCTCGGTTGGTGTAGAGCTGCGTGGTCATCAGGTCGAGGGACGCCTGGTCAAAGCGCTCGAGCTCATGCTCCTCGCGGTTAAACGAGCGGATGGGCATAAGGCCGTCGAGCAGCTCGCGGGCGGTAAGGTTCACGCGGTCCACAAAGCTCTGCATCTTTTTGAACTTGGGCATGGTGAGGCCCATAAGCACGCCGACGACGGCCGAGACCGCGATGATGGCCACGGCGATGGTCCACTCCAGGCCGGTGTGGTTGGCCAGGACGCGCATGACGGCGACGATGCCCATGACGGGCGCCATGAGGCACATGCGGATAAACAGGGTTGCGGCCATCTGAATCTGCTGAATGTCGTTGGTGCAGCGGGTGATGAGCGAGGCCTGGCTAAACTTGCCCACCTCGGCCGGCGAGAAGTGCATAACCTTGTTGAAGGTCTCGCGGCGCAGGTCGCGGGCGATGGAGCAGGCGGTGCGCGAAGCCACGGCGCCGGTCAGGATGGTGGCGACAAGCGACACCAGGCACAGGCCAAACATCGTGGTCGCCATGCGGCCCAGATAGGCGTTCTGCACGTCGGCGGGGTCGATGCCCTGTGCCTTGTACTCGTCCTGCACATAGCTCACGGCGCGCTGAGTGACGATGGAGCCCGACATGGAGCCCATTTTGTCCGCCATTTCGTTGGCGCCCTCGACGAGCTTGCCTTGGTCGATGAGGCCGCCTTCAACGCCTAGACGCAGGCTCTTCATGGTGATCTTGCCGCCGTCGGCATCAATCTGCTTTTGCATGTTCTGCGCCGCTGCGGCCTTCTGCTGCATCTCGGCGAGCTGCTCGGGCGTCATTGCCGCCATCTGCTCGGGGGTGGGCATGGCCTGGGGGTCGCTGTTGTCTTTCTCGCTGGACGCGCCCATCATGTCGCCCATGGAGCTGGCATCGATGCCTTGGTTGAGCGAAAGTACGACGGTCTCGGGCAGGCTCATGATGTCGGCAATCTTGCTGCCGTCGGCGCGCTCGTCCTCGGTGCCCTTGTACGTGCGGATGCCGTTCTTGTCCGCCTTGCCAAACGCAGCCTCTACCGTCTTGGCATCCTTGGCGCTCATAAAGAGTTCGAGGTCGTCGAGCGATTCGGCGCGAATGGTGTCGGGCACGGGCGAGGCGATGCCGCCTTGCTGCACGCCCACGTCGACGATGTCGCTCATGTAGGTAGGCAGTGCCAGATCGGCGTTGCAGCTGATTACGATAAGTACGATAGCTGTGAACAGTGCCAGGACATGCTTTTTAAAGAGCTTGAGAATCCTCACTCGGCATCTCTCCTTTCTTGATTGCGGTCGATAATTTCGTTGAAACGCCTTAGAAGGCGCACCATCTCTTGGGTATCTGTTTCGCCGAGCTGCTCGAGGAAGGCCGCGGTGCGCTCCTCGAATTCCCGACGTTTGATTTCGAGATTCTGGAATCCCTTATCGGTCATCGTGACGTGTACACGACGACGGTCGGTCTTTGAGTGCTCGCGCTCGACCCAGCCCTTGGCTTCGAGAGTGCGTAAGATATTGGCGATGCGGGCACTCGAGACCCAGGCGCGATTTGCGAGTTCGCTCGGCGTGAGCGAACCGCCAGCGAGCATGAGGGCGCGCATGACAGCCATCTCGCCGCCGAGAGCTTTGTCCGCAGAGCGTGAAATGCGATGATGCATGCTGCCAAACTCAGTTAAGAGCTGACGCCCAAGCTCATGGAAATCGGTATCTTCCACCGAAAACCCCTAACACTAGAAACTATTTTCGGTGAAAGATGATACCCGCATATTCGGGCCTCATGCAGTGGGCAATATAAAGAGCGCATAAAGAGTTAAAAAATTCAATTGCTGAAGCGTTTCAAAGAACTATTATGCCCGCGGTTAGGCGAGGGGTTGTCACCACCATGACGACTGGGACTCATTTATCGCCACGTGCGATGCTCCAACTTCCCGCAAGGAGACACCTTATATAAAGGGGGATGGAGTCATGGCATTTGACTTCACGGGCAAGACCGCGATTGTCACGGGTGGCACTCAGGGCATTGGCCTCGAGATCGCCAAGGGCATCGTCGCGGGCGGCGGACACGTCGCGCTCATCGCAAGGAACGCTGCCAAGGGCGAGGCCGCTGTGGCCGAGCTTGGCGAGGGCAACAAGTTCTATCAGCTCGATGTTGCCGATGCGCCTAAGGCGCGTGAGACCGTCGAGCAGATTTTTACGGACCTGCCGCAAACCAACATCCTGATCAACTGCGCTGGCGTCATCAGCACCAAGAAATTCGACGAGATTGATGACACCGAGTGGCGTCGCACCATCGACATCAACCTCAACGGTACCTTCACTATGATGAACGCCGTGTATCCGCACTTTAAGGCGGCCCATGCCGGCACTATCGTCAACGTGAGTTCCGTTGCGGGCAAGATCGGTGGCGGCCTGCTCGGCACAGCCGCCTACGCCAGCTCCAAGGCCGGTGTTAACGGTCTAACCAAGGCAGTCGCCAAGGAAGGCGGCAAGTTTGGCGTCCGCTGCAACGCCGTGTGCCCGTCACTTACCCTTACCGATATGACCTCGATTCTCTCTGACGAGAACTCTCAGCGCATCATCAACGGTATTCCTCTGGGCCGCGCCGCCCAGGCCAGCGAGCCTGCGCAGATGGTGCTGTTCTTCGCTTCCGACCTCGCCAGCTTCGTGAACGGCGAGATCGGCGACTGCGACGGCGGCATCGTTCTGGACGGGTAATACCCCACGACGATTATTCGGCGACGGTTCCTGCGACTCGGGACCGTCGCCTTCTTTCTGACATAGGCGCGTGCGGCTACGATTCGCATGCATCCAAAGGAGATATATATGAGTGAATCGACTGCGGTGGAGGCGCCGGCGGCAAAGGAGCCGTTCTTTAAGATGTCCTCCATCCCGGGTGCCAATATTTTGGTGCCGCTTTTGTTGGGCTGCCTGCTCAACACGCTGTTCCCCGACCTGTTCAAAACGCTCGGCAGCTTTACGCTCGGCATGACCCAGCAGGGCGCAGGCCCGCTTGTTGGCGCTTTTTTGCTCATCGTCGGTACGACGATTTCGTTTAAGAGCGCTCCTGCCGCCGCTGCCCGCGGCGCCATCATCATCGCCGTCAAGCAGATCGTGGTCGTTGCCGTGTCGCTGCTCATCCTTTATGTATTCAACGACAACCTGTTTGGCATCTCTGCCATGGTGATGCTGGCCGCTTGCACCGGCGCCAACAACGCTATGTACGCTGGTCTGATGGGCACCATGGGCAATGAGGCCGAGCGTGGTGCCGTCGCAATCACCACGCTGGTTGTCGGCCCTCCGGTCACGATGATCGTGCTCGGCGCTGCCGGTCAGGCTCCGATCGGTTGGTCGCTCGTGGGCGCCATCCTGCCGATCGTCGTCGGCATTATTCTGGGTAACCTCTTCCCGAGCTTTAAGAAGATGATGGCACCGGCACTTTCCGCCATCATCGTGCTCGTCTTCTTTGCCATGGGCTCGACCATGACCTTTGGCCAGCTTATCAACGGTGGTCTTCCCGGCATCCTGCTCGGCGTGATCTGCTCGGTAGTCTTTGCAATTCCCGTCATCGCGGTCGATAAGCTCACGGGCGGTACGGGTGTCGCAGGTGCGGCCATTTCGAGCTGCGCCGGAGCCAATGTGGCCACGCCTGCTGCCATGGCAAGCGTCAACGAGGCCATGTACGGCGGCGCGGTGCTCGCGACGGCTACGGCGCAGGTTGCAGCATGTGCTATCGTGACGGCCATTTTGACCCCGCTGGTCACCAGCTGGTGCTACAAGCATTTTGAGGGTCAGGGCCACAGCAAGGCAACGACCGACAAGGCCGCCGCAGCCGCCTAATGCCAAGCGGCAATCAAAGCTAAATAACTAACCATGCCACAGGGCGGTCCCGGGGGAAATCCCGTGGCCGCCCTGCAGTTTCTGCGGGGTCTCTGGGGCACTTTACCCTGCTAAAACTGGCATAACAGCTAGAGTGAACGTCGTACAAAGGCAAGGAAATATACCAAACAAATCGGTGAACGGTAGTTGCTCGCGCTCGCATTTCCTGCGGATTTGTTAAAAACGCCCTAATGGTATAAAAAAAGAAACATATAACAGCCCTGATGAAGGGGGTGGCTATGTTATCCTTCTCAAACGGGTGAAATCTTGGGTTTTGGGTTGCAGTTCCAAGGTGGACAAACGTTTTTCCCTGTACCAATGTGTGGTGAAGAACGGAAGAAGCCGGTAGTGCAAGCCGATAATTCAAGAATTCAATAAGCAGCGGTGTGAGAGAGCGCCGCATTACACGTAACTAGGAGCGTGGTTACACAATGCAGGAGGCATGGGAAGGCTTCAAGGAAGGCATCTGGACGGGAGAGGTTGACGTCCGAGACTTCATCCAGAAGAACTACACCCCCTACGAGGGCGACGAGTCGTTCCTCGCCGGCCCGACCGAGCGTACCAAGGAGCTGTGGGGCGAGGTTCTCGACCTGCTGCTCAAGGAGCGCGAGCAGGGCGGCGTCCTCGATATGGACACCAAGACCGTCACGGGTATCGTGAGCCACCCCGCTGGCTACATCGATAACGCCCATCGCGACAAGGAGACCATCGTCGGCCTCCAGACCGACAAGCCGCTCAAGCGCGCGCTGCACGTCAACGGTGGTATCCGCATCGCTTGCCAGGCTGCCAGCCAGCACGGCTACAAGATCGACGAGAACGTTGTCGAGCGCTACACCTTCGAGCGCAAGACCCACAACGCCGGCGTCTTCGATGTCTACACCCCCGAGATGCGCGCCTGCCGTTCGGCCCACATCATCACCGGTCTGCCCGATGGCTATGGCCGCGGCCGCATCATCGGCGACTACCGTCGTGTCGCCCTGTACGGTGTCGACTACCTGATCAAGGACAAGGAGGCCCAGAAGGCTTCCACCCCGACGGTCATGACCGCCGACAACATCCGCGATCGTGAGGAGCTGCAGGAGCAGATCCGCGCCCTCGGCGAGCTCAAGATGATGGCCGAGACCTATGGTTTCGACATTTCCAACCCTGCTACCAACACGCAGGAGGCCATCCAGTGGATGTACTTCGCCTACCTCGCTGCCGTTAAGGAGCAGAACGGCGCCGCTATGTCCATCGGCCGTACCTCCACGTTCATCGACATCTACGCTGAGCGCGACCTTGCCAACGGCACCTTCACCGAGGAGCAGATCCAGGAGTTCGTGGATCACTTCATCATGAAGCTTCGCATGGTTAAGTTTGCCCGTACCCCCGAGTACCAGGCCCTGTTCACCGGCGACCCGCAGTGGGTCACCGAGTCCATCGGCGGCATGGGTGTCGACGGCCGTACGCTCGTTACCAAGATGAGCTACCGCTACCTGCACACGCTCGAGAACATGGGCACCAGCCCCGAGCCCAACATGACCGTTCTGTGGTCGACCCGTCTGCCCGAGAACTTCAAGAAGTTCTGCGCCAAGACTTCCGTCGCCAGCTCCTCGATTCAGTACGAGAACGACGACCTCATGCGCGTTTACCACGGCGACGACTACGGCATTGCCTGCTGCGTGTCCTCCATGCGCATCGGCAAGGAGATGCAGTTCTTCGGCGCCCGCGCCAACCTGGCCAAGTGCCTGCTCTACGCGCTCAACGGCGGTGTTGACGAGGTCTCCAAGAAGCAGGTCGGCCCCAAGTACCGCGCCGTCGAGGGCGACACGCTCGATTACGACGACGTTGTGGCCAAGTACAACGACATGATGAAGTGGCTCGCTGGCGTGTACGTCAACTCGCTGAACATCATTCACTACATGCACGATAAGTACTGCTACGAGCGCATCCAGATGGCTCTGCACGACAAGCACGTGCACCGCTGGTTCGCTACGGGTATCGCTGGCCTTTCCGTCGTGGCTGACTCCCTGTCCGCCATCAAGTACGCCAAGGTCCACCCCGTCCGTGACGAGAACGGCATCATCGTCGACTTCGAGACCGAGGGCGAGTTCCCCAAGTACGGTAACGATGACGACCGCGTCGACCAGATCGCTCACGACGTTGTGCACCAGTTCATGGAGTACATCCGCATGAACGACACCTACCGCAACTCCGTGCCCACGACCTCGGTTCTGACCATCACCTCCAACGTCGTGTACGGCAAGAAGACCGGCTCCACCCCCGACGGCCGCAAGGCTGGCCAGCCGTTCGCCCCGGGTGCTAACCCCATGCACAAGCGCGATAGCCACGGCGCCATCGCTTCGCTGTCTTCGGTTTCCAAGCTCCCGTTCCGCGATGCTCAGGACGGCATCTCCAACACCTTCTCCATCATCCCGGGTGCGCTCGGCAAGGAGGACCAGGTGTTCTTTGGCGATATCGACCTTGATCAGCTGGGCGAGTAACTATTGTTAGTGCTATACTAACAATAACGATTACTGATTGGCGCGCCGGTTTCGGCCGGCGCCTATCAATCGAAGGAGACACATTATGAAGGTTTCTGAAGTTTCCGAGACTCAGGCCGATAACCTGGTCCACATGCTCGACGCTTACGCCGAGAAGGGTGGCCACCACCTGAACATCAACGTCTTCAACCGTGAGACGCTGCTCGACGCTCAGGCTCACCCCGAGAAGTACCCGCAGCTGACCATCCGCGTTTCCGGCTATGCCGTGAACTTCCACACGCTCACCAAGGAGCAGCAGGACGAGGTCATTTCGCGTACCTTCCACGACAAGTTCTAAAGGGATTTAACTCCCGCAGGATCGCCGGGCCGCTTTGGGTTACTTTCCAAAACGTCCTCGGACATGCAAAGAGGCT
>CAUDZT010000067.1 GCA_958453935.1 uncultured Collinsella sp. | reverse complement strand
TTCGCTCCTGTTCGTAAATGTGACTATACGAACATTCTAGAACAAACATGAGCGATTTTGAACGCTCGTCCCGACCACTCAACAAAAAGGCGCCCCCGCATAAGCGAAGGCGCCCAATGCGCGCGCTTTGGGCGATAAAGCCCTTACGCCTGCTGGTAGTGCAGGTGCTTCTCGTCGATATTGGCCAGGTCGCGGTCGAGATAACGGCGCGCGAGCCAGTTTGCCATGGGGAGGTTCTGGTCCAGATAGTTACCGCACTCCTCGGGAGCGGCGCCGGGGATATCGCCCTCAAAGCCCGCGACAAACTCGAACAGCTCGCGCACGAGCGGCAAGATCTCCTCGCTCGTCAGCTCACCAAAGACAACCAGGTAAAAGCCCGTGCGGCAGCCCATGGGGCCAAAGTAGACAATGCGGCTCGACCACTCGGCATGATTGCGGAGGAACGTGGCACCCAGATGCTCGATGGTGTGGCACTCCGCCGTGTTCATAACTGGCTCCTTGTTGGGCGTGGTCAGGCGCAGGTCAAAGGTGGTGACGGCGGCGCCGGTCGCCGGATCGCGGTCGATGCGGCTCACATACACGCCGGGCTCAAGCAGCAGATGGTCAACGGAAAAACTCGCGATGCGCTCCATGGCAGATCCTCTCGGTAGTCAATTTGGGACGGGGCTCTTTTAGCTGGTTCGAATGATCGCACCAATCATACCAGTCAAAAAAGCCCCGTCCCAAATGAGCTGCCCGGGAATAGCCTGCGGGCGCCGCGCAGCCGCCTAGGCAGTGTAGGCGATAGTCGCGTCGACAGCATGGCGCCAGCCGGCGATCTTTTTGACTCGCTCGTCGGCGGGCATCGACGGCTCCACGATGCCGCGGGCGCCGTAGACGTCGACGACATCGCGCGTGTACATGTCCAGCGCAATGCCGCAGGCCCAGGCCGCACCCAGGCCGCTCATCTCGTCGTTGCTCGCGATGCGGATGGGCGAGCCAACCAGGTCGCTCTCAAACTGCATCAGGTACGCATCGCGCGTGGGACCGCCGTCAACACGAAGTTCGGCCAGCGCCGCGCCCGAATCCTCGACCATCGCATCAATCACGTCAAAGATCTGATAGGCGATCGACTCGTCGGCGGCCTTCACGAACTCCGCGCGACCCGTGGTGCGCGTCATGCCAAAGACGCAGCCCTCGGCGTCACTCGCCCAGTGCGGCGCGCCCAGACCGGTAAACGCCGGCACAAAGTAGACGCGGCTCGCCGGATTGGCGGCGTAGCACAGGTCGGTAACTTCCTCGGGGTTATTGATGAGCTCCAGATCGTCGCGCAGCCACGTCTTGACGGCGCCGGCGTAGCTCACGTTGCCCTCGAGCACGTACTCGGTCACGCCGTCCATGCGCCATGCGAGCGAGCTCGAAAGCCCGTGCGAGCTGGCGACGAACTCGTCGCCGACGTTCATCATGACCGAGCTGCCGGTGCCATAGGTCGCCTTGGCCATGCCGCGGCTATGGCAGCCCTGCGCAAACAAGGCGGCATGGCTGTCGCCGAGCACGCCGTGAATGGGCACGGGTGCCGGCAAAAAGCCGCCCAGGTCCGTCATGCCAAACAGGCCATCGGAATCGGTCACCTGTGGCAGGCAGGCCACGTCAACGCCAAAGGCCTCGCACACCGGCTCGCTCCAGCAGCCACGGCGCAGGTCAAAGAGTTGCGTGCGGCTGGCGTTGGACCAGTCGCAGCGGAACTCCGCGCCGCCCGTGAGCGTCCAGACCACCCAGGCATCGATGGTGCCCAGGCACAGCTCGCCCGCTGCAGCGGCCTCGGCAGCCGCGGGAACGTTCGCGAGGATCCAGGCCATCTTGCCCGCCGGGTAGTAGGGCGAGAGCACTAGACCCGTCGTGTCGCGCACCAGCTCGGCCACGCCCTCGCGCGCGGCCAGCTCGTCGCACAGCTCGCGGGCGCGGGCGCACTGCCACACCACGGCGTCGCACAGCGGCTCGCCCGTCGTGCGCCTCCAGGCAACGGTAGTCTCGCGCTGGTTGGAGATGCCGATGCCGGCGACGTCGGCCGGATCGACCCCGGTCTCCTCCACCACGGCGCGCGCCGCGGCCAGCACGTTGGCGGCGATCTCGGCTGGATCATGGCTCACCCAGCCGGCCTCGTTGACAATCTGGCGATGCGAGCGATCGGCACGATGAATCAAATGGCCGCCCTCGTCCACCAGCAGCGCCTTGGTGCCCTGCGTGGATTGATCGATTCCGATGATGTAGCGGCCCATGGCCACCCCTTTCAAAACGAATGTGACAAAGGGGCGGTCCCTTTGTCACATTCCAGTTACTCTGCGGGCAAGAACTCGGCGACGGTCTGCGCGATTCCGGCACCCGTCAGGCCGTAGTGCGCAAAGACCTCGGGGCTCGTACCGGTGATGACCGGCGCGTCGGGCAGGGAGAGGCACTTGACCGGACGCGGGCAATGCTCGCCCACGACCTGCGCGACCATGGAACCCAGGCCGCCGAAGGGGCTGTGCTCCTCGACGGTCACGACGGCGCGCGTGGCACCGGCGGCCTCGATCACGGCCTCGGCGTCGAGCGGCTTGACGCAGTACATATCGAGCACCGTTGCCGAGATGCCCTGCTCGGCCAGCAGATCGGCGGCGTCCACGGCGTGGCGGACCATCTCACCGGTAGCGACGATCGTCACATCGGTGCCGCGGCGCACCCAGGTGGCGCGATCCATCTGGAACGGGCACTCGTCCTCGGTGTACACGTCCTCCACCGGGTTGCGGCCCACGCGGATGTAGGCCGGCTTGTTGTCGGCGACCAGGGCACGCACGAGCTCGGCGGTCTGGAAGCGATCGCTCGGCAGATACACGCGCATGTTGGGAATCGCGCTCATGGCGGCGATATCCTGCGCGGAGTGATGGCTCATGCCTAAGGCGCCGTAGGACACGCCGCCCGAGATGCCGATGAGCTTGACGTTGGTGTTGGAGTACGAAACGTCGACCTTGCACTGCTCATACGAGCGCGTGGTCACAAAGGACGCCGGCGAGGCGGCCCAGGCCTTCTTGCCGCACGAGGCCATACCGGCGGCGATGCTCACCAGGTCCTGCTCGGCAATGCCGACCTCAACGGACTGCTGGGGATACTGGTCAAAGAACGGCGTGAGCGATGCAGAGCCGCGGGAGTCGGAGCACAGGACGACGATGTCTTTATCGGTTGCGGCGGCCTCGAGCAGCGTGTCGCAGATAGCCTTGCGGTTGGCGATCTTGTTAGCCATTGATAGCCTCCTTATGGGCAGCGAAATCGGCGATGATCTGGGCATATTCCTCATCGTTGGGCAGGTGATGATGCCAGGCGGCCTTGTCCTCCATAACCGGCGAGCCGTAGCCCTTCACCGTGTTGAGGATGATGACCGTGGGCTTACCCTTGGTCTCGGCGGCCAGCGTCAGCGCGGCGTCGATGGCCTGGACGTCGTTGCCCGGAATGGACAGCACGTTCCAACCGAAGGCGGCCCAGCGCTCCTCCTGCGAATCCTGCTTCATGACGTCCTCGGTGCTGCCGCTGATCTGCAGGCGGTTGCGGTCCACGAGCGCGCACAGGTTATCGAGCTGGTAGTTGCCGCCGCTCATGGCGCCCTCCCAGACCGAGCCCTCGGCAAGCTCGCCGTCGCCCATGATGGTGTAGACGCGGTAGTCGCGGCCATCCATCTTGCCGGCAAGCGCCATCCCGACGGCCACGGGCAGGCCATGACCCAGCGAGCCCGAGTTCATCTCGATGCCCTTGAGCTTGTTGTTGGGGTGGCCGATGTAGGGGCTGCCGAACTTGGAGAAGCGGGCCTTGACGTCATCAAGGTCAAGATAGCCCTCGTGGCAGAGCACCGCGTAGTAGGCCTCCATGGCGTGGCCCTTGGAGAGCACGAAGCGATCGCGGTTGGGATTGTCGACGGTCTCGGGCGAAATGTTGAGGTGGTTGGCGTAGAGGGTCATCAGCGCATCGATGACCGACATGTCGCCGCCGATGTGCCCGCCGGCGCCAGCCATGATGATATCGACGCAATCGCGTCGAAGGTCCCAACGCAGGGACTCAAGCTCTTCGATAGTTGCCATTTCTACTCTCCTCGCAGGTAAGCTTTGACGTCTTCTTCGATGGGGTCGTACAGGTCGGGGACAATGCCGATGTACTTGCACGCCTCGTAGAGCACCGGCACCACGTTGGCGTGAATGGCGACGCAATGGTGGATGTAGGGACCCTCGACGATCTTGGCCTCGAGGCGCTTGAGGTTGTCGACCTCGACCCACAGGTAGGTGCCCATGCCGGCCGGGCCGTCGATGCCGCGGGCGTTGCCCAGCAGCAGCGAGTACTCGCCGTTGTCGCCGTCAAAGCGGGCAAGGGTGAGGTCGCCGTGCTTGGCCTCGGCCGTCAGCGCGCCGGGGTGATCGAAGGCCAGCGGATAGGTGAGCTTGGGCTTGACGGCCGCGCAGCTGCAGGGCCAGGGGCCGCAGTGCTGCAGCAGCTCGCCGTTCTCGTTATCGGGATGACGCACGGTCCAGTCGGCGAACATGCCGCGGTGACGGCCCAGGTCGGCGGCCTCGACCATCAGCGCGGTGATAGCGCCATGGATGTCGGTCTCGCAGACGATGGGGATGCCCATCTCGTTGAGGATTGCGTTGGCGGCGCAGGGCATAATGCCCAACTCGTCCTGCAGGGCGTTCCAGCACTGGATGGCGCCGGCGTTGCAGCCGTACTTCTCGACCAGGCGCTTCATGGCAATGGCGAGTCCTGCGACCGCAGGAACCTTGTCCTCGGGGATGCAGATCTCAAAGCTGTCACCAATGTGGGCGAGCATGGTTGCCATGGCCTGCTCGTCAGCCTGGGCGTCGCGCACGGCCTGGACAAGCTCGGTCATGGGGATGGGCGAAAGCTGGATGTTGAACTTCTCGAGCAGCTCGCCCTCGTTGCACATGGTCGACCAGAAATCGAACGGACGGGTGGCCATCTGCAGGATGCGGGTGTGCTTGAAGGTCTTGACCACGTTGCACACGGCCAAAAAGTCCCAGACGCCGCGCTCGAACTCGGGATCGGTCAGACGGCAGTTGGTCATGTAGGTGAAGGGAACCTGGAAGCGGCGCAGGACCTTGCCGGTGGCGAACAGACCGCACTGGCTATCACGCAGACGGGTGCCGTCGGGCTCGGGGCGCTCGTCGCGCGGCCCCCACAGCAGCACGGGCAAACCGAGCTCGCGGGCAAGGCGGGCGCAGACATACTCGGTACCAAAGTTGGCGTGGCAGAGCATGATGCCGTCGACGCCCTCGGCGCGGAACTTCTCGACGATAGGCGCGATATGGCTGTCGTCGAACAGCAGGCCCTCGTCGTTGATGTCGTCGATATCCACAATCTCGACGCCGATCTCGCGCAGGCGATCAGCCGTCAGACCGCGATACTTGATCGCGTCCGGCGCGCTAAAGATACTGCGGCGCGTGGGCACAAAGCCGAGCTTGATCTTGTCCATGTACGTCCTCCCCTAGTCACATGTTCAGTAAACAGACGCATGTTTCGTTTTGTTATGTTTACTAAATGTTTTACTCTTTTGTTTAAAAGTTTAGCGCGAAAGTCTCGTAAACGGTAGAGAAATCAGCCTAAACGGTATGTAAACAATCTGAACATACAAGGGCAACAAAAAGAGGGCCCCGAAGGACCCTCTTTTGAATAGCGCTATGTTTACTGCCCTAGCGAGCTTTGGCACGCTGCAGGCGATGCCGTCTCCGCCTAGATTTCGCGCACGCTCTGGCGCTCGACAAAATAGGTCGACACAGCCGTTTTGCAGGTGTAGCTCTTGGGATTGCGGATGTTGCCCACCAGGCGGCGCACCGCGATCTCACCCACCTCGTGCTTGGGAACATGCACCGTGGTGAGCGGCGGGTTGGAAAAAGCGCCCAGAGATAGGTCGTCAAAGCCGATGATCGAGACATCCTCGGGCACGCGAATGCCGTGCTCGTTGAACGCGCGCATGGCACCCACGGCGAGCACGTCGTTCTCGGCAAAGAAAGCCGTCGGCAGGTCGTCGTGCGAGGCATTGTCGAGCCACGCGCCCATGTCGCGATAAGCGCCCTCGAGCGTGGTGCCCAGCGTGACGCGCCATGCCGGATTGGCCTCGAGGTCCGCATCCTCAAGCGCTTGGCGATAGCCGCGCTCGCGGTCCTTAAAGTTGCGGATACGAAGGTCGCCCGCCAGATAGCCGATTTGCTTGTGACCTTTCTCGATAAGGTAGTCCACGGCACGCAGCACCGAATCGGTATTGGCAATGACCACGGCATCGAAGTACTGGCGGTCGCTCCAGCCATCGAGCACGATCAGGTGGGCGGCGGCGTTAGCGAACAGGGCGTAGTCCTCCTCGCCCAACTCGGTGCCCATCAGCACGATGGCGGCAGACGGGTCGGCGATCAGGCCCTCGACCTGCGGACGCACGGCGTCTAGGTCGCTAAAGTCGAGCGAGACAAAGCTCGTGCTCATGCCGTGGCGACGCGCCTGGCGCTCCACGCCCTCGATGACCGCGGGGTGGAAGGTGCTCTCGTCCAGGATGGCGCCCGTCTTGCGCGCGAGCACAAACTGGATGCTCTCGAGCTGCGTCGACTGCTGATAGCCGAGCGACTGCGCGCACTCCAGGATGACTTTGGCGGTCTCCTCGCTCACGCTGCGCTTGCGGTTGAGCGCGTTGGACACGGTCGCAGGCGAAAAACCGGTGATGCGGCTGATCTCGCGAACACTTGCTTTGGCCATTGTTCCCCCTAGTAACGGTCGCGGTCGAGCATCGTGGCCTGACCGCCCCGTGACTCGACAACTAAACGACCGCAAATTCAATCTAAACAGAATAGTAAATGTTTAATAGCTAGTTTAGCCTGTTGTCAAGCGAAGCGACGCGACTATTCCCCCAACGGGCGTATTTACTCGGTAGCTAATCTGGAACGGGGCACAGAAACCGTTTAGCCAAGGATGCGAGCCATGCGTGCCTTAAACTCCGCGAGGAAACGTGGGGCGTCCACGGTGAGCGCCACGAGCGCGCTCTTATCTGGATCGGACAGACGGTGCTCGTCGCAGATGGTGCGGCCGCGATACTCGCCCAGCAGGTCGACACGCAGGTTACAGCCGAGCGCACCCACGAGCGTGGGATCAATCGCCACGGCAACCGCCAGCGGATCGTGCAGCGCGCAGCCGCCCAGGTAGGGCGCGTTCATTTCGTACGAACCGATATAGTGCTCGACCATGCTCGCAAACGCGCAGCCAGCCATAGTGCCCGAGCCCGTCCAGCCGGCAACGTCGCGGCGCGTGAGCACCACGCGGTGCGTCACATCCAAGCCCACCATGGTGAGCTTGCGGCCCGAGCGCAACACGGCGTCGGCAGCCTCGGGGTCGCCCGCCATGTTGGCCTCGGCGCCCGCGCTCACGTTGCCGGGCACGGTAAGCGCACCGCCCATCACGACCACGCGGCCGATGGACATCATCGCCGCCGCATCGCGCTCCAGGGCAAGCGCCAGATTGGTGAGCGGGCCGGTCGCAACGTAGGCCAGATCGGGACCATAGGTACGCGCGGCATCAATCAGGTAATCGACCGCCGCATTGCCATCGGCCGACGTCGCGCCCACCGGCTCGTACGGCGAGGCGGGCACGCTTGCGCCGCCAATGCCGTTCTTGCCGTGGATAAGCGTGGTGGACGCCGGCGGCGTGTAGGGTTCGGTCGCTTTCACGGGACGATCGGCGCCCAGGTACACCGGCACCTCGGGACGACCCAACAGGTCGAGCACCGCCAAGCAGTTGTGCGCCGACTGCTCGACGCGCACGTTGCCAAAGCACGTGGTGATGCCGACGAGCTCCACCTCGGGGCTCGCGATGGCATAGGCGAGCGCCATCGCATCATCCACACCCATATCCAGATCAAGGATCAGCTTCTTGGTTGCCATTGTTCTACTCCGCTTCTCCGTCTACATCCAAACCGTCTAAACCAAACTTGTGCTCGACTTCCGCACGCGTGGGAATTGATTGCTGAGCGCCCAGGCGCGATACCGTCACCGCCGAGGCGCGAGCACCCGCGGCCATGCACTCAAAGAGCGGCAGACCCTCCAGACGAGCTGCAGCAAGCGCACCAATAAACGTATCGCCCGCGGCCGTCGTATCGACCACCGCGCTCGAAAGCGCCGGCATGCGCAGCGGCTCACCGCCATCGCCGAGCGTAACCGAGCCGGCGCCGCCCAGCGTGATGACCGCGGCGCCGGCGCCCTTGTCGAGCAGCGCATTGAGCGCGGCGACGCAACTCGCATCATCTGTGGGCAGAATGCCCGTCAGCATCTGGCACTCGGTCTCGTTGGGGCAGACCAAGTCGACCGCAGGCCACGCTCCTGCCGGCAAATCGCAGGCGGGCGCAGGGTTAAAGACCGTATAGAACCCCAGCTCGTGAGCGCAAGCAAGCGCCTCGGCCGTCGCTGCAAGGTCACATTCGCCCTGGGCGATAAAGACGCTTCCGGCAGCCGGGGCAAACTCGCTGGCATCGCCGTCGAGCTCGTCGGCCACCAAGCGCCTCAGTGCGCGGGCAACGTCCTCGCCCGCAAGCGCATGGTTGGCGCCCGGCGACAGCACGATGCGGTTGTCGCTCTCGCAGCGAATGATAGTCGCGGTACCGGTCTCCACGTCATCGCGACGCGCCACGAACTCAACGCCCACGCCGGCATCCTGGAGCCCTGCCACAAGCGCATCGCCAAAGGTATCGCGCCCAACAGCGCCAATCATGCACGTGCGCGCACCCATGCGCGCAGCAGCGACGGCCTGGTTAGCGCCCTTGCCACCGGCGTTGGTGATAAAACCGCTGCCACCGACTGTCTCGCCCGCACGCGGCATGCGCTCGCACGCCACCGAAAGGTCCATGTTCATGCTGCCGAACACCGCAACGATGCTGTGATCCGCCATGGAAACCTCCTCGTCTTCAGGCTTTGCGCCCACCGTCGACCAACGATTGTGCACTCTCGCACCCCCTATAACTTTAGTCCACTTTGATGTGGACGCGCGCTTGAGCTTACGCCAGCAGCAAGCATTCACAGGGGCAGGCAGCTACAATGAATACGTGCTGATTATTCTCGTCATTGGATGATGTTTTATGGAACAATTCTCGCAATCGGGCTCGCGCGGTCGACGCCGCACGGGCAACGAGCCGGCGCCGCACGAACGCGTGAAGGGCGAGCGCCGTGCCAACGAGCCGCGACGCACCGCGAGCCCCCATCGCGCTTCTGCCAACAACGCTGGCCGCGCCAACACTCCCGCCGCGGAGCAGACGCCTGCTCGCCCCAAGTCCCGCTACATCCCTGCGCTCGACGGCCTGCGCACGCTTGCCGTCGTCGCGGTGGTGCTCTATCACCTCAACCTCACGTGGGCTCAGGGCGGCCTGCTTGGCGTCACGATCTTCTTTGTGCTTTCGGGCTATCTGATCACACGCCTGCTACTCAACGAAGTCGCTAAGACCGGCCGCATCGACCTCAAGAGCTTCTGGATCCGCCGCATCCGTCGCCTGGTCCCCGCCGTGGTAACGGTAGTGTTCGTGACCTGCGCGCTGTGCACCATCTTTAACCACGTGATGCTCACCAAGATGCGTCCCGACATTCTGCCGTCGCTGCTGTTCTTTAACAACTGGTGGCAGATTATGCAGGACGTCTCGTACTTCAACGCCCTGGGCGACCCCTCGCCGCTTACGCACTTTTGGTCGCTCGCCATCGAGGAACAGTTCTACCTGGTTTGGCCACCGCTGCTGTTTGCCATGGTGTCCATGCATGTGAGCAAACCCAACACGCGCCGTGTGGTCCTGGGACTCGCAGCGGTATCCGCCCTTGCCATGATGGTGCTCTACAACCCTGCCGCCGACCCCAGCCGCGTGTACTACGGCACCGACACCCGCGTCTTCTCGCTGCTGCTGGGCGCCTGGATGGCCTTTATCCCCGATCGCGACCTGGCGCCGGTGTGTCTCGCTCATCGTTTGGGGCTCAATCGCCTGGCTGGCGCCGCCAAGCACGGCAAGAACGCCGAGGGCAAGCCTAGCGAGAAGGCCGACAACGCAGCCGAGACCGTCCCGGCACAGCCGAGCGCCCTCGTGCGCTTTTGGTCCTCGCCCGCATCCATCGATGTGTTGGGCGTCGTGGGTCTGGTTGGCCTTGCCGCCATGGTCGCGCTCACCAACGGCTACACCGCGTTCCAGTATCGCGGCGGCACGCTGCTATGCTCCATCCTCACGCTCATGGTCATCGCGGCCTGCGTGCAGCCCCAGGGAATGGTTGCCCGCGCACTGTCCGCCGAGCCGCTCGTGTGGGTTGGCAAGCGCTCGTACAGCATCTACCTGTGGCACTATCCGCTACTGTTGCTCATGAACCCGGTCGCCAACATCAACGATACGCCGTGGTGGCAGTACATTTTGCAGGTGTTGTTGGTGGTCGCCGTAGCCGAATGTTCATATCGCTTTATCGAGACGCCGTTTAGAAAGGGCGCCTTTGGGCGCACCGTATCCGAGTTCCACGACGGCACCACCACGCCCGCCAACTGGGTGCGCGCGCATATTCCCGTGTGCGCCACTTGCGGGATCGTGCTTGTTATCGCGCTGGGCGGCCTGGTCTTTGTGCCCGAGACGTCTGCACTGAGCGGTGAGGGCGCCGAAGTCCTCAACAAGGAAGCCAAGAACACCGCGCCAACGGACCAACAGGCAGCCGACGACACCGACAAGGACAACGACGGCTTCCCCGATGGCTCCTACGACCTGTTGATGATCGGTGACTCCGTGTCGCTGCGCGCCGTCGATTCCTTTGACGGCGTGTTCCCCCACAGTCACATCGATGCCGAAAAGGGCCGCCAGTTTGATGCGGGCCGCGCGACATTTGAGGGCTATCTCCAACAGAACCTTGCCGGCAAGATCGTGGTCTTTGCGCTGGGAACCAACGGCTTGGTAACCGACGACCAGATCGACGCCATCATGGCCGATGCAGGAGATAAGCGTATTGTGGTGTTTGTGAACACGCGCAGCCCGCAGCCGTGGGTTGGCTCTACCAACCAGGCCATCGCCAACGCCGCTACGCGCTACAAGAACGTGCGCGTTATCGACTGGTTCGGATACAGCGCCAATCGCAACGACCTGTTCGATGGCGATGGCACGCACCTATCGACCACTGGCGTGACTGAGTACCTCAACTTGATCCACGATGCAGTCAAGAAGGACCTGCCCGTGCATCCCGAGGATCACGTCAACGATCCGCAGCCGGCAGCCGTCAAGTCTGCCACCGACGCGCTCGTCAATGCGCTCGCTCTCAAGCCGCACAAGCTGGGCACCGACAAGTAACCTGCAGCGCAAACTTCCCACATCCGGAGGGGGTGCCTGCCACGGCAGGCACCCCCTCCGACAGTTAGGGACGTTCCTTATGTGCCGGCACCCAGGGACACTCCTGACACAGCCGAGGAACGCCCTCCTTGCGACCAAATTCTGGGCGCCTCGCCACCCCGAA
Source organism: uncultured Collinsella sp. (assembly GCA_958453935.1). Classification (GTDB taxonomy): domain Bacteria; phylum Actinomycetota; class Coriobacteriia; order Coriobacteriales; family Coriobacteriaceae; genus Collinsella. Next base: position 361 of record CAUDZT010000067.1, on the reverse strand, counting down.
CGTTGTTTCCAAGCCCACACCCGCAGCAAACAACCCAAAATCACTCTTTTCGAGCCGACTCCAAGAGGTCATGGACAAAAAGGGGCAAATATGAGTACTGTTACCATTTTAGTAGCAGGCAAAACCACCCAAAATGGCGCTCATGCGGTAGCGCGCGACCCTTCCAGTTGACCAGAATGGCCGGCTTAGGACTTGGAGACCCGCTTTTAATAAACAGATTCTTAACTATGTTCATTATTTTCTTGGTCGTAAATGCTATCGGCAAGGCAACAGTACTCATATTTGGCATTTATTGTCCACTGCCATGGTGGCGCGCGCAGACGTGGTGTAAGAGCGTCCTGAGGTCCGTCGCTGCAAGTCC